>SLJO01000176.1 GCA_007135095.1 Bacteroidales bacterium | reverse complement strand
GGGAGATGAAAATTGGATATCATCGATGTAGGAACAGAAGGTTCATAGGGAGGAAAGATAAACTTATTGGTCCACCCGTCATATGGCTTCAGCAATCCAGTTGTTGAAACTGTGCTCTCGAGTGTTCGCAAAACGGTGGTGCCTACAGCGCAGATGTTTGTCCTCTTCTCTTTGGCTTCGTTGACAGTATTGGCTGCTTCCTCTGTAACGATAATCCTTTCAGAGTCCATTTTATGTTTGGTCAGGTCTTCGACATCAACAGTGCGAAAATTTCCAAGTCCTACATGAAGTGTTATCTCGGCAAAATTTACACCTTTTATCTCAAGCCGTTTGAGCAGTTCCCGGCTGAAATGCATGCCGGCAGTGGGTGCTGCGACTGCCCCTTCGTGTTTTGCAAAAATGGTTTGGTACCTCTCGCGGTCTTCGGGAACGACCTCGCGACGAAGAAATTTGGGCAGTGGTGTTTCACCCAGATTGTATAAAGTTTTCTTGAACTCTTCGTAAGGTCCGTCATAAAGAAAACGCAGGGTCCTGCCCCTTGAAGTGGTATTATCGATCACTTCGGCTACAAGCATGTCATTTTCACCGAAATATAGTTTGTTTCCAATCCTTATTTTTCGAGCCGGATCAACAAGGACATCCCAAAGCCGTTGTTCCCTGTTTAGCTCCCGCAGAAGAAAAACTTCGATTTCAGCTCCGGTTTTTTCTTTATTGCCCACTAGCCTGGCAGGAAATACTTTGGTATTATTGAAAACCATTACGTCTCCATTGTCAAAGTATTCCATAATATCCTTAAAAATCCTGTGTTCAATTTTTCCGCTTTCACGATGAAACACCATCAGCCTTGATTCATCTCTGTTTGCCGACGGGTGTTTAGCAATAAGGCCTTCAGGTAAAGTAAACTTATAGCGTGATAATTTCATTCTTTCCATCATATTTTCAAACTTATTCTTTTATCGATATACCTAAAAGGTATTAACGTCAGTTTTGTTTTATTTATTCGAATAATTTTTCGAATTCTTCAGGGGAGACTGCTTTTGATAGATCATATTCACCTATTCTGGTTCTTTTTAATGCTGCCAGGTATGCTCCGCTTCCCAGGTCATAACCCAAATCCCTGGCCAGGGACCGGATATAGGTTCCCTTGCTGCATACTATGCGAAGCATCAGTTCCGGGGGGGCAAACCTTTCTATTTCCATTTCTCTTATACTTACGCGCGAAGCCGGAAGTTCCATATCATCACCTTTTCTTGCGTGACTGTATGCCCTTTTGCCATTAATGAATTTAGCCGAAAAAAGAGGGGGGATCTGGTCAATGTCACCTGTGAATTTTTCAAGGGATTTTTCAATAAGTTCGGTAGTTATGTGTGCAGTTTCAAATTCTTTATCAATTTGTGTTTCAAGGTCGAAGGAGGGAGTGGTTTTGCCAAGTTCGATGGTTGCAATATATTCTTTTTCCAGCGACTGGAAATGGTGAATTTCTTTTGTCATTTTACCCGTACAGATTATTACAAGTCCGGTGGCCAGAGGGTCAAGGGTTCCCGCGTGTCCCACTTTAATTTTTCGTATACCGTAATGCCTTCTTAGAATTGATCGTATCTTATTGACAGCATCGAAGGAAGTCCAGCGGTAAGGCTTATTTATAAGAATTATTCCCCCTTTTAGAAGGTCAGTGTTTGTTTCCGTACTTGACATCTGAAATATTTAACCCAGGAATATCGCAATTGAGGCCACAAAGATACAATATATAGCAAAATAAATCAACTTTCCTTTCCTTACCACTTCAAGCATAACTCTGCAGGCAAAAAGCCCTGAAAGAAAAGCAGCCACAAATCCCACAAGCAGTGGAATTGTTCCTATTGCAACTTCATTGGGTTCAGCTGTTCTGATAATATCAAAAAATGTTGCCCCAATAATAGGGACCAATACCATAAGGAAGGAAAACCTTGTTACAAGATCCTTCCTTACACCAAGTAATAAACCAGTCGCAATAGTCGCACCGGACCGGGATATGCCCGGCAGAACGGCAACAGACTGGGCTACTCCAATCAGAAAGGCATCCAGGAAAGTCACATCCTTGTTTCGTGATTTTGCGAGGTAGGTAAGAAGGAGCAGGCTTGCAGTGATAAGCAGCATACTTCCTACAAAAACAATATTGCCGGTATACACACTTTCTACCTGACTCATAAAGAATATACCTACTATGCCCACGGGGACCATAGAAACCAGGATCTTGGCTGAATAGATCGTAGATTCATTCCATTGTAACTTAAGAAGTCCGGTGAGAAGTTCGCGAATATCTTTAAAGAACACAACAATTATGCTTAAAACAGTTGCTGCATGGACAATGATAGCGAAGGTCAGACTTTCCTTTGCCTCAATATCAAGGGCTACTTTCCCAAGTTCAAGGTGGCCACTGCTGCTTACGGGCAAAAATTCGGTAAGGCCTTGCAGAAGGCCCAGTATTAATGCTTCAATCCAACTCATAGGCATAATACTGTGCTAAATACTTGGCAAAAAGCTTTTTGCGAGGACACATTGATTTTTTATTTTTTATGAAGATATTGAAAATATCATTAGGGCCAACCCTCTGAATCCCGGGTAAGTCAATTTGTGCCCCGGTAAAATAATGATTTTTCGGAATTGCAAATTTCCGGTGAGTGGCTCCAGCCTCATGAATCTGAAGAGTTCAGGTTCACATTATTGAACCTGGTTACTTTCCCGGGGCTTTTTCATTATTGCATATATCAGGAATACAAAACCAAACATCGACACCACTGGCGCCAGGGTTATTCTGCGGAAGCTGAATATCTCAGGGTTGAAAACGTTTGGATCGTCCGATCCTCCACCAATCATTAAGATGAAGCCGAAAATGATTATTGCGATTCCAATTATTATTAACCGGTAATTTTCCCTGGAAAAGGGAAAATCAAAGGTCCGGGGTAATTCTTTCTTTTTTTTGGCCATGTATGGTAAGTAATTTATTTGCAGTTGTTAAGTCAGTAATACAGCTCATCGGTTTTTAAACTAAGAAATCTGCTTACTGCGAAAAAGGTAGATAACCAGTTGATTACTATTCCAAGAATGATGATTGACAACAATAACAGTCCAATGGTATGGATGTCCTGAAAACCAAATAATTCTGAAAATTCTTTCTGGGCCATATAGATTACCCCAAGCATCAGGATATTTGCAAAAATTGCTGCATACAATCCATGAACAGCACTCTTTAAAAGAAAGGGCTTTCTGATAAATGCATTGGTGGCCCCTACCAGTTGCATGGTGTTGATTATAAACCGCCTGGCATAAACTGATAACCTGATGGTGTTATTTATTACAGATATGGATACAAGAAACAGCAAGAAGCTGAATACCACAAGAAACATGCTTATCTTGCGAACATTCTCATTTACTAAGTGTACCAGTGATTTTTGATAATAAACCTCCTGCACGTGTGAAAACTCCTGAATATCATTTTCAATAATCAAAATACTGTCGGGATTTGCATAGGCTGCATAAAGATTTACCTCGATTGACGGCAACAGGGGGTTGTATCCCAAAAAACTAATAAAATCTTCCCCAAGCATTTCTTCCAGTTCACTGGCTGCTTTTTCTTTTGTGATATACCTGGTGGATTTTACGTAATCAGTGGCGTCCAGACTTTTTTGTATACGTATGATATCAACCTCTTTAATATCTTCTTCAAGAATCACAGAAAAACCGATGTTTTCCTTGACGTATTCCGACAGTTTCCTGGCATTCAGAATTAACAGACCCATTAGCCCGACAATGAACAGCAGCAAGGATATACTGATAATGGAGACAAAGTAAGAGCTCCTCAGCCGTCGTTTTACTGCCTTTGTTTCCTTCTTCATATATACATTTATTAATCCGGGTGATTCGTTATGTCCAGGTTCTAACCAATAACTTCTGTCCAGCCGAATTTATCTTCCTCATCACCAAACTGTATTCCCAGCAAACGAGTATAGATACTTTTTGAAATCGGCCCTGGCTTACCATCTTTGCAATAGTTAATGGTTTTGCCGGTTTCCGGGTCATGCACTTCGCCTATAGGTGCGATTATAGCTGCAGTACCACAGGCACCTGCCTCGTCGAAACTTTCCAGCTCATTTATATCAACTGGCCGGCACTCCACTTTCATACCCATGTCTGCAGCCAAAGCCATTACACTCTTATTGGTAATTGAGGGAAGAATGGATTCTGATTTAGGCGTAATATAAGTGTTGTTTTTTATTCCAAAGAAATTCGCCGCACCTATTTCGTCAACGTACCTCTTCTCCTTGGCATCCAGGTACATGGGAGACCCGTAACCAGCCCTGACTGCTCTCATGACACCCCGCAGGCTTGCCGCATAGTTCCCGCCAACTTTAATATTCCCGGTTCCAAGCGGGGCTGCACGGTCAGAACCTCTCTCAATTGCAATTTTAACAGGATTAAAACCTTCCTTAAAATATGGTCCGACGGGAGTTACAAATACCAGGAACATGTACTCATTAGCCGGCTTAACTCCTACCTGTGCTCCTGTACCAATAAGAAGAGGGCGAATATATAATGCAGCACCTGTTCCATGGGGAGGGACAAAACTTTTATTGAGCAGAACAGCCTTTACAATTGCTTCCTTAAACAGTTCTTCCGGAACCGTTGCCATAAAAATACCTTCTGCTGATCTGGCCATTCTTTTTGCATTTTCCTGCCATCTGAACAGTCTGATTTTTCCGTCTTTACCCATAAATGCCTTCATGCCTTCAAATGCCTGCTGACCGTAGTGCAGACAGGTGGATGCCATATGGATATCGACATGATCTTTGGATGATATTTCCAGATCCCCCCATTTCCCATCGGCGTAGTAGCAACGCACGTTATAGTTTGTTTTGGTATATCCAAAGGGAAGGTTTTTCCAGTCAGTTTTTTCCATGCCATTTAATTTTCTGCCAAATTTAATCATAATCTGAGAAAAGGCAAGAATCAAATTCACTATAAACATTTAGTTCCGGCCGTTGTAAATTCCCCTGTAAAGATGCCGGAAAAAGTAATGACGAATCTGACCGGGTTATGGTAAGTCTTATGTTAATTGAAACCGTGACTCCTGAATTTATTAGTAATGCGAAGAGTATTAAATGATGCAGGACTTAAAATAAAGATTTAAATTTAGTGATAGCTATTAAAATATTTCATATGTTTATAATAATTTTTTATGGTCATACGGAGCTCTACATATATTAAAATGCTCATATGTTTTGAGCCCGGTTATACCTTTGCGGCAATTACCAGCAGTGTTGTGTTTGAATTTATATATTTTCAGGTGTCAAATTAATTTAACATACAATTATGGGAAATACGGTCAAGCCTTTAATGGTTCCATGGGATTTTACCCCGGTAGGAGAATATGCCCTTGAGCACGCGGTGAAGATTGCAAAGATTGATGGAAATCCGGTTTACCTTGTGCATATTGCCCGGAAAAAAGACGAAGTAACCAAGCTAAGAGCGTTACTGGATGCTCAGGCAGTTGAACTATTTAAAAAGTACAGCATCAAGCCTCATGCAGTAGTCCGTTATGGCACTATTTTTTCGAGTCTTGGTGAGATAGCTGATGAAATAGATGCTGAAATGGTCATTATGGGCACCCATGGGATCAGGGGAATGCAGAAACTCACAGGCAGTTGGGCCCTTAAGGTTATAGTCAGCTCCAAGGTTCCATTTGTTATAGTTCAGTCACCACCTGATAATAACAGGTTTAAACATATCGTATTACCAATTGATTTTCGCAGGGAGGACAAGGAAAAAGTCAATTGGCTTGTATATCTGCATAAGCATTTCAATTCAAAAATTCATATAATAAAGCCCCAGAAATCTGATAAACGACTACTTAAGGGAGTGAATACAAACATTTTATTCACAAAAAAGATACTCGATCAGAAACATGTGGAATATGACATAATAACTGCTCCCGGCAAAAAATCATTTGCCAGGGAAACAATTGATTATGCCATTCAGATCAAGGCGGAAATTATTGTTATTATGACTACTAAAAACATTGGACTTGCTGATTATATAATGGGAGCCGATGAGCAGTATATTATCGCCAATAGTGCCAAAATTCCTGTAATGTGCATTAATCCCCGCATAGGACTGACAACAGGCGGTTTTGCTGCAATGGGAGGCTGACGCCTTCCGCTGAATTAAATTATTTGAACAAGGATATCCTGTCCTTGTTTTTTTATTGTATAGTTATAATTTAACTTATGGAACTTGTATTTGTGACAGGTAATATAGATAAAGTCAGGGAGATCGATCATCTCCTTGGTGAGAATTTCAAAATAAAGTATCTGAAGGATCTTGGATTCGATGAAGAAATACCGGAAATCTATCCGACCCTTGAAGAGAATGCATCAGCAAAAGCATTCTATATTTACGAAAGATTCAAGGTAGACTGTTTTGCAGATGATTCCGGTCTGGAGGTTGAGTACCTCAATAATCAACCGGGAGTTTATTCTGCCCGTTTTGCCGAAATAGAGGAGAACATAAAATTTAGCAGTAAGAAAGCACTTACGGAAGCTAACATCGAAAAATTGTTGAGCCTGCTGAAAGGAAAGGATTTCCGCAAGGCGCGATTCCGCACTGTTATTTCACTTCTGCTTGGTGGAGAGGAATATCGTTTCGAGGGTGCGGTGGAGGGCGAGATAACAGAAGAGAAACGTGGTGAAGAGGGATTCGGATACGACCCTGTTTTTGTTCCTGCCGGGTATGGCAAGACTTTCGCTCAAATGAGCCTGGATGAGAAAAATAAAATCAGTCACCGCTCCATTGCATTTGGCAAGCTGGTTGAGTTCTTAAGCAACAGGCAGGATCTTCTAAAATGACACTGGAGCGATTTACAATTCAATCATCATTCAGATGCATCGGTTATTTACGATTACTATTCTTGTGTTATTATGCTGGAAGCCGGCCAGTGGCAGTGTGCCTGTGGGTGCCTGGCGCGATCACCTTTCATACCGGCGTGCCACACATGTCGCCGTATCACAAGATGTGGTCTACTGTTCTGCCGGGGGAGGCCTGATAGTTTTCAGAAAAAGGGACAACAGCCTTGAGAAGCTTTCCAAAGTCAATGGTCTTTCGGATGTTGATATCAGCAGTATAAAATGGTCTGAAGAGAATCAGCTGCTGATTATCGGATATGCAAATGGTAACCTGGATATTCTAAGGAACAATAAAATAATTAACCTTTCTGATATTTTGCGAAGCACGGTGCCTGGTACAAAAAGTGTTAATAATATCATTTTTGTCGGACAAAAGGCTTACCTGTCGTGTAATTTCGGAGTGGTAGTGGTAAATCTTGAACGGAATGAAATAAGTGAAACGTATTTTCTGGGCGAAGGCGGACAGGGGCTAGCGGTTAACGACATGGCATTTGACGGGACAAATCTCTATGCAGCAACTTCCTCGGGCCTTTACATGGCAGACATAAATGCATCGAACCTGATGGATTTTTCAAACTGGACCCGATTGGATTTTTTGCCGGACCCAGGATCTCTGTTTTTATCTCTTGCCTGGTTTGATCACAGGCTTTATGCCGTTCAGATGACAACTTCGGGAAACTACGCTTCATTGATGATAGAGGAGGATTCGTGGAGCTACTTTACTGAATCCTCGGGCAACCCGGTCAGGTTAAATACATCTCGAAAACATCTCTCAGTAATAAAGGAATCGGTAACCGAAATATACAGCGAGGGCACGGTACTTGTTGAAAAAATTGATGATTATGGCTTATGGGCAGTGGCGATGAGAGGTGTACAGATAGATGATGACAGTAATGTCTGGATAGCAGACCGCATTCACGGTTTGGTGCGCCGGGCCAGCGGGATTTTCGATGTATTGACTCCTCCGGGTCCTTATTCAAACCGGATTTTTTCAATCTCTGCCTATCCCAAGCGAACCTATTTCGCCGCCGGGGGTTATAACACAGCACACGGCAATTTATGGCTGAACGGTGAATACAGCATTTTAAAGGAAGGCTCATGGACAAGCAGGCTAAATTATGATGTTAGTGATGTGGTCTATGTAAAGGAACATCCTGATGATCCTGCAACTCATCTGCTTGCAACGTGGGGATACGGAATTGCCGAATACCGTGACGGAGAATTTATTACACTATTCAATGAGAGCAACAGCTCCCTTCGGTCGATAATTCCAGGAGGCAATCACATCCGCATAGGAGGAATGGCTTTTGACGATCAGAAGAATATGTGGGTCACGAACTCCGGAGTTCCGGAGCCTGTTTCGGTGAGGAAGGCGAACGGAGAATGGGTGTCTTTCCCTTACGGGGGACTTATAGATCACAGTCACACAGGTAAGTTAATTATCAGTGAAGCCGGTCATAAATGGGTATTACTTCCAAGGGGCGGAGGATTGTTCATATTTGACAACAACCGGAGTATGGATAACAGCTCCGGTGACCTTACCCGGAAACTGAGTATTACAGATGAAGATAATGATCTTATAAGCAACGATGTGTTTTCAATCGCTGAAGACCGGAACGGATTTATCTGGGTGGGATTGATCAATGGGGTAGTGGTATACTATAATCCAGCCAGGGTGTTTACGGAAGAAAATTTTCATGCCCATCGCGTGGTTGTTTCCGGCTTAAAAGGTGACGAATTGGGATATCTTCTCAATAATGAAACAGTGACCTCTATTGCAGTTGACGGGGCCGACCGTAAATGGTTTGGTACTGAAAAATCGGGTGTGTTCCTTGTTTCTTCTGACGGAAAACAACAAATCCACCATTTTACCAGACAGAACAGTCCGCTGCTCTCAAATACAATTACTGACATATCAGTCGATCCCGCCACAGGCGAGGTGTTCTTTGGTACAACTGCCGGAGTCGTTTCATTTCGCGGGGGGGCTACATCGCCGAGCCCTGCATTTGATGAAGTATATGTTTTTCCCAATCCTGTCAGGGAGAATTATCAAGGACCTGTTTCAGTAACCGGCCTTGTAGAAGACTCGGTGGTTAAAATTACCGATATCAGCGGCAATCTGGTTTATGAAACTGTTTCCCTGGGTGGGCAGGCTATATGGGATGGCCGTAATTTCCGTGGTCGCCGCGTACAAACAGGGGTATACCTGGTTTTTATATCAAGCCCGGATGGCTCACAAACGCATGTTACCAAACTGATGTTTATTCACTGACATGATCCATAAAACCCGCGGAATGGTTATCCATACGATCAAATACACTGATAACAGTGTAATATCGCATATCTATACCGAGCATTTCGGCCGGATGTCATTTATGATAAGCGGGGCAAGAGGGAAAAAATCATCTGCACGGATCAATCTTCTTCAGCACCTTTCCATACTGGAAATGGAGGTGTATATAAAACAGGCCCGTGATTTACAGAGAACCAAGGAGATCAGGCTGCATGAGACCTTCTCTTCCATACCATATCATCCCGTCAAAAATGCAATTGCATTGTTTATTTCTGAGATTCTTTACCGGACGTTAAAGGAAGAGGAGCCAAATCCCAATTTATTTTCATTTCTCATTAATGCTATAAGGATTTTTGATCTTTCAGAAAAAGGATATGCCAATTTCCACCTCCTGTTTTTACTTGGGCTTTCCCGTTACCTGGGCTTTACTCCACAGAACAACTACTCTTCGGATAAAGCTTTTTTCGACATTGAAAATGCCAGATTTACTGCCAGTCAGCCTTCGCACCCTCTTTTTATAAAACCGCCTTCCAGCCACGCCCTGCACGATCTCCTGCAATGTTCATTTGAGGATATGGACAGTATCAGGCTTAATTCAGCATCAAGAAATATACTGCTAAACGGAATACTGGACTACTACCGGTTTCATATACCAGTGATGGGACACATAAAATCACTTTTGGTTTTGAGGGAAATTTTTGAATAATAACCCGGAAAAAGTGATATTTGCAATTCAAACATAACTGCAGGGGGCTCTTTTCAGTCAGTTCGGGTGAAAATTAAATCAAGGCTCAAACTCTATTAATATCACAATTATGCAGGTTAAAAAAGACCTAATCTCCGACCGACAAAAGAAAATTTCAATTTATGCCAAGGTATTCAGTCATCCCGTAAGAGTTTATATTTTAGAGCTTTTAAAAAAACAAACATGTTGTTACAGCGGTGACCTGACACAGGAACTATCTATTGCCAAATCCACGCTTTCACAGCATCTCAAGGAACTTAAAAAAGCCGGACTTATCCAGGGGGAGATCAGCGCACCCCGTATTAAATACTGCCTGAATAAAGAAAGCTGGGAAGAGGCAAGGATATTGCTGAAATCATTGCTGGACTCCTGAGGTTTTCAAAAAAAAGTCACGATACATTTTGAAATTACTGAAACATTTTTGATATTTGTTCGTTATTTTACGAACAACGAACAACGAACAAAAAAGGGATGACGGTCAACGGCACGAGGGGACTACAAATAAACCGCCAGCAAAAATGTGGACGAAAAACCGAGCAAACCATAAACAGCGAACAAAAAAGGATAACGGTCAACGAACGAACTTTTAATTGTTTCAGGAAGTAGAATAATAACTATTAAAAGTATAAAATTATGGAAATTAAAATATTAGGCAGCGGATGTGCAAAATGCAAGAAGCTCGAAGATGCAGCCAGGGAAGCTGTGGCTGAACTGAATCTTAAAGCCACAGTTGTAAAAGTTGATGATATGATGGAAATTATGAGTCATGGTGTAGCAATGACGCCTGCTATGGTGGTCGACGGTAAAGTTATGCTCAAGGGCCGTACCGCCTCTGTTGAGGAGATAAAAAAAATGCTGACTGGCTGAGGATTGAAATGAAACCTTAACCCGACCCGTTATGAATACAAAAGCATTTAGTGCCTGTTTGATTATTATTTTTTCTGTTTGCTCTGCCTTTTCGCAGACTGAAACAGTGAAGCTTCCTGAACCCCGGACTTCCGGGGGAATGCCTCTTTTTGAAGCCCTTAACCTCAGACAAAGTCAGCGTGACTACACCAGTCAGGAGATTGACCTGCAGACAGTCTCAAATTTGTTATGGACCGCCTATGGCATTAATCGCCCGGATGGCAAACGGACGGTACCTGCTGCACGTAACTGGAATACCTTTGATATTTATGTTGTGATGGCTGACGGATGGTTTGTATATAATGCTGAAAACCATTCATTAATGAAAAAGGGTTCTGACGATTTGAGGAAATATGCCGGCCGGCAGGATTTTGTGCATACAGCTCCCCTGACCCTGATTTATGTGGCCGATTACGACCGGATGACTGACGCAAGCGATGATATACGGGATTTTTACTCCGCAACTGATGTTGGATTCATTTCACAGAATGTCTATCTCTTCTGCGCATCTGAAGGCCTTGGTACGTGCGTGCTCGGGCAGGTGGACAGGGACATGATGAGGGAAGTGTTCAAACTCAGGCCCGGTCAGCGGGTAATATTATCACAGACAATGGGATATCCTGAATAAGGGTCAGGTGCCCTCCGGCCAGGTTAATATTCCAAAGCTTTGTTTTTTGATTAACAGGTATTTGTATATACCGGTGGAATAATAAGATACCAACGGTAAGAGAGAGATGTTTAACATTTGT
>SLJO01000037.1 GCA_007135095.1 Bacteroidales bacterium | reverse complement strand
CCTCATTCTCCATTTCCCTTTATATATATTAAATTATATGTCAATTAAGTCCCACATTACCTGAGAACTCCTTAAATCCTTCAATATCTTTTTCTATCCTGATCTTGCCGCTTTTTATGTTTTCGGAGATATCCAGCAGTTCCTCCCCCGTTACCTCACGAATTGCTGAACTGTCGCGGAATATAAGCAGGAATTTATTTTCCCTGCCGGTGTTCACCGCTATCATATCGGCATCCGTAAGGGTTGTGACGATCAGCGCCATTGGATAATTGTCGTTCAGAATTATGTCATTGGTTGAAACCGAGTCGTTTTCGTTTATAAGGGGAATTATACCCCTGTCCATCAACCTGGCCAGGGTGTTTTTTGCGTTAAGGTTACGAACCGGGTTGTCAATCACATCCCTGGTCAGCAATATCTGGGCTACCATCTGATCAAAATTCTCAAAATGTTTCTGGTATACTTTGATCAGCTCTACCTGGCCAACTGCGGCTGTTGCCTGTTTGGCCGTTATGCCGGCAGGTGTGCTGCTGAGCCCGAGCCTTGCCGCACCGAGGACGATTGCGCCGGAAGAGACGATCATGACCCTTGCCCCGGAGTTCTGCAGGTTGGCACTAATCATAGCAAGAGACTCCAGCTTGCCGTGACAAAGTTCTCCGGCATTGTCCAGCAAAGTTTCTATTTCTATTTTAATAACGATCTTCATTTTTGGCGTGTGTTTAGGTCAAGCAGATTTTCTATGGCATTTTCTGTTTTTTCAAAATCAAAATCCGCCAGTATACTGTCCCTCTTTTCAATTATCAGGTCATTGCACAAGTTGCCAATGCTGCCCTGATGGGTGTGGTCAGGTTTTTTACCTGCCCGGTAGGTGCCACTGGCTATTTTTTCAGCAACCTGGCGATATGCCTCCCGAAACGAAACACCTTTTATCACCAGTCTGTCCACTTCTTCAACGCTGAACAGGTCCTGATACCTGCTGTCATCGGTTATACCGGGGGTGATCCTGATCTTGCCTATTACCATTTCAGTTATTGACAACATATCAAGAAGCATATCAAACGAGGGAATAAAACTTTCCTTTATCTGCTGGAAGTCCCTGTGATATCCTGAAGGCAGGTTTGTGCCGATAAGTGATATTTCGTATGAGAGCGCCTGGAGTTTATTTCCCCTGGCACGAATAAGCTCGAATACATCAGGGTTCTTTTTGTGGGGCATGATACTTGACCCGGTTGTATATTCATCAGGCAGACTGATAAAACCGAAGTTCTGCCCCGAGTAAAGGCAGATATCCATTGCCAGCCTTGACAGGGTTGAACCCGCCGATCCAAGGGCAAAAGCGATGGTTTTCTCCATTTTGCCCCTGTTCATCTGTGCATTTACCACGTTCACATGCATATCCGGGAAGCCGAGAAGCTTTGTAGTCAGCCTGCGGTCTAAGGGAAAAGATGATCCGAAGCCGGCTGCAGAACCCAGGGGATTCTGATTGGTAATTTTGTAGGCTGCCCTGAGAAGGATCAGGTCCTCGGTCAGGCTTTCAGCGTATGCGCCAAACCATAACCCGAATGATGACGGCATGGCTATCTGCATATGTGTATACCCTGGCATAAGCATGTCCCTGTGCATATTGCTTAACGACACAAGCTTATCAAAAAGCGAACTGATTCGGAGAACAACTTCTTTTAGCTTATCCCTTGCGAAAAGTTTCATGTCAAGAAGTACCTGATCATTCCTTGATCGGGCCGTGTGGATCTTTTTACCGGTTTCTCCAAGAGCTTCAGTGAGCATTAATTCTACCTGGCTATGGACATCCTCAACGCCATCAAGGATGGCAAATTCACCGCCCTTGATCTTTCTGTGGATGTTTTTCAACTCACCCTCCAGGGATGACAACTCGTCATTGGTAATCAGGCCTATGCTTTGCAGCATCCTGGCATGGGCAATGCTTCCCAGCACATCCCATGTGGCCAGCTGAAGGTCAATTTCCCGGTCTTTGCCGGCAGTAAATTCACCAACCAGCTTATCGGCATCAATACCCTTGTCCCATAACTTCATAATATAATTTATTTAAGATCGATCAGGTTTTGGTCCGCGAACGGAGCAAGGCTGTTCTGTATTTTAAGGAATAACTGCAATGAATTGTATCCGCCGGAATCAGTTTTTTTCCCTTGACACTGTAATGGCGTGATGAGCCATAAGCCTGATTGCATTTATCTTTATAAAACCTTCACTGTCCTGCTGATTGAAACCTCCTTCTATATCCATGCTCGAAAGATCCTGGTCATAAAGTGAACTATGAGATTCCCGACCGTCTATCATTACATTTCCCTTGTAAAGGGTCAGATAAACCACGCCATCGATCAGTTCCTGGCTTTTGTTCATCGCGGCCATCAGGAATTCCATTTCAGGACTGAACCAGAAGCCGTTATAAACAATCTCAGCAAACACCGGAGATAACATGTTCCTCAGCCGCATTACCTCCCTGTCCATAGCTATCCCTTCAATATCCATATGGGCTTTAAGCAGGATCTCCGCACCGGGTGTTTCATAAACGCCCCTTGATTTGATCCCCACATACCTGTTTTCAACCATATCAAGCAGGCCGATGCCGTTTTCCGCACCAAGTTGGTTGAGGTACTGGAACAGTTCCAGCGGACGGGTTATAACTGTCTGGTCATCGGTGTTCACAACTTTTACCGGTACGCCGTCCTTAAACTGAATGGATATATGGGTTTCCCGGTCAGGGGCATTCTGGGGCAGGTTGATCCTTGAAATAATATCACTGCCTGCCTTGAACTTCGGATCCTCGAGTATGCCTGCCTCATGACTGATATGCATGAGATTGTCGTCTTCACTGTAGGGCTTCTTCAATGTAGCCTTAACGGGTATTCCATTTTTCTCTGCATAATTCAACAGATCTGTTCTGCCCTTGAACCTCTCCAGGAATTCCTTGTTTTTCCAGGGGGCAAAAACCTTAATTTTCGGGTTCAGGGCGTAATATGTCAGCTCAAACCGTACCTGGTCATTTCCTTTCCCGGTTGCGCCATGGGAAACATAGCCGGCATTCTCCAGGTCGGCAATCTCAATCTGCCTTTTTGCTATCAGGGGCCTTGCCAGCGCAGTTCCAAGAAGGTACCGGCTCTCATATACAGCATTTGATTTAATTGCCGGAAAAATATAACCGGTAACAAACTCTTCCTTCAGATCCTCAATATATACTTTCGATGCTCCAATGCCCAGGGCTTTTTCCCGGGCTTCGGTGAAGTCATCCTCCTGTCCGACATCTGCAATATAGGCTATAACCTCATAACCTTCATCAATCAGCCATTTCAGGATTACCGAAGTATCCAGACCGCCGCTGTAAGCCAGTACAATTTTTTTCCTGTCTGTAATCATTAAATTTTAGTTTTTATTAGTGTTTAGCCCGTTTGTTGCTCAGGATTTTTTGTTTATCCCTGATTGTTTAATAAAGAATTAATTGTGTGAAATTGTTTACTTAAAATGTTTTTATATTCGTGTGTCATTATGAAATAAAAAGGTTTGGCCTGCGATATTAAAACAGGGTAAACATCAGCTTTTTACTCCCCCGGGTATTGCTGTGGTAAGGACCCTGTGAAGTGCCTGCCTGCTGATACCTTCCCGGGCAATCACCAGGATAGTATCATCACCGGCAATTGTTCCCAGAATTTCAAACGCCTTAATACCGTCTATCCTCAGGGCAATTCCGCTGGCAAAGCCGGGCATTGTTTTAATGACAGCCATATTGCCGCTGTAATCGATTGAAAGAATACCCCGTGTGATTGTGTCATCCAGATTCTCCCCTGAAAAAATATTATCCGTGATCTCACCCGGCAGCATATATATATACCCCTTCTCATTGTCAGATATTTTACCGGCCTTAAGCAGCCTCAGATCGCGCGACAGGGTTGCCTGGGTAAAGTTGTAACCGTTTTTCACAAGCATTTCCAGCAATTCCTCCTGACTGCTTATTCTGTTATTTTTAATCAGCCTTATAATTTCCAGAAGCCGTTTTGTCCTGTTCATTAATTTGCTTGTTTAATATTCATGATGCATAAATATGCATTTAGGATGCAAATATATACATTATATTTAAATCCTCCACAGATTGTTGAATTTTTTAATATGAATCACCCATGTTCCGGTGTAACACAAAATGCAATGAATGACACATCCAGTTTGTAATCATAAATGTTAAGTTTATTGCATGTGAGATCGACCGCAGGTCAATAAATCATGGGTGATCCATGGATTGAAAAGCAGATTAACCGTATCATAAATTTGTAACACATTGTTAAAATCGATCTCACATGCAGTGTATTTCGCTTTGGGCAAAAAAAGGCTGATGTGACATTCATGTGAGTGAAATACCGAATACGAATACATGACTTATCAAATAATTGATTATAAGTCTGATAACCATACTTTATTCACATGGATCAACATGATACTGTATATCACCAGCGAATAATCCGCCCGCATGGGGATTAAATGTGATGAAATCCGGCAATATTTCATGTTTTGTTATGTTTTTGTTATATTGTGAAAGTAAGCGGCCGGTAATGCGCCGAAAAACATATTAATACCCCCGTTTAAAATGAAATACCTTATTGTTAATTTAATTTCCCTGTTGTTGCTGCTGATACCCACAAACAGTGCATGTTCGGAAACCGATGAACTGGTTGATTATTTTTCCGGCAAGGCTGTGCCGGTCGACAGTGGCGCTGATCTTGATGAGATTATAGCGCTTGCGGGATCCCGCCGGCTCGCTTTGCTGGGAGAGGCTTCTCATGGCACAACGGAATACTACCGGTGGAGATCGGAAATAACCAAAAGGCTGATAACCGAAAAAAAATTTTCATTTGTTGCCGTGGAAGGCGACTGGGCCTCGATATACAGGTTGAATAAGTACGTTAAGGATCTCCCGGGAGCCCGGAATTCAGCCAGGAGAGTGCTGCTGGACTTTGACAGATGGCCCGAATGGATGTGGGCAAACAGCGATATTGAAGAACTTGCTGAATGGATGCGGGATTATAACAAAAACCTGCCCGATAATGAAAAGGTGGGTTTTTATGGCATGGACGTTTACGGCCAGTGGGATGCGATGGATGATCTTATTGAATATACCGGTAAATATTTACCTGAGCACCATGCTTTAATAAGCCGTAACCTGCAGTGTTTTGCCAATTATGACAGGGATGAGTGGGTCTACGCAAGGGCGGTAACAGGGAGGGGGCATCCCTCCTGTGAAGGAGAGTTGAGTGAAGTGGTGGAACTTTTACAGGGCCTGGCTCAGGAATCGAACGGGAAGGATGCCAGGAAGTTTTTCCGTGCCAAACAAAATGCCTGGGTTGTCAGGAATGCCGAGGATTTTTTCCGGCTTGCCGTTACCGACAATACAGGATCATGGAACAGCCGCGCCACCCACATGTGGGAAACTGTGCAGCGACTGATGGATAAGTATGGCGATGATTCCAGGGCAATTGTATGGGCCCACAACACTCACGTTGGTGATGCGGATGCCACCACCATGAGGTATCAGGATATGGTAAATATCGGTCGGCTGAGCCGCCGGGACCTTGGCCGCGACAAGGTGTTTATTACCGGTTTCAGCACAAATACAGGAAGAGTTAACGCAGGCAGCAGCTGGGGTTCACGTATGGAAAGAATGAGGGTTCCTGAAGGGATTGATGGCAGCTATGAGAATATTTTTGCCCAACTAGGTCATAAGCAGTTCTACCTGATATTCGATGATAAGGACCGGAACCATCCCCTGTTAAACGAATTCATAGGACACAGGGCAATAGGGGTGGTTTACAATCCCCGGCAGGAAGCCGGTAATTATGTCCCCACAATACTTCCTCAACGTTATGATGCCCTTATCTTTATAAGGGAAACCAATCCTCTGCAACCGGTAAGGTGATAATATTCTTATTCCTGCATAAATTCAGCGCCGGGAATATCTCTTAATTGCCGGAAAAGCTGGTTGGCATTAAGTACGCAGAAGCTGCGCACATCAAAGCCTGCCTGTTTAAATCCGCGGGCCACCCAGGTATTGCAGGTCCTGAAAAGATGATACTTCCCCCTGGCAAGGAAAAAGTGCTCAGCTTCTCCAAATACAGTACTGCGCTGAATGTTTCCCTCCTCGTCTCTCAGATAATAATCATTCACAAAACGGCTGAGATCTGCAAACTGTTCACTGCTCACGGGTATTCTGAGAATCCTGCTTTCGGCGCCGTATGCCCTGGAAGGCTGGGTGTTAAAGGCAAATACCTGCAAAACACTACTGGTGGGAAATAACATTGCCCGGGCGGCCAGGCCCACCGGATCGCCGGTTACCTGCCAGAATTTTTCATCTCCCCAACCTACATCCACAAATCTCCTGTCTGTGTAACGTTCTATCTCGGGCCAGATCTGTGGATCAACATCCCGGGTATTAAAGATAATCCCGGTGTGCCATCTCTGCTGTACAATAAGTACTTCATATTTTTTGTCATCTTCATTCCGATGGGCAGCATTCCCTGCAGGCTGCTTGCAACATGCAAGCATTATCAGCAGGATAAACAGAAACCTGGAAGAATATTTCAGTCTGTTCCGGAACATTATCATATTAATTCAAATAAGTTCAGTAATCAATTAATTTAGTTATCACGATATTTTGCCAAAAAGCCTGACGCAGGTATTCTGTCAGGTTTTAATCAGGTTGGCAACCAGTGTAAGTCCATAAGACATTGCTGCTATCACCATGACCCATAAATAACCGGCTTCGACCGCAATTATTGTTGCAAGGGCAGTGCTGATAACCGAAAGGCAGCCATTTATTCCCCATGCCCATGGTGTGAGGGTGGGGTTTATGCCCGAAAGTTTGCGCAGGCCCAGAGGGAATGGCATTCCCATAAAATAGGCTGCGGGAGAAATGAAGAGTATTGAGAAAAATATTTTCACAAGGAGAGGGAAATTGATTGTGATCCTTAAAAGGGGCACGAGCAGAATAATATAGAGAATAATGAAGAAAATAACCAGTGTCAGTATTTTAACCACATCACCTTTTTCGGTACTAAGCCTCGAGGATGCAAGGCTGCCGGCCCCGGAGCATATGAGCATGCCGCTCAGAACAGCAGCTGCCGCATAAATCGGGTTGCCGAAATACAGTATGAACTGCTGGATAAGTGTTATTTCAAGGAACATGAATCCCAGCCCGATACCGCTGAAATGCAGCACGGTATATAATTTTCCGCTGCCTTTCCATCCAATCACCAGCAATGGAAGCAGTATAAGTATCACTGCTGCTGCAGTGATCTGTAAAAAAGTCAGCAGCACGACGAGATATCCGATTTCCAGGAACGGGACGGTGGACTGACCAAACATATCCTGCATTTTATCATAACGTCCAAGCTTCAGGAACTGCGAGAAATAAGGTATGTTGTCAGTGGAGGGCTTTATGTTGAAATCATATTCCCGGTAAAAATCCTCACGGCCCCTGGCCATTATTCTGTCAATGTATTCAAAAAACTCGTCATCCTGCAGTTGATTGTACACCGATCTTTCGCCAGGGGTTATATCAGGCAGCAAGGCTGGATCAAAGTACATTGTGTTGCAGAAATTTCTGATTGCCTGAGTTTCCGGTAAGGTCAGCGGCGATCGTTTTAAAATAAAACTGATGGTGCCCCATCCCCTTATGGCAGCCAGATGATTTTCAACCGGCAAATCGCTGTTGGCTTCATGGGTCTCCACCAGGGTTGCGAGCAGTTTCAGGGTGTTTCTGGCAGGGTAGTCCATCCAGGCGGTCACGGCAATCATTCCATCGTCCGAGAGCCTGTTCCACATTTCATCCAGTGCCTCCCTGGTTAGTATGTACTGCTCCTCCAGTGCATTTATGCCGGAGGTGCCGCCAAATGATTCAGATGTGGGCAGAATTATAAGATCGTAAAGGTTGTCATCCTTCAGCAGGTAACTGCGGGAATGAAGGTTAACCGGATTTATGGCAGGCAGATGGTACATTGAGTCAATCATTCCGGCAAGTTCATTTTTAAGCAGGCCGGTTGCAATACGGTTTTGTTCCACTGCGGTAATGTTGCCAACACCTCTCGTCAGGGCATGGGCGGCAAAGAGACCTGTTCCCGAGTCCAGTAACAGAACATTGGAGGGCCGGATTATCTGGTACGGCAGTGCATTGGTGGTGTAGTCAAGAAAGTGGCTGGTATCGGTCCTTGTCCACTCAACTACCGGCCCAAACCAGTTTCCGTTGCTGAAGATCACATCCCTTACCGGAACGGTTCCCTGGTATGTAAGGCTGAGACCGGGAGCATACCTTAGTGCCGGAGACCTGACTACATCGATCTGACCGTAGGGACTGCTCCTTTCTATGACTATTCGGGCACCGGGCAGGTTCATTGCCCGGGAGAGGCTTTTAAATTCCGACACCGGCAGCGCGGGGGGCGAAAACACGAGTATGCCGGGAAGTATGAAGGCCGCAATTGCAGGAGCAATGAATTTCAGCCTGAGTCTTATGGGGAGTATCAGGATGCCGGCAATTACCGGGAAAAATGCAATGGCCGAAGGGAGCTGTGCTGGGTAAAACAGCCAGAACATAAGCAGCATTATTAAACCGCCTATTCCCGAGCCCAGCAGGTCGGCAAAATAAAGAGGACCAATCTTTTCAATATAGTGAATATACATCAGTCCGAGAGCCAGGGCTCCGAAGAAGAATGGGACAAAGAAAGCAAAATAGGCAACCACCAGTCCGACAATCTGACTGCGGTCAACAAAAAGCAGGTATGAATCAAAACTGCCGAACACAGTTGATGAGACCAGCATAATAAGGCTCATCGAGATCCCCGCAAGGATCATCAGGACAGGAAGGCTGATTTCAATGTTTCGCACAAACCAGTTTCTTGCAAGAGCCAGCAAAGTCCCGCTGGCTCCAAAACCCAGTAATGCAACCGAAATCACCATGTAGGCAAAATGGCTCCACTGGATTATGGAAAGCAGCTGCATCAGGGTTAGCTGAAATGCGATAATTGAAGCAGAAAGCAGACCAACACTAAGGTATATCCTTTTTGACATTTAATGAAAATTTTCGGCTGCTGCGGTTAAGGATCAGTTCCTTCTTGTGAAGGGAACAAACCGTACCGGCATGAGATTGGTCGTGGTTATCCGTTCTCCCTTTTTTTCTATCAGCATAAGAGTCTGAACCAGGAAAGGTGAGCCAACCGGGATGATCATTTTACCACCGTCTTTCAGCTGGGCGATAAGGGGAGGAGGGATATATTCAGCCGCAGCTGTTACCACAATGGCATCATATGGTGCATGTTTTTCGAGTCCGTAATAACCATCTCCCGTCAGTACTTCAATGTTGTCGTAGCCAAGCTCCCGCAAAAGGCCCCTGGCCCGGGCAGCAAGTTCGGGAATGATTTCGATGGTGTATACCTGTTCGACGATTTCTCCCAAAACAGCTGCCTGGTAGCCCGATCCGGCTCCTATTTCGAGCACCCTGTCGCCTGGTTTCGGATCGGCAAGCTGTGTCATATAGGCTACAATATAGGGTTGGGAGATCGTTTGCCCGTAACCTATAGGGACGGGGCCGTCATCGTAAGCCCTGGCTTGTTGACCGGCAGGAACAAACAGGTGCCTTTCAACACTTAGCATAGCCTCCAGCGTGGGCTTATGGTCAATTCCCCTGTTCCGTATCTGGCGCCGAACCATATTCTCCCGCATCCTGTCATAGTTCTGGGCAACTGCAGGATGCATATTCAATGCTAAAAGCAGAAATATCAGCAAAGCCTTCATATCGGATTTTTGATTTAACGAATTTTACTTGTAAAGATATCGAAAATATTTTCACAGGCAATCCGCAGTCAGTTACGATAAATGTACAAATCTTTAAGTTACAAAATATCAATCATTATGCCAATATTGTTGCCCGGGAAGGTTCAGGATTGGATTTTTTTTATTTCTTTGTATATATAAATTCCCTTCCTTAATACCGGCAAAAAACTATTAACTTTAAATACCTTTTAATATGAAAAAGAAATCAATTTTACTAACAGCCATCTTATTCTTATTTACTATGACTATGGAAGCCCAAAGTATACCCGAAGTAACCGAGGTACATGAACCTGTACCTCCTGTTGTCACCCCCGGGGCAGGCACCGCGCCACCGTCTGATGCCATAATTCTCTTTGACGGAACCAGCCTGACAGAATGGGAAAAACCCAATGGTGAGTCAGCACCATGGAAAATAGAAAACGGAGCGGTGACAGTTGAACCCGGCACGGGAGATATCCGGACAAAGCAGGGATTTGGCGATATACAGCTCCACCTTGAATGGCGAGCCCCGGAAGTTGTCAAGGGCGACGGGCAGGGCCGTGGCAACAGCGGCGTGTTTTTTATGAACAGGTATGAAGTCCAGGTACTTGATTCTTATGATAACCCCACTTATCCGAATGGCCAGGCAGCATCGGTTTACAAACAGGCAATTCCGCTTGTAAATGCCTGCAGAAAGCCCGGCGAATGGCAGACCTATGACATTATTTTTACAGCACCAAGATTCAATCAGCAGGGCAGGGTAACCCATCCGGCCAGGGTTACAGTGATCCATAACGGCGTGCTGGTGCAGAATAACGTTGAAATCTGGGGTTCGACGCAATACATAGGACTGCCCACATATACCAAACATGAAGACAAATTGCCAATCCGGCTGCAGGATCATGGCGACCTTGTCAGCTTCCGGAATATCTGGGTAAGGGAACTATAAAACTACACAGGTCCAGGTTACCGAGAAGGGCCTCGATTAGGCTATTGAAACCCCCACCATGACAGGGGAGGATATATATGCCCTGGACGGGTTCAGGGAGCTTATTGTCAGCGGGCGGTTGATATTGTGCATCCTGACCTGGTAACCTCCGGCGGACTCCTGGAAACAAAGAGGATCGGCGACTATGCTGAACAGGCTGGTATAACAATGGCTATGCATCAGGCCGGCACACCCATTGCTTTAATGGCAAACGTGCATTGTGCCGCCGCCACTCAAAATTTCCTGTGCCTGTAGCACCCGATGTCGACACGCCCTGGTGGAATGATATGGTGCCAATGACCGGTAAACAGCCTATGGTAACAGGAGGATTTGCCAATGTGCCGCTTGACGCTCCCTGCCTGGGTATAGAGATATGAACGATTTCACTGCCTGACCCGGTAAAAAGGATTGCATTGAGGCACTTATACACGACCTGCGCCTCAGTCATATTACAAGGCGCTTTCAGGCTTCCCGCGACTTTTTCCGGCGACTTGTCATTTTACAATATTTTGCTTTACTTTATTGCGGATAATTAACGTTTAGTTTCACTATAATATGAAAATGATGAAAAGATTTTTGCTTTTAATTTTCCTTATTCCCCTGCTTAATATTTCGGTTTCATTAGCCCAGTCGTATGACATAATAGTAAAAGGCGGACATGTTATTGATCCTAAAAATCAGATTGATGAAACAATGGATGTTGGCATAAAGGACGGAAAAATTGCCCTTGTTGCAAAGAATATCGATTCCGGTCAGGCCGTTCAGGTTGTCAATGCATCCGGTCATTACGTGATACCCGGAATTATTGATATGCATACCCATAATTTTTTCGGCACTGAACCGGGCAATTATCTGAGAAACAGCTTTTATGCATTGCCCCCTGATGGTTTTACCTTCCGCACAGGCGTTACTACAGTAGTTGATACAGGAAGTGCGGGCTGGAAATCATTTCCAACCTTTAAGGAGCAGACCATTGACCGGGCACAAACCAGAGTACTGGCTTTTCTTCATATTCTGGGTGAGGGGATGCGCGGAGGTGCATGGGCTCAAAATCTGGGTGATATGGATGCAAGGCAAACTGCAATTGTAGCCAGGAGGTACAGGGATCATATTGTAGGCATTAAGGTTGCACATTATGCTTACCCTGAATGGACACCTATAGACCGGGCAATAGAGGCAAGTAGTATGGCGGGCAATATTCCGGTAATGATTGACTTTGGATCGATGGGTTTTTCACTTGAAGAGCTTGTAATGGACAAACTCAGACCCGGGGACATCTATTCACATACCTATGGAGGAGGGGGACAGGGAAGAGAATCTATAATTGATCCTGAGACCGGCAGGCTCCGGCCTTTTGTTAAGGATGCACAAAAAAGGGGTATCATTTGGGAGGTAGGGTTCGGAGGTGCAAGTTTCTTTTATGACCACGCCATTCCTGCTATCGAGGCGGGATTTTATCCCGATGTGATCAGTACTGATCTGCATGGAGGCAGTATGAATACCGCCATGAAGGACATCCTGAATGTGATGGGCTCATTTATTGCATTGGGGATGGATTTAAATGATGTTATTGAGGCAGTAACCTGGAAGCCTGCGCAGGTAATCAACCGGGAAGAACTGGGGCACCTCTCGGCAGGGGCCGAAGGTGATTTGACTGTTTTGAGGATACGAAAGGGGGAATTTGGCTTTTTTGATCCGCGTTTCAGGAAAATTAAGGGTGACACGAGGTTTGAATGCGAAGTGACAATTAAAGCCGGCAGGGTGGCTTATGATCTTAACGGCCTGTCAGAGCCTTTACTGCCATTTCCGGTATCAAGGTAGGCAAATTAATGGATGTTATCCAAAAACACTGTTTGCCTGTCCGGCATCTGGTGCCGTGATAATGGTTCGCTACATTTTCATTCTGGATACTTACTTAAAAAATCAAAATCATGAAACGAAGGCAAATGATTAAAAGTTTGTCTGCAATACCGTTTGCAGGAAGTGTTATGGCTTCAGAATCTCTGTTTGCTGATCCTTTCAGCCTGATGGATATTGAGGAAGCTCAAAAAGGATACTCTGCAGGAGCCCTCTCAATTGGTCCGGACATCTACCAGTCCATCGGCGTTGAGCCGGTCATCAATTGCAGGGCAACCCTCACCGTTATAGGAGGATCCATTAAACTGCCCGAGGTAATGAAGGCAATGGAATATGCTTATCCCCATTTTGTGCAAATGGATGAACTGGCAATGGCGGTTGGGAAGCGGCTAGGTGAACTGACCGGAGCAGAGTGGGGATTTGTTTCGGCAGGGGCTGCTGCCGGACTAAAACATATCACTACAGCATGTGTGACCGGTGGAGACCCGGAAAAACTAATAAGGGTGCCCGATCTAACCGGGTTTGAAAAGACTGATGTTATTTTTCCCAGGTATTCACGCATAATATACGACCATGCTGTTCGTAACGTAGGGGTCAACATAATTACAGTAGATACACCCGAAGAACTGGAAAATGCAATAAGTCCGCGCACGGCAATGATTTTTCTTTACACGGGCCCCCAGTCATTTTTTTCCGGTCCCCTTTCACTCGAAAATATTGCAAAAATTGCAAAGCCGGCAAACGTACCAATCTTAGTTGATGCCGCGGCCGAAATACTTACCATCCCCAACGTGCACCTGGAAAAAGGAGCAACAATCGTTACATACAGCGGGGGAAAAATACTGCGCGGACCACAGAGTGCAGGTATTTCACTTGGCGATAAAAACATACTTCTTTCAGCATGGCAGGCAAGTTCTCCCCAGCAGGGACCCGGCCGTGACAATAAGGTGGACAGGATGGAATTCATAGGAATGCTGGCTGCCATCGAGGCATGGGTAAAACGTGATCATGACGCAATTGAAAAGACATGGATGTCCTGGCTGAACAACATATCAAACCGTATTAAAGATATCAGAAGCATCAATATCGATATACGCGAGCCAAGAGGGTTAAATAACCGTACGGCTTCAATGACGATTACCTGGGATCCTGACGTTCTTAACATTACAGGCGAAGAGGTAGCCGAGGATTTTGCCAAAAACAAACCAAGGATAGCCATTGGAGCCCGGAGTGATCATGATTCCGGCACAACATCTATAAGCATTAATACATATGTAATGAAGCCGGGGGAAGATAAAATTGTAGGAGACAGGATATACAATATTCTCAGTCAGAAACACAGCAGGAAGTCCGATACAATGGAACGCCCCGCCGGCGATATTACAGGTTTCTGGGATGTGGCTGTTGAGTATAATAATGGCAATGCAGAACATAAAATATGCATAGAAAACCAGGATGGCAACTGGCTGGAAGGTTTTCATGTCGGCACTTATTCAAAACAGGACCTGGCAGGCACGATTGAAGGCAGTCAGATCAAAATGCGAAGCAACTTCAGGGTCCCGGGAAATCAGATCCTGTTTATCTTCTCGGGCACGTTAAAGGATAACACAATAACCGGGACACTTTATCTGGGACAATACCTTACGGCAAGGTTCACCGCTAAAAAATCTGTCCACACGGCTACCAGGACCCGAATAGATCTTCCAAGTCATGGTCGCCGGAACCCGCATTCATGGTAGTGATGTCGGAAGGACTACTGGCTTTACTGGCTGTAATGCCCATCGCAGCTGTATTCATACTGATGGTTGGTTTTCGCTGGCCAGCGAAAAATGCCATGCCCGCTGCATTTGCCATTGCCCTCTTTCTTGTCTGGTTTGTATGGAATACGCCTCTGAACTGGATATCTGCGGCAACAGTAAATGGTGTTGTTATTGCATTCAAAATTCTTATAATTGTATTCGGTGCACTGGCCTTCCTGTTTACACTGCGCGAATGCGGGGCACTGTCGGCCATTAACAGGGGATTTACCAACATATCGCCCGACCGGAGGGTTCAGGCCATAATAATAGCATGGCTGTTCGGCAGTTTTATTGAAGGTTCAGCGGGCTTCGGCACTCCTGCAGCTCTCGCAGCCCCATTGCTGTTGTCACTGGGTTTTCCGGCACTGGCTGCTGTCATGGTGGCGCTGATTGCAAACAGCACAGCTGTATCCTTCGGTGCGGTGGGGACTTCCACGTTGATTGGAGTTGGCACTTCTCTTAATACCCATGAAATTATCACTGCACTGGCCCAGCAGGGCATGACCTACAGCCAGTTCATACACCAGGTAGGAATCTGGACTGCCTTGCAGCATCTGATACCCGGAATTTTTCTTCCGCTGATCATGGTTGCAATGCTGACCCGGTTTTTTGGGGAAAACAGAAGTATAAAAGAAGGTCTTGCCATCTGGCCGTATGCCATTTTTGCCGGTTTGTGCTTTGTCGTTCCGTATTTTTTAGTTGCAGTGTTTCTCGGTCCGGAATTTCCCAGTATCCTGGGTGGACTAACGGGGTTATTGATACTTGTTCCGGCCACAAGGGCAGGATTTCTTACTCCCAAAAAAAACTGGAATTTTGCCGAAAAAAGCAAATGGGAAAAATCATGGACCGGCACCATAACAATTACCAAAGACACTGAGAAAGAGAATCTTTCAGTACTTAAGGCCTGGGTGCCCTATGCTTTGATCGGCATTTTACTTGTTATATCCAGGGTCAGGTTCCTGCCAATTAATGAATGGATAAGATCTGTTAAATTTCAGGCCGATAATTTATTCGGTACCACCATTTCAACAGACTTTGACCCGTTGAACATACCAGGTATAATGCCTTTTATGCTGGTCGCCCTCATATGTGTTCCTCTTTTCGGAATGAACAGGAGGCAGGTTGGGGTAGCATGGGCAGAAGCATTGAGAAGGATGAAAGGCCCGTTTATTGCCTTGATGTTTGCGGTTCCCATGGTAAGGCTTATGATGCAGTCAGGCAATAACCCCGATCAGATAATAAGCATGCCTATTGCTATGGCTCAATATATGGCGAATCTCTTTCAGGGAGCATGGCCGATGGTAGCCCCCGTGATAGGGGCATTGGGATCGTTTATGTCTGGTTCAAACACGGTATCGAACATGCTGTTCTCATTATTCCAGTTTTCCATTGCCGACCAGCTCGGTATTTCCCGCATAATAGTCGTGAGCCTTCAGAACCTGGGTGGTGCAGCAGGCAATATGATTGGCGTGCACAACATCATCGCTGCCTGCGCAACAGTAGGTCTTACGGGTGTTGAGGGTCATTTAATAAAACGGAACCTGATACCGCTGGCAATTATATGCCTGATGGCAGGCATAGCGGGTATGATGCTTGCCTTTGTTTTTGTGCCAGAATTGTGGTGATTGGTTTTTTTTACCAGCGATGAAGAGTTAACTTTATAAATATTTTTTTGCTAAAATTATTATAATGCTTACCGGAGCCTACCTTAATCTGTATCGAAAGTTAACATCAACGATCGATAAAAACCGGATATTCCACGATCCGCTTTATACCCTGGCTTTTGGCACAGATGCCAGTTTCTACCGGCTTATACCCAAAATAGTAATTAAAGCAAAAGATGAAAGTGAGGTTTCACTTATTTTAAGGGAAACCTCCAGGCTATCACTTCCTGTCACCTTCAGGGCTGCAGGGACCAGCCTTTCAGGCCAGGCTATCTCCGATTCAGTGCTGATCATTGCCGGTGAGGGCTGGAAAAATTTTCGAATTGAAGACAATGGTCTTAAGATCCGGTTGCAGCCCGGGTTGATTGGCGGCCATGTAAACAGGATATTATCAGATTACGGGCGGAAAATAGGTCCTGATCCGGCCTCTATTAATGCAGCGATGATCGGAGGGATTGCCGCCAATAATGCCAGTGGAATGTGCTGCGGCACAGCGGAAAACTCGTATAAAACGCTCGACAGCATGCGGATCATTCTTGCCGATGGTTCTTTGCTCGACACGGGTGATCAGGCAGCAAGGGATGCTTTCCGTCATTCACACCCTGAATTCATTGACAGAATTGCCAGTCTGGCTTCATCAGTAAAGGACAATGCTCCCCTTGCAGAAAGGATTACGCAGAAGTTCAAAATGAAGAATACAACTGGCTACAGCCTGAACGCCCTTGTTGACTTCGATGATCCGTTTCAGATCATCGAACACCTTATGATCGGCTCAGAAGGTACCCTGGGTTTCATAGCCGAGATACGGTATAATACTGTCGTTGAACATCCTTTCAGGGCGAGCTCTTTAATGATATTTCCCGATATTGAAAAAGCATGCATGGCTGTTTCCCTGTTAAAATCCGCCCCGGTTGCTGCAGTGGAGCTGATTGACAGGGCAGGATTACGATCGGTTGAAAATGAGGCCGGCATGCCCGGCTTTCTCAAAGGGCTGCAGCCAAATGCATGTGCACTCCTGGTGGAAACCACTGCCGGTCAGAAGGAAGCATTATATAAGCAAACACAGGTTATATCAGAATCCATCAGTACGATACCAACCGAGATTCCTGTGCAATTCACAGATATTCCCCTGGAATATATGGTGCTCTGGAAAATCCGGAAGGGTCTTTTTCCTTCTGTCGGAGCAATACGTCAAACCGGAACAACCGTAATTATTGAAGATGTAGCATTTCCTGTCCCTCAGCTGGCCAGGGCGACCCTTGACCTCCAGGAATTACTGAAAAAATACCATTATGACGAGGCTGTCATTTTTGGTCATGCCCTGGAGGGGAATCTGCATTTCGTGTTCGCCCAGGATTTCAGTACTCCGCAGGAAATCAAAAGATATGGAAGCCTCATGTCTGAGATTGCCGATCTGGTGGTTAACAAATATGATGGTTCGCTTAAGGCTGAACATGGAACAGGCCGGAATATGGCGCCTTTTGTGGAAATGGAATGGGGTCAGGAAGCTTATAAACTCATGAAGGATATCAAGCAGGTATTCGATCCGGAGAACCTGCTAAATCCGGGCGTAATTCTCAACAACGACCCGGAAATTCACCTCAAAAATCTGAAACCAATTCCGGCCGCCGATGAAATTGTCGATAAGTGCATGGATTGCGGGTTTTGCGAGGTGTCCTGCGTTTCTTCTGAGCTCACCCTAACACCCAGGCAACGTATTGTGGTTTACAGGGAGATGGCGGCACTGGGGAAAAGCGGACAGGAACCCCATATTGCAGCATCGCTGGCAAAATCCTTCGGTTATGCCGGCAATGCAACATGTGCCACCGATGGTTTATGCGCAGTCAGCTGTCCGGTTAAAATAGATACAGGGAAACTGATAAAAAAGATCAGGTCTGAACATAACAATGCCGGCAACAGGAAAGCACTTTGGGTTGCTGATAATATGGAGCGCGTCACATCGTCGGCACGCAGGGCTTTATCAACAGTTGGTTTTTTTCATACCATACTCGGCACAGGAATTATGCAGGCAGTTTCCGGGGGATTGCATAAAGTTTCGGGCAAAAGAATTCCTCTTTGGAATCCTTATATGCCGTCAGGAGCGGCCGGAATTAAACATCGCAATACAGTGCATACAGACAGCCTCCGCAAAGTAGTATATCTCCCCTCGTGCATAAACCGTTCTATGGGAGTTTCAAAAGATTATAAGGAAGAGGTGCAATTGTCGCAAATAATGGTCAGGTTATTGCAGAAGGGGGGATATGATGTGATTTTCCCCAAAAACCTTGATAATCTTTGCTGCGGCATGGCCTTTTCAAGTAAAGGGTATACCGAAGCCGGAAATAAAAAATCACGTGAACTGGAAACCGCACTTTTGGAAGCCTCATGCGAAGGCAAGTATCCTGTTCTCTGCGATATGAGTCCGTGCCTGTTTACCATGAAGGAAAATATGGGTCCGGCCCTGGAACTCTTCGAGCCTGTAGAATTTATTAACTCCCGCCTCTTGCCCCATCTTGTCATTGCCCCGGTAAACGAAACTATTACTGTATTTCCTGTTTGCAGCATGAAAAAAATGGGCCTGGAAGCGGAACTGGTCAATCTTGCTCAAAAGTGTGCTGCAAAAGTTATCGTGCCCGATGCCAATTGCTGCGGATTTGCAGGAGACCGGGGGTTTTCCCGGCCCGAGCTCAATAAACACGGGTTACGTAATCTGAAACCTCAAATTCCTGAGGTGGTCAGGCAGGGCTATTCAAACAGCCGTACATGCGAGATCGGACTAAGCTGGCATACGGGGATAACCCATAAATCAATCGTCTATCTTGTTGATCAGGTTAGCAGTCCCTCATCATAGGTCTTACTCTTCACGCTACCGGGTGCAAAGTCAAGTAGTAAAAAGGGGTTCTATTTGCATTGCCCTTTTTTTCAGGGATTTCTCCTCGCCTGCTGAAAGTGGCCGGTAATGATGTACCCTGTCGAGTGCCTTCAGAAACAGGCTGGCATTTCCCGGAGGTATTACTGAAGTGACCTTGCGGGACAGCGAAAATGCAAGGGCCTGGTCGAAAAGATGGTCTTCCATAACGGGTTTATACCATACATTCGGGAAGGACCTTTCCTCTCCCTGCCTGAGTCCGCGCTCTGCCAGTGATTTAAGCACCAGGATGCCAAGGTTCCTTTCCACTGCCCTGTCATAGACGCGCGGGCCAAAATTACCGCTGTGCCAGCAGGCAAAATTTATCGGGAACATCACTGTATCGAAATCATAGTAATCCAGGGCAAGCAGGGCTGCTTCCTCGGAGTGGGCTGAAAAGCCAATCAGTCTCACTTTCCCGTCCTTTTTTGCCTTAACTATGGCCTCCATTGCCCCGCCTGAGGCGAATGACCTTTCAACATCATCAATGCTCGTGAGGCCATGAAGCTGGTAAAGATCAAAATAATCGGTATGCAGTTTGGCGAAAGATTCCTGCATCTCTTTTTCAACGCCAGTTCGTTCTCTTTGTCCGCTTTTGCACGATAGGAAACAGCGTTTACGATAAGGCTCGAGTGCCGGACCCATCATTTCTTCTGAATTCCCATAGGAAGGAGCTACATCGTAATAATCTATTCCGGCATCCCATGCACTGGCAATGATGTCATTGCATGCTTTCCGCGATTCATTGCGCAGCATGATCCCACCGAATCCCAGGATGGAAATCTTTTCTCCCGACCTCCCGAGCACCCTTTTGGGCAGGGCTTTGTCGCTGAACAGGCTTGCTGATGACCAGATGGAGCCAAAAGAAAGGCTCGCAAGGCCACCCCCGGCCAGAGTCCTTTTAATGAATTTTCTCCTTTGCATAATATTTGGCTTAGATTAATATAAACATTCAAAAAAAATCAACCCGAAAAGCAAAAACATAATCTGAAAATCAGAATAACGGACCGGTGACTGCCAGTGTGGTAAAACACCTCAGGAATGAAGAAATTGTCTCAGCACATACTGAAGTATCCCGCCGTTTTCATAATAGGCAATTTCGATTTCCGAATCAAGTCTTGCCGTAACCCGGAAGTTTTTTGTATTGCCCTGCTCATCGCCGGCAGATATATCAAGCACCTTCATGGGGATAATTCCCTCTGAAATACCCTGTATATTAAAATGTTCCCTGCCTGTCAGCTTCAGGGTGGCGGCATTTTCGCCATCCATGAACTGAAGCGGCAGAACACCCATGCCTACCAGGTTGCTCCTGTGTATCCTTTCGTAGCTCTCGGCCAGTACTGCCTTTATACCCAGAAGGAATGTGCCCTTGGCTGCCCAGTCCCTGCTGGAACCGCTGCCATATTCCCTGCCCGCAATGACAAGCAGGGGAGTGCCGCCTGTCTTGTACAGCTGGGCAGCATCGTATACACTCATTTGCTCATTGGCAGGCAGGAAAGTTGTGTAACCACCCTCTGTGGATGCCAGCTGGTTTTTGATCCTGACATTGGCGAAAGTACCGCGGATCATAACCTCATCATTTCCCCTTCGTGAACCATATGAATTAAAATCCTTTCTTTCCACCCCTTTTTCCAGCAGGTATCTGCCAGCCGGTGATTTGGTGCTGAAAGCACCGGCCGGAGATATATGGTCTGTTGTAATGCTGTCTCCGAGCATCAGCAATACCCTGGCATTTTCGATATCACCGGGTATTTCAGGCTCAGCGCTCAGATTTTTAAAAAACGGGGCTTCCTTAATATAGGTTGAGTTTTTATCCCATTGATATACGTCTTCACCAGGCACTTTCATGTTTTTCCAGATATCGTCACCATCGAATATTTCCCCGTAGTTTTTATCATAGTCTTTCTGGGATAGCACCGATGCCATCACATCAGCTATTTCCCGGCTTTCCGGCCAGATATCTTTGAGGTATACCGGCTCCATATTGGGGTCCCATGCAAGAGGCTCGTTGACCAGGTCAATATCGATCCTTCCGGCAATTCCATAGGCCACAACCAAAAGGGGCGACATAAGGTAGTTCAGCTTGACCTGCGGATGAACCCGGGCTTCAAAGTTTCTGTTTCCCGAGAGTACGGATGCCACGATCAGTTCGTTCTGATCGACCGCTGTTGCAATATGAGCAGGGAGAGGACCGGAATTGCCGATGCAACTGGTACAGCCGTAACCAACGACATGAAAACGAAGTGCCTCCAGGTCATCCAGTAAACCGGCATTTTGGAGATAGTCTGTCACAACCTTGGAACCTGGCGCCAGTGACGTCTTAACCCATGGTTTTGTATTGATGCCGCGCTCTCTTGCCTTCCTTGCCAGCAGACCCGCCCCAACCATGACACTGGGATTGGAGGTGTTTGTACATGATGTGATGGCCGCGATTACAACGGAACCGTCACTCAGGGTAAATGTTTCATTATTAATTGACACCTCTACGGTCCTCATTCCATTTTGAGGCTTGTGGGTTTCTATTTCGGCTATTTCAGTCTCCGGAGCAGCGACTCCCCGGGTCAAAGGACTGCCCCCTTCACTGTTCCATCGTCCAAGTTCGCGCTCGTCAATATTAATGTAATCACGACTGAAGTCCGAGTGCAGATGTTTCTTGAAAGTTGCCTTTGCATCACGCATGAGGATTTTGTCCTGGGGCCTTCTGGGTCCTGCCAGGGTAGGCTCAACAGTTGAAATATCCAGTTCAACGACCTGTGAATATTGAATATTTTCAGTGCCTGTCCGCCAAAGCATATTTTCCCGGCAATATTGCTCCACAAGATCTGCCTGTAGTTCAGGACGGTTTGTCTGCCTCATATACTCTATTGTGCGCTCATCGACCGGGAAATAGGTAACAGTACATCCGAATTCGGGCGACATATTGGATATAGTTGCCCGGTCAGGCACGGAAAGAGTACCAACCCCGTCGCCGAAAACTTCCACGAATTTGCCAACCACGCCATGACTGCGCAACAGATGTGTTATTGTCAGCACCAGGTCGGTGGCTGTTGTGCCGGCGGGCATTTTGCCTGTCAGCTTAAGCCCTATTACCTCGGGCATGATAAAATAGATCGGCTGGCCAAGGATGGCTGCTTCAGCTTCGATTCCACCAACTCCCCAGCCAATTACTCCTATTCCGTTAATCATGGGTGTGTGGCTGTCGGTTCCCACCAGGGTGTCGGGAAACACCATGCCGTCGCGGGAAATTACACCTTCTGCCAGGTACTCAAGGTTGACCTGGTGGCATATACCCGTTCCGGGCGGCACAACAGAGAAGTTATCAAATGCTTTTCTGGCCCATTTAAGGAACTGATACCGTTCACCGTTCCTTTCGTATTCTTTTGCCACATTCCGCTCATAGGAAGAATTTGTTCCAAAATAATCAACCTGTACGGAATGATCAATGACAAGATCGACCGGTATCAGTGGACTAATCTTGTCGGGATCTTTGCCTTTTCTTGACATTTCCGCCCTGAGCGAGGCAATGTCAACAACGGCAGGCACACCGGTAAAATCCTGCATTAAAACACGTGCCGGCTTATAGGGAATATCCCTGGTGCTGGGGCCGGGTTGCCAGTTTAGCAGGGTTTCTATATTTTCTTTTTTTATGCCAAAACCATCGTAGTTACGAATAGCATTTTCCAGGAGTATCCTGATCGAGAAGGGAAGGTGTGAAACAGGATGACCCAGCTTTTCAAGCTTTTTGAAACTGAAAAAGGTGAACTCGCCCAATCCGGTTTTGATCTGATCTTTTATTTCATAAGGTATATTTGCCATCGTCTTATAGTGCTAGTAAGTTAATAGAATTTTCCTCTCGCCGTTCTATGATCAATGTTCACTACAATTATTTGTAATGCTGACCTGATAATATGTTCCAAAACATAAAATTAAACATTCAATTCCACAGAACCAATAACACATATGATAAAGCCGTAAAAGTTAGGTGAAAAATTTACTCCGGGGCGGCAAAGGATCATTTCATATGCCGGGGACGGCGACCAATCCAGGAGGTGCATGAAAATGCAAAATTAAAAAAGCGGCTGTAAAGCCGCCCTTTTATTGGAGTAATAGCCGGTGGTTATTTAATCAAAGTATTTTATTGACTCGGCTATCAGTCCGGTTGCTTCAAGCAACTGGGCTTCGTTTATTACAAGCGGGGGGGAAAAACGGATAATGTGTCCGTGTGTTGGCTTGGCAAGCACCCCGTTTTCTTTCATTCTCAAACATACATCCATTGCGGTCTTGCCTTTTCTTGGTTTAATTACAACTGCATTTAAAAGTCCTTTCCCCCTGACCAGGTCAATCATTTCAGAATCGATACCTCTGAGTTCCTCCCTGAAAATTTTTCCTAGGTTTTCGGCATTTTCCGCCAGGTTCTCTTCTTTTACAACTTCCAGGGCCGCCATGGCAACCCTGGCAGCTACAGGGTTGCCCCCGAAAGTTGAACCATGTTCACCTGGCTTGATGGTGAGCATAATATCATCGTCGGCAAGAACGGCAGATACCGGGAAAACTCCGCCGGAGAGTGCCTTGCCAAGGATCAGGATATCCGGCCTTACGTTCTCGTGGTCGCAGGCCAGCAGTTTACCTGTACGCGCTATGCCTGTCTGTACCTCATCGGCAATTAGAAGCACATTATGTTTTTTACACAGATCAGATATTTTTTTCAGGTAACCCTGGTCGGGAACAAACACTCCGGCCTCTCCCTGGATAGGTTCAACAAGAAATCCTGCTACATCTGGATCCTGCAGCTCCTTTTCCAATGCTGCAGTATCATTGTAGGGAATGGTAACGAAACCGGGGGTGTAAGGGCCGTAGTCCTTTCTGGCGTCCGGATCGGTCGATATTGAAACAATGGTAATTGTGCGGCCGTGGAAATTGTTCTCGCATACGATTATCTTTGCTTTTCCCTCGGGTACTCCTTTTTTCAGGTAGGCCCACTTGCGGCAAAGTTTCAATGCCGTTTCATCACCTTCCACCCCGGTATTCATTGGAAGAACCTTATCGTATCCGAAATACCGGGTAATATACTCTTCATACTCCCCGAGGCAGGAATTATGAAAGGCCCTTGAGGTAAGGCAGAGTTTTTTTGCCTGTTCAATCAGTGCATTGACGATTTTAGGGTGGCAGTGGCCTTGATTAACAGCAGAATAGGCTGACAAAAAATCAAAATAACGTTTTCCTTCAACATCCCATACAAAAATCCCCTCTCCGCGATCAAGCACTACAGGCAGCGGATGATAATTATGTGCGCCAAACTTTTCCTCTCTTTTAATATAATCCTGTGTTGTCATTTTATTAATATTGATTAAGTAAATTTTTAAAAGCTTTTTAATACGAATGCAATCTTAGCACAAGTTTTTCATTTTACAAAAGGGAGCCTGGTAATAATCCTTTATGCCGGAAAAAACAAGAATTTCAGAATTTTGCTGTGACCTTGATATTAATCCGTCTTCCTGACAGGTAGCCGGGTATTGCAAACTCACCGGGTATTCCGGGATCCCGGGAGACAGTTTTTAACCATGAATAGGATACCGTGTTCCTTATGTCCAGCATGTTGAATATCTCCGCGCTTAGCCAAAGGCTCCTGAAGTTCCCTGCTATATGGCCTTTTTCAGGATCTTTTTGCCTGTTGCTTAATTCTTTCGAAATACCCAGATCCACCCTTTTGTACGACGGCATCCGGAACATTTTTTCGTAGGGAGGAGTTTTTGGTGGACTGAATGGGAGGCGGCTGGAGTACATTAATTTCATGTGGATTTTGTAAGTAGGATTATTTGGCAGATAATCCTGAAAAAAAAGAGCAAAATTGAAAAGCTGATCAGTTGGCCTGGAGTAATAGTCTGTAAAGGACCGTTCTCCCGTAATTTCATTAAATAGTTCCACCGATTCCCGGGTCTGTAATAACGACAAGCTGATCCATGAATCTATGCCCCTGACAAAATCTCCGTGCAGCTTCGTGTCAAAGCCTGCAGCATATCCTTTTGCGTTATTCATGCCTGTATACCTGACCCTGATGTTGTCAATGCTGTATGGTATTATATCGTAGAGCCATTTATAATACATCTCATATGAGATTTTAAACGGCCTGTCCCATATATTAAGGAAATAATCGGCTCCTGAAACAAGATGGACGGATCTTTGCGGTAGTATTTCAAAGTTTATATTTCCGGCTTCGTCACGCAACTCCTTGTAAAAGGGCATTTGGTAATAGTAACCCCCGGAAAGGTGTAAAACAAGGTTATTGACCCCCCCCGGGTATATTGTGATGGATGATCGCGGACTGACGATTAATTTATTGTTGAAATCAGAAAAAGTAGTTCTCAAACCCCCGTTTATATCAACAGTAGTATTTCCGGGCGAAAGCCTGGTTGTGTTTTGTAAAAATGCTGAAAACCGGAATATGTCCAGAGTGTTTTCTGAATCAATAAGCTGCCAGGTAGCAATGTCTTTTCCGGAATAGGGCAGATTGTAGCCTGATGAATCAATTACCTGCCATTCCCTGAGGTTATCGTCAAAAAGCTGTTTCTCAACTTTCAGGCCCCATTCAGTTTTATTGAAGTCGTATGTTATATCTCCTTGTTGTGATATTGAAAGCACCCGGGCTTCAAGATAGTTCCTGGCATGATTCAAAAATGCCCCGACACCTATATTCATAATGCTGTCCCTGGTCCTGTCAGGAGATAATTGCTGCTCAATCTGGTTTAGATGGTACCGGCCACGGATATCAAAGGTTTCGGTTTCCACTGACGAAAATGCCGACATTGTAAGTTTCAGGTTCATGTTGGGCCGGGGCCGGTAGTGACTGGTCAGTGCAGCAGAAAATGTTTCGAAAACATTGGCATCGCGCCCCTCAAACCAGACCATCAGTTGCATGGGATTATCAAAGGTGCCGAAACTCGTTTCTCTTGTAGTTGGTGCAAAACCGTAATTATTGTTAGAATAATTACCAAGAAATGAAAACTTCAACCTTTCCGATGCATGATAATTGGCATAAGACTGAAAATCAATGAATGAGGACTGAAAATCTCCCTTTTCATCAAGTGTTTGCAGCAGGTATTGATTGGTTTTATAGCGTAAGCCACTGATATGATTAAACTTGCCATTTGATGAAATGCCTTCCGCATGGGCTGATGCACCAAGCAGGCTTGCCGAGGCAGAAGCAGAAAATGTTACAGGCTCCCTGTAAGTGATATCAAGCACCGAAGACATTTTGTCTCCGTACCGGGAACTGAATCCTCCTGCTGAAAACCGGACAGTACCCACCAGGTCGGGATTTATAAAGCTCAAACCCTCCTGTTGCCCGGAACGGATCAGAAGCGGGCGGTAAATCTCAATTCCATTGACATAAACAAGATTCTCGTCAAAATTACCGCCCCTTACCGAATACTGGGAACTGAATTCGTTTCTTCCCGTAACTCCCGGCATGGTTTTCAGCAGGCTTTCAATTGGCGTGGCAGTTGATGGAAGGAGAGACAGAGGTCTTATATCCAATCTGTTTAGACTGCCTTCACGGTCACTTACATGGTACACATAAACTTCAGAAATATCTTCAAAAGCAATTTCCAAAATAAAATCAAGGCGTATCCTTTCATTCTCAGTTCCTTTCACATTCCTGGATGCGGATTCATATCCAAGGATTGTAACTATAACGGTGAGTTCAGTATTTGCGGGAGCTGCCAGCGAATATTCACCCTTATCATTGCTAACTGTCCCTAAAGGAGTTCCTGATATGCTGATGTTTGCCAATGGCACAGGGATACCCTGTTCATCATGGATGGATCCGTAAAGCCTTATAATGGAACTTTGCGCACCAGCAGGGGTTTGCGTAAACAGGAACAGAATGCCGGCTGATAATAATGTCCTGAAAAAAATCATTGGCTGGATATTATGCGAAAAAATGCCTTTACCGGCTTTCACCGGTTAAACGTCCAAATGTACATGAATTTTCCATTAAGTGAAAATCCTTCAGGGCACAATACATTGCATGGGAAATCGACCTTCAGGTCAATTTGTTTTATCCGAAAATTCACAGAAGTGGTTCCTCCTGTAAGTCAATTATACATCTAAATTATATTGCAATAGTAGCTTTTAATAGCATGTATAATCGACCGCAGGTCAAAATTTTGTATTTTCTGAAACAAATTTTGGCTTTTTGTTTTGCAGGATAAATATAACTTAAAAATTGCCGGCAGTAAAAAAGTGAATTCACTTCCGTTGAAACTTGCCGTCCCTGACAGCCTGGATAAACCGTCCCCAGGCAAGGGGATTGAGCAGGTTATTGGGCGGTTGCCCGGCATACATATTGCGGTTGTAATGTTCACCCATAGCAATCCTGAAACTAGCTGCCGGATCGGCAGGAATTCCTTCGAGTTCCATCCAGGTCTGGATGAGGGCTATATTTGCTATTGCCCTGTCATAGTCATCCTCGGGCAGGTTCAACGCAATAAAGGCTTCAGAAAACTCCTCGTAGGTAGCCCAGGGAAATACCGTAACTCCTTCTATTTCATATGTATCCTTTTGCAGTTGGATATCAACCGAATAATGTATGCCATCCAGTGAGTCGGGTACTACAAGTATTTCCCTTTTATAACCAAGCGATGAAATAAACAGTGAGTCATTGGGATATACTATAAATGAAAATCTTCCGCGTTTGTCGGCTATGCTGCCCTTACCGGCTGAGAGAATAATAATGTGTGAATAGGGCAGGGGAGTATTGAACTCATCGGTGACAATACCGCTAATTTGCAAAGGCTTCTTTTCCTGAGCATTGACACCGGCTAACATGGCAAAAACAAGCAGGGTGAAAAACAAATATTTTAATCCTTGCAATTGTGTCATACATTATAACACTTAAAGACAGGCAAAAAGTATGGCCGTCCTGAGTTTTACAAAAATATAGAAAATATATTATATGCTTAATAAGATTCAGCAAAAGTCTGAATTTGTTTATAAATTATTAACTTACTCAATTAAATTAACATTTTGCTGAATAGGTTGTTCCTCAGGGCAGGAGTTTAAACTCAAACCAATAAATTATGATAAGGCAATATGAGATTATTTTACCACGCTTTTCCAGGGGGTTCCATCTGATAACAGAAATTATTGAAAAAGAACTTGTTCCCCTTCCGGAAACCGGAATGCTTAATCTATTCCTCAGGCATACCTCTGCAGCATTAACCATTAATGAAAATGCTGATCCTGACGTTGCCAGGGATATGGTTTATGCCATCAATAAAATCGTGCCCGAGGGTGACCCGGGATATATACATACCATAGAAGGACCGGATGACATGCCTGCACATGTGAAATCAAGCCTGCTGTCTGTATCCCTGACGGTCCCTGTTACCCGGGGCAGGCTGAATCTCGGTACCTGGCAGGGCATTTACCTTTGCGAATTCAGAAATGCAGGAGGTGCAAGAAAAATCACTGCCACATTATTTCAATAGCCGTCCGGGGTCCGTCGGGAGCTTTGGGCGTTATGTGATATATGACATATTTTTTGCATGATATTATTACTAATTTTGGAGTACCCTGGCAGGGTTAAATTTCGACCATCGTCAACAAAACCATGCGGGCTCCATATGTTTGAAACGCTGAATATAAGTTGCCTTTTAAATATAGATCTCTGATTATTAAACTAATTTGTGTACATGAAACTAATGTTGCTTGGTGACGAAGCTGTCGCCCGGGGAGGTATGGATGCCGGTATTTCCGGCATTTATGCTTATCCCGGAACACCATCGACCGAAATAATGGAGTACGTGCAGAATTCTGAAACAGCATCTGAAAACAATATTTTCTGTGAATGGTCAGCCAATGAGAAAACTGCAATGGAAGCTGCCCTTGGTATGTCCTTTGCCGGCAAACGAACCATGGTATGCATGAAACATGTTGGTCTTAATGTTGCAGCCGATGCATTTATGAATTCTGCTATTACAGGCGTCAACGGAGGCTTTTTAATTGCAGTGGCTGACGATCCTTCAATGCATTCTTCACAAAATGAGCAGGATTCCAGGTATTACGGAAAATTTGCAATGATCCCGGTTCTGGAGCCTGCCAACCAGCAGGAAGCTTATGATATGGTTTTTCATGGTTTCAGGCTATCTGAAAAGTATAAAGTTCCGGTAATGCTGAGATTAACCACCAGGCTTTCACATTCCCGGTCGGCTGTAAAACCGGTAAAGCCAATCGATCAGAAAAAAATACTTTTGCCTTCCGATCCCAGGCAGTTTATTTTGCTGCCCGCCATTGCAAGACAACGTTACAGGGTGTTGCTTAACAGCCAGAGGGATTTTGAAAGCGAATCTGAGAATTCGCCATTCAATTCACTATCGGAAGGATCTGATAAATCGACCGGGTTCATTGCCTGCGGACTTGCATATAATTACCTGATGGAAGTGTTCGGCGAGAAAAAACTGGACCACCCGGTACTGAAGATATCACAATATCCATTGCCGCGACACCTGGTTGAGAAAATAAAGAATGAATGTGCAAAATTATTGATCCTTGAAGAAGGGTACCCTTTGGTTGAGGAAATGCTGCGGGGATATCCGGTTTACGACCATAAAATAACGGGACGCCTTGACGGCACTCTTCCCCGCGACGGGGAGCTCAATCCTGACCATGTGGCAAGAGCAGCTGGCTTTTCCGTAAAGGAAGGACTGCAGGTACCTTCCGTGGTAAAGAACAGGCCACCCTCACTGTGTAAGGGATGTGGCCATATAGACATGTACAATGCCCTTAACGTGGTAATTGACAGTTTTGGCGCCGGTAGTGTTTTTTCGGACATAGGATGCTATACCCTGGGGGCACTTGAGCCCTTTAACGCAATAAATTCATGCGTTGATATGGGGGCATCAATAACCATGGCTAAAGGCGCTGCCGATGCCGGGTTGCATCCATCTGTCTGTGTTATTGGAGATTCAACATTCACCCATTCAGGCATGACCGGGTTGCTCGATGCAGTCAATGATAAATCTCCCATTACCGTAATAATCGCAGATAATGCCACGACCGGTATGACGGGCGGACAAGCATCCGCTGCCACTGGCAGGATTGAAAATATCTGTGCAGGAATCGGGGTGGAACATGATCATATCAGAATTATCGATCCCCTTAAAAAACATCACTTTGAAAATGTTGCTGTTATTAAGGAAGAAATTGAATATAAGGGAGTCTCGGTAATAATTGCGAGACGGGAATGCATACAGGCAGTCATGAAAAAAAAGAAAGCTGCCGGTTAAGAAAAAATTTTCAAACATGAAGACAAACATAATTATAGCCGGGGTTGGCGGACAGGGAATTTTGTCAATCGCTGCCTGCATAGGAATGGCAGCCATTAATAGCGGTATGTATTTGAAGCAGTCCGAAGTACATGGCATGAGCCAGAGGGGAGGGGCAGTACTTTCCAATCTGCGCCTGTCTGATACTGAAATATCATCGGATCTGATACCCCTGGGTCAGGCCGGCATCATAATATCGGTTGAGCCAATGGAGTCGCTCAGGTATCTGCCGTGGCTGGCAGAGGACGGGTGGCTTGTTACAAACACAACTCCAGTGAAAAATATCAGCAATTATCCTGAAATGGAAGAACTGCTTGCTGAAATTAAAGCCGTCAGGAATCATGTTGTGATAGATGCAGATGAAATAGCAAGAAAGATCGGTTCATCAAGGTATTCCAATATGGTAGTCCTTGGTGCGGCCGTTCCGTTTATAGGACTGGAATACAGAAGCTTCGAAGACGGCATTGCAGGGATTTTTGAAAAAAAGGGCAGGGATGTCATTGAAATGAACCTCCAGGCGCTTAAAGCAGGTTATAAAGTTTCCGGAAAAATGGTGTAGCTTTGCGATGCCGTGTTACTTATCCCTGTGAAAAATATATGGGGATTCTGTACTTTTTTACCAAAAAATAATTCTTACTCAAGTTTTAAATATGCCAGGGATGTTTACCAGGGAGGACCATAAGGATCTGCAGGCAAGAGGTATTTCAGAGGCTGATATTGACAGGCAATTGAAAAGGTTCAGGGAAGGATTCCCTTTTTTGGCAATAGCAAGGCCTACAACTATCGGTGATGGCATATTGAGACCAGGGAAAGATACCCTCGACGATTTCATTGATCTTTATGAATCCAATTCTGCCAGGGAAGTGGTTCTTAAGTTTGTGCCTGCCTCTGGAGCAGCCACAAGGATGTTCAAAGAACTCTATGCTGCCCTTGAGAATGATGGTCATAATATTGAAAATAATGCACTGGATGAGTTCATGACTAATCTTTCCGCATTTGCTTTTTATGATGAACTGAAATCCTGCCTCGCAAATAAGGGACTGGATACCGGGGCCCTGATAAAATCGGGGAATCACCTTCCCGTCATCAGGCTTCTTCTGGGCAAGGAAGGGTTGAATTACGGATTCCTGCCCAAAGGGTTGCTTGCCTTCCACAAATACAATAACAGTTCACGAACGGCATTCGAGGAGCACCTGGTGGAAGGGGCACTATACAGTAAAGGAAGCAATAATATTGTCAGGTTACACCTTACTGTTTCACCCGAGCACCAGGAAAGTTTTAAAAAGTCTTTCAGTGAAGCCGGACCGGATTATGAAAAGAAATTCGGATGTAAATTCAAAGTTGACTTCTCCACCCAAAAACCTTCAACAGATACCCTTGCGGTGGATTCTGACAATAACCCTTTTCGTGATGCCAATGGCAGACTGGTCTTTCGTCCCGGTGGCCATGGAGCATTACTGGAAAATCTTTCAGATCTTGATGCAGATATAATCTTTATTAAGAATATTGATAATGTAGTGCCGGACCATCTTAAAGAGGAAACGGTCAGGTATAAGAAAGCTCTTGGAGGAATGCTGCTGTCGTTCAGGGAGAGGATTTTTCATTACATGAACATCCTTACCGCCGATACAGAGAACCATGAGGGACTGATTGAGGAGATCATGGCTTTTCTCGCAGAGGAGCTCTGCATGGTTTTTCCATGGGGCAATGACCAGTGGGGCAGGGAAGAAAAGAGGAGGTACCTGATTTCTAAGCTTGACAGGCCTCTTCGTATTTGTGGCATGGTCAGGAATGAAGGGGAACCCGGGGGTGGTCCCTTCTGGGTGAAAAACCATGACGGATCGGTATCATTGCAGATAGTTGAGAGTTCCCAGATAAATCTTTCCAACCCTTTGATGAAAAAGCTGTACAATGCCTCTACACACTTTAATCCGGTAGATCTGGTCTGTTCCGTGAAAGATTATAAGGGAAATAAGTACGACCTGCACAAGTTCCTCGACCCGGATACCGGTTTTATTTCACACAAATCTGCCGTAGGCAGGGAGCTTAAAGCCCTTGAATTACCGGGATTATGGAATGGTGCGATGGCGGACTGGAATACTGTATTTGTGGAGGTCCCGCTTTCAACATTTAACCCTGTAAAAACCGTAAATGACCTGCTGAGACCCGAGCATCTGCCAAAAGATCATCATAAATTTTCAGGCAAACAACAATAAGATTTTCATCACGGGGATATCGGAATATGTCAGAAATACACTACTCGCAATCACAATCAAACACCAGACTGGTTTTTGCTATACAATTCCATGAATTTATCGGTGTCATGCTGGCACCGTACCTGGTGCATAAAAGCAGCACGGGTGAATTTTCGTTATCCTTTAAAAGGCTGAATTCCGTTACGGTGACTGATTATTTTGACAATTGTTCCCCTGAGCACCGGCAAATCGTTGATCTTCTGGATGTATGCCGGGATGAGGAACTGATGAGGAGGTTCTCAAAAAAGGCCAAAACAGTAGCCGGATTTTATGAGGAACTTACCGAATCAAGGCTGAAGTCCCTGATTATCCCTTTTATACAGAAGCAAACCGATAAATGCCTCCGGATATTGGGAAGGGCAGATATCCCTTTATTTTTCAAAGGCCACAAAAAAGACCCGGTGCTTGCCGAACCACTTACAGTGCAAAGAGAAGAGGCAAAAGCTGTATTTAACTTTACCAGGCACCCCGCTGAAAGTCATTATCATCTCAACCTTAGCCATGATGGCCGGGACATTTCACTGAATTCTCCTGATTCACTGATCCTGGTCAACACGCCCGGATGGGCACTGATCGCAGGAAATGTTTACCGTCTTGAAGCTGGTATCGAAGGCAGCAAATTAAAGCCTTTTTTTACAAAAGAGTATATTATCATTCCCGGGCCCACCGAGGAAAAGTATTTTAGTGGTTTTGTTGCCAGTGCAATAAAAAGCTTTGAGGTCAGGACTACAGGGATTGATCTCACAATAGAATCACCGGAGTGTAAGCCGGTGCTGAATCTTGAAAACGATCTTGCCGGGAATCCTGTTCTTGGTTTACATTTCAACTACCTGGAAAAAAAGTGCCATCCCGATGATCAAAGTAATTGCTGGGTGGATTTTACCTCTGCACACCATAATTATCATTTCCGGAAGATAACCAGGAACAGGGATCAGGAGGCACAATTTGCAGGGATACTCAGAAAGAGGGGGCTGGTAAGCAGGGATAATGCCTTTTTTTCGCTTAACCCCGAAAGTAATGACAATACAAAGGCAAGCCTGTATTCACTGATTGAATGGCTGGCTGCCTTCTCTGATGAACTGAAAACACTGGGGTTTAAAATCAGACAGGATTTTTTTAAAAAAACCTTCCATGCCGGTGCTGCGAGCCTGGATATTGAACTGCAGGAAAGGAATGACTGGTTTGATATACATGCATATGCTGTTTTTGGAGAATTCCGGATACCCTTTATACAATTAAAGAATCATATACTTAATGGCAAAAGGGAGTATGTATTGCCCGACAAACAAATTGCAATACTACCGGAAGAATGGTTTTCCAGATACACAGATCTTTTCATTTACGGTAAATCAGGAGGGGGCATCATGCAGCTTGCCAAACACCATTTTGCAATTGCTGAAAAGGCACGCACAAAGGAAGAAACCACCCTGGAGCTTTTCAGCCTCGGTGACAAGAGCAGGTTGTCAGTGCCTTCAATTCCCTCAGAACTGGCGGGTATACTTCGTCCCTACCAGCTTGCCGGCTTATCATGGATGTATTTTCTTCACAGGCACCATCTAGGAGGTTGTCTTGCCGATGATATGGGGCTTGGAAAAACCCTGCAAACCCTGGCACTTTTATGGAAGCTAAAGACAGAACACGAGTCCCTGCCGGTTTCCGGGAAGCCAGCAACGATAAAACATGCCCCGCGAACATCACTTATTATCATGCCGCTTTCGCTGATGCACAATTGGGAAAATGAAATAAAAAAATTCACGCCCGGACTGAGTTGTATCAAGTATTCGGGAATAAACAGGGAGACCACGGCAGGCTGGCTGGATCAGCATGACATAGTGCTTACCACTTACGGGGTAGTTAGAAATGATCTTAATATCTTAAGAAAAACAGATTTTTTTTACCTGATTCTGGATGAAAGTCAAATCATTAAAAACCCGGATGCGATAATATCCAGGACTGTCAGAAAACTCCGGGCAAAACACAGGCTGGTACTTACAGGAACACCGGTTGAGAATTCCCTGACAGACCTGTGGTCGCAATTATCTTTCCTGAATCCCGGGCTTCTTGGCGGAAAGCAATTCTTTCAGGAGGAGTTTGTGTATCCGGTAGAAAAACTTCAGGATGAGGATAAAAAGAATGAACTCCGGAAACTTATAGAACCATTCATTTTACGCAGAAGGAAATTGCAGGTAGAAAAGGATCTGCCTGAGCTCAGTGAAAAAATATATTACTGCGAAATGAATGAGGAACAGAGAAATCTATATGAGTCAAAAAAATCTGAAATTCGTAACAGCCTGTTCGAAAAACTTGATTCGGGACATAAAAAGGATATGAAGATTGATGTGTTGCGGGGACTGATGAAGCTGAGGCTTATTGCGAATCATCCCCTGCTCGCAGGCAATGAGAGTGAATCATCAGGAAAATATGCAGAAGTAATACGGAATATTGAGAACCTGATAGCAGGCGGCCATAAGGTTTTAATATTTTCCCAGTTCGTTAAGCACCTCAGGTTATATCGCGATTATTTTGATAAGCAGAAGCTGAAGTATTCATATCTGACAGGTGAGATTAACGAATCACGGCGCCAGGAGGTTATATCAGGATTTCAGAATGATCCCGATAACCTGCTTTTTTTAATATCACTTAAAGCCGGTGGGACAGGGCTAAACCTTACCGCGGCGGGTTATGTCTTCATTCTTGATCCATGGTGGAACCCGGCAGTTGAACAGCAGGCAATAAGCCGTGCCCACCGCATAGGCCAGAAAAAGAATGTATTCTACTACAAGTTTATTTCATCAGAAACCGTGGAAGAAAAAATTCTTAAACTGCAGCAAAGAAAATCCAGGCTTGCCGATGACTTCATAAATATCAACATCCCGCTGAAATTATTTTCTGACGAGGAAATTATCGGGCTGTTTGAATAATAATCTGTCAGTATTTTTACGATCGATGCCTGACCGGCTGATGGAAAATATGGGCTAAATGGTAATTTTGATGAATTCTTTTAGTAATTTTAATTCCTGTAGAGGTAACAGATCCTGACCTGACTGTTTTTATCTTCAGGATGGATATCTGTATTATTAATTTGAACCACATGGGGAAAGGATATGGATCCGGTACTAAATAAAGCATTAAAGAAATTATCTGAACGGGCCAAGGAGCTGGAATGTATACATAATGTTGAACAGGCAATTAAAAACTCTGGCAATTCGGAAGAAAAGCTGTTTAAACAGCTTGTTGAAATAATTCCCCGGGGCATGCAGTATCCGACGATTTGCGAAGTTCAGATCTCATATGGTGATAACACATATGAGTCAGATGAATACAGCGACTCACAATGGATGATCAAATCGGATCTGCTTGTTGATAATAATCCGGTTGGCCATATAAAGGTGGTTTATACCCAGAGCATCAGTCCGGAAAGCGGGAAGCAGTTCCTTCCCGATGAGCAAAAATTGCTTGAAAATCTGGCTTCCCGTATTTCCTGCTGGCTTTTTGTTTTGATGATCAAGTCATCGAAAAAACAATTGCCTTAAAGGAGGCAGCGACGAAATGTACCGGATTTCTTAAGGTGATATTCCGGTACTGAAGAATAAATGACGCCAAAAATTCCTGGCAATGATCAGCATCTGACAACAATGAGATTCCAGCCTGAAGAAAAGAGGCAGTGTTGAATCAGTATACGGGGCTTAATTATAATCGAAAGACAAACCAAAAAAAGTAATGGAAAATCACCGACTGCTGGATATACTCAAATCCGCTATTCTGCTGGAGGTAAGGGGCGAGGCTTTTTACAGGAAAGTTTCGGAAAATGCTGAAAATGAAGATATCCGAAACATCTTCAATATCATGGCCCAGGAAGAAGTTCTGCACGCCAGGGTACTGAGAGAGAAGTATGCCGAGGTTGCAAAGCACAACAAAATCAAAGCAGTATCCATACCCGACGATCAGGAGGAATCAGCAGCCGCCTTTGTTCTTTCAGAATCTGCCAAAAGCCGGATCGCGTCTGCAGGTTTCGAGGCAGCAGCGATTTCAGCTGCTATTGATATGGAATCCCGTGCCATCGAGCTTTATTCCACCAGTTCTGAAAATGCCAGCGATATAAATGAGAAAAAACTTTTTCACTGGCTTGCAGAATGGGAACGAGGGCATCATAAGCTTCTTTTTGAACTGGACAAGGACCTGAAGGAAAGAATATGGAATGACAACCGGTTCTGGCCATTTTAGGCGCGGTCAGTATATAATATTCATGCTCCCGGTCTGAATGACATTGGGCCCTTATCTGGCTGACAGTATTAGCATTAATGCTTTTATAAATCCTGCCTGTTGTTTGTTTTACTTACCCTGAACACCCCTGATTCCGCATAAATACCTTCCAGGACAACGAATCAGTTCCGGGAAACCATTCATCGTGCCATGTCCGGGCAGCACGCCTCTGACCTGGAATTTATCTGATCCGTCAGTTAAACCGGAAGCGACGGTGATGTTACATATTCAATTTATCACAAGATATTTAAGGGTTTTTTTAATTATTTTGATGAGCGGTGTATTTACGGGGATTAATTATCAACTTATTTTCATATTTTTAGCCGTTTGAATAATCTCCATTTCCCATATACTGATGAAAAAATTTGGCTTATACCTGCTGGTTGCAGTTTTGCTGATGCAGTTTGTTCCTCCCTCATGTAAAACCGTGCCTTTGAGCGGAAGGCAACAATTAACCTTTCTGCCGGAATCGATGCTTGTTGAGATGGGCCTCAGCAATTACAGTGAATTTCTTTCCACTCATAAAATTTCAACTGATCAAAGGCAAACAGCAATGCTGAATAATGTTGGCAACCGTATTGCCAATGCTGTTGAAGACTACATGAAGAATAATGGATTTGGCTCCAGGATTGCGGAATTTCAGTGGGAATTCAACCTTATTGAGGAGGATATGGTCAATGCATGGGCAATGCCGGGAGGTAAAATTGTCTTTTACAGCGGAATACTTCCGGTAACACAAAACGATGCCGGTGTTGCCGTGGTTATGGGACATGAAATAGCACACGTGGTAGCCAGGCATGGCAATGAACGAATGAGTCAGCAGTTGCTTGTGCAAACCGGAGGAATAGCCCTTTCAGTTGCACTGCGGGAAAAACCCGAAGAAACCCGGAACATGTTTTTGGCAACCTATGGGATAGGATCGGCTATCGGGGTTGTTTTACCTTATTCAAGGGCCCATGAGAGAGAGGCAGACAGGCTCGGCATGATTTTTATGGCGATGGCCGGTTACGACCCCCGGGAGGCTTTAGCTTTCTGGGAGCGGATGGAAGAAATGTCGGGTGGAGGAGGTCCCCCCGAATTCCTCAGTACTCATCCGACCTCTGCTGGCAGAATAAGGGATATTAAAAACTTTTTACCGGAAGCCATGCAGTATTACAAGCCCCACTGACAGTCCGGGATGTTAATTAGCATCGATTTTTGAAGTTTATGCATTTTGTTTTATCATAAAATTTCACATTTCCAATGATTCAATTACCGGGTAAAAATTATCTCTTCGCCTTGATTATTATTGCGGTAATACCAACTACAATATTTTTACTCTTGTTCCTGCGGGAAGAAAAGCCCCTGGAAATACTTATAATGAATAAAAATGTTTCTTCACCCTCCCGTATCGAAAACAAAACTGCTTTCGGGATCATTAATCAAAACAGGATTGTAAGAAGCAACAAAAAAACCTACAACCGAAAAAAAGACTATTACGGATTTTTTCCGCTCAGGCCCCGTCGAAGCAAAGAATTCCATTTCAGGGAGATCGACAGTGACGCTGTTGACAGTCTTGCGAATCATTATGATATGGCATGGTTTATAGACACCTACAGCACCTCAATGGATAACTGGCATGGTGATTCCCGTAACACTGATACTTCTGCTAATCACGGAGGTCTCACCCTGAGCGATTATCTTTTCCTTGAAAAAATGATAAACAGGAATAAACTTGTTATCGCGGAATTCAATTTTTTCGCCTCGCCGACATCCGAAACCATAAGGGAGAAAACTGAAGAGCTCACCGGTGTATACTGGAGCGGGTGGACGGGTATGTATTATGATAATCTTGATTTCACGATAAATGAATACCTGCCGTTACGGATAGTCGAGGCCTATCGCAGCCAAAGCGGTGGCAACTGGTCGTATACAGGCTCCGGAATTATTCTTGCCCACGAGAACGGCAGTGTCCTTGTCCTTGAAAACGAAACACACCTGGATATAGAAGTACCCCTGATAACCACCACAGCAGGCAAAGCAAAAAAGTATGGTGTGATTGAGAAGGTGCACTATCCATACAGGTTTGATATCAGTTATACAGCAGATACCATGGACGTGATTTCATATTATGAATTGAGTGTTAATGAAAAAGGGGAGAGGCTGCTTAAAAGCAATAACATCCCCTCCCGTTTCCCGGCTGTTATCGGCAATCCAAATCAGGGTAATTTCTTTTATCATGGAGGCAGTTTTTCAAACTATGACTTGCCGGTCCTGGCAGGTATGCTGAGGAGTACGAGATCACTTGATTTTCTTTTTTACAATGACAATGTTGAGAGCAGAAGCAAATTTTTGTGGAAATACTATAATCCCTTTGTATCTGCTGTTATATCAAATTATTACATTTCGCTTTCAGAAAGTGCAGGGAAAGCTAAATGAATGTTAACTTTTAACTGATTTTTACGTATGAATTATAAATGGTAAGATGTGCCGGTTCACGGGGAATAACATATTAAACCATTGGGGGTTCCATACGTTCGAAGCGCTGAATATAAATTACCCATTAACCTGATTGTACATATGAACATCCTGGTTTGCGAAGATGATGCTATTACCCTTAAAGCATTGAAATACAGTCTTAAAGCAGATGGATATGAGGTATTTGCTGCTGCAGACGGCAAGGAAGGAGCTGATTTGCTTAGAGAATATATACATGAAATCGACATGATGATAACCGATCAGCATATGCCTTATTTCAGCGGGCTGGAGCTGGTACACCTGTTAAGGAACGAGCTTAAAATGAATGTCCCCATCATAATGCTTACGAGGGTGAGTCTGGAGGAAACACGGAAACTGGCGCTATCCCTTGGAGTTAATGAATATATGACAAAACCTTTTTTCCCAAAACAACTTCTGCTTAAGATGAAAAGTATGTTAAACAATAAACAGTGAATTAGTTGTTATATGCCTAAATATTCACTGCCTCTGCTCATAATAATTACGGTTTCGGTATTATTCCCGCCTGTCACAATGGCCCGGCAGGAGTCCATCCGGCATAACCATTTCTCAGATGACAGTTTATACCTGTATGCACGCGACCTGGCTTTTGCCGGGGAGCTGGAAAAAGCCCTTGATGCAGCCACCTGTTTACTCAACCGGAACCCCGGTTATGCCGATGCAAATGTTCTGATAGCAAGAATATTTGCCTGGGAGGAAAAATATGATTCATCGCGGGCTTATATCGACAAGGTTATTTCAGTGGATAGCTGTTATCATGATGCACTGTCTGCCTTAACTGATATTGAGATATGGGAGGGTAATTATAAAAGTGCCGTTGAAACAGCCATCAAAGCTCTTGTCTGTCATCCTGATGATGAATTGTTTCTGTTAAAAAAATCAAAGGCCCATTACCATGACGGGAACCTTAAAGAGGCAGGAGAGACCCTCGATTACCTTCTGGGGGTCAATCCTGATAATGAGGATGCCCGGGAATTGGAAAAGCTTATGTCAGCTCCCGGCTATTACCATTACCGTGAAAGTAATTATCTCCTGGGAGGCTATCACGGGGAGTTCATTGAAGAGCCCTTTTCGAGGCACATGCACATCGGCACTGCCGGCTATTCATATTACACCAGACATGGACCCCTGACAGGAAAACTGAATTTTGCCAATACCTATATTGATGGTACCGGGATGACCCGGTACCCTTCGTTGCAATATGAGGCAGACTACTACCCGGAATTATCTCCTGAAGGATACCTGTTTATAAATTATGCTTATTCAGCAGGCACGATATTTCCCAGGCACCGGGGGGCTTTTGAGATTTTCAGAAAGCTGCCCCAAAGTTTTGAGGCTTCACTGGGAATGCGTTTTTTGCATTGGGATGAAACATACATGTTTTATACAGGCTCATTGGGTAAATATTATGCCGACCTTTGGTTTTCCCTGCGAACCTACATACTCCCCGGAGATGAAGGTGTGTCAGCCTCATGGTATTTTAACGCCAGAAAGTACTTCAGTACGGCCGATGATTACGCCGGCATTATTATTGGATTCGGGTTGTCTCCTGATGAAACCCTGGCGGATCTCACAGACAGGGTATATCTTAAATCAACCAGTATAGGGGGTGAATTAAGCAAAGGAATAGGTTCTGACTACCTTATTAAAAGCAGTTTGCGCTATGGGCGGGAGGAATATCAGGACAGTTCCTACCGGGGGCGCTGGATATTCAATTTCGAACTCAGGTATTATTTATGAAACGGGTCAATGAAATTAGGGCAGAACCTGCAGCTTTCCGGTTAAATAGCATAAGTTGCAGTCAGCGTGAGGTTCAGAAAAGGCCGGGCAGGCTGTCTGGTAATAAAGATTGCAATAAAAGATGAGAATCGGTGAAAATATTCAGTTCAATCTCCGCAGATATTTTTTTTTCATAATATCTGTGCTTTTCATCTTTATATTGTTTTCCGGAAATGGTTTTGCCACTGCAGAAGATCCGGCCGGCAATGTAATTAACGGGAAATATTCTTTTTCAGTAGCAGATTCCCTGTCAAAAATATACCAGGAGACTGATCCGGCAGAAACTTACAGGATGCTTATACGAAAAGCTGAGTGGGCATATGAATACCGGCAATATGACAGGGCTGTTGATTTCTATCAGCAGGCCATTGATCAGCGTCCCTGGGAAAGTATACCATTTGAGCGAATCGAAGAGATCATGGCGAGAACTGAAGGGGGTAAATTGTTTTTTATTCCCTATGTGGATTTTGAAAAGTCTTCAGCACTTATAAAGATTTTGCTCCTTGTGATTATTTATTCAATCATCTCAATGATCCTTGTGCTGATAATAATACTTTTTCACCGGAATCAAATGGAAGGAGAGGCAAGATTCAGGCAGGTACTCAAGGAAAAATACCAGCTGCTGCTGATGGATTATTTATTCAGTGACGATGGACTTGATGCCAAACCCGGGAAAATAAATAAAATTGTAGCCGATAACTTTAAAAGGCAAATCCTCTTGGAAGAAATGAAGGATCTGATAGTGAACCTTTCCGGTGAACATGCCGATAGTTTACGTGACCTTTACAACAAACTTAACCTAAACAAGGATTCGGTGCGAAAGGCATTTAGTAAAAAATGGCATATTAAAATAAAGGGGTTCCGTGAACTTGCTTTTATGAATATAAAGGTTGCCAATGATGAAATTATACGCTGCCTGCAAAGCAACAACAGCATACTCCGCATGGAAGCCCAGCTGGCTCTGGTCCGCCTGAACGATAACGACAGGTTTGCTTTCCTGGATCATATTCAGCGGCCTTTTACAAAATGGGAACAGATGAATGTTCATGAAATGATTACCGGTCATAATCTTGAGGTGCCCGATTTCATGAAGTGGCTGAATTCAGATAACCGGACAGTTGTCATTTTTGCACTGAATATGATAAAGGTATTTAACCAGAGACATGCATGGAAGCAGGTTGTTGAGCTGCTGAACAATAAAGAAACTGAAATAAGAAAAACTGCAATATTTATTCTGGGTGAGCTTAAAATAAAAGGTGCGGTACCTGCCCTGAAGCATCACTATAAATATGAGGTATATGAAAACCAGCTGGCCATAGTGGTTGCACTGAACAGGATTTCTGATGAATCTGCCCTGAAATTTCTGATAATGGTGATTGATAAGGAAGATGATGTTCAGCTGCAGATTGAAGCAGCAAAGGCAGTCAGAGACATGGGGGATGCCGGCCAGAGGGCTCTTGAAAAATTAATGTATTCCGATTATAAGAATTATATGATTATCATTAAACACGTGCTTGACAAAAGAATTTAAAATGCAGCAAATATTCGAAATTCTGGGCTGGTTCCTTACAAATATCGTACTGCTGATTACTATATCCGTTTTTCTGGCTTACGTGCTGCTTGCCGTATTTTCTGCGGTAACACTCCGCAGATATCTCAGGAAAAACAGCTATGTCGATTATAATTCAATAATACTTGCACCGCTGACTCCCTCAATTTCCGTGGTTGCTCCTGCTTTTAACGAATCCAAAACAATTGTTGAAAATGTCAGGGCATTATTGTCTCTATATTACAATAATTTTGAAGTGATTGTTGTAAACGACGGAAGCACCGATGATTCACTCGACAAGGTCATAAAAGCCTATGATCTTGAAAAAGTCAATTATTTTTTTGATTACAGGATACCATGCCGACGGATCAGAGGAGTATACAAGTCGAAAAACCGCTCATTTCATAATCTTACCATTATTGACAAGGTTAACGGAGGAAAGTCGGATGCTCTTAATGCCGGCATAAATGTCTCCCACAAACAGCTTGTATGCAGCATTGATGTTGATTCAATAATGGAGCCCGATGCCCTTCTTAAAATGGTAAAACCCTTTTTGGAGGAAACCGACAGGAAGATCATAGGAACAGGAGGAGTGATCAGGATTGCAAATTCATGCGATATTAAGGGCGGACAGATCAAAAGGATAAATCTACCCGAAAGGTTTCTTGCCAGGGTGCAGGTACTCGAATATACCCGGGCATTCCTGATGGGCCGTATGGCATGGGCCAGGCTTGACGGACTGCTGCTCATTTCAGGGGCGCTCGGAATGTTTGACAGGGAAACAGTCATCAACTGCGGAGGCTACAGTATTGATACCGTGGGTGAGGATATGGAACTCGTTGTGAGAATGCGAAGGTACATGACAGAAAAAGGAGAGAAATATGAAGTTACATATATACCCGACCCCCTTTGCTGGACCGAGGTTCCCTCTACCCTGAAGATACTCGGGAGGCAGAGGAGGAGGTGGGCCCGGGGAACTGCAGAAACTCTTTTTACCCATAAAAAAATATTTTTAAACCGCAAGTATAAAAATTTTGGAATGCTTGGCTATCCTTACTGGTTCTTTTTCGAGTGGTTGGCACCCATAATCGAATTCTTTGCCTTGATTTTCTTCCTCTTCTACATCATTTTCAGTACTCCAAACTGGCCGTTTGTGATCCTGCTATTCACCTTTGTGTACACATTTGCCGTGTCGTTATCGATTTGGGCAGTATTGTTTGAGGAAATGACCTACCATAAATACGAGAAAAAAAGAGATGTGCTCAAGCTGATCGGAACGGCATTCCTGGAGCCATTCTTCTTTCATCCGCTCACCCTGGTATGGGCAATCAAAGGTAACTGGGATTACCTCAGGGGTAAAAGAGGCTGGGGCGCAATGGACCGTGAGGGCTTCAGGGATTCCTCTTCAACCGCCGGATAGCCTGAGAGGTTCAAAAAGTGTTCATCTGTTTGCCTCACCGTTTGTTGCCTGCCGGCGGGTATTTCCCTCCACTATGGCTGATATATTTTGCCGCATCAAAAGATTTTTGTTTTTTTACCTGATAATTAAAAAAATAATGATCAGGAAATTAAGCAGGCATATCCTTAAAATATGGGGGTGGAAGCTGGTGGGTGTAATTCCTGCAGAAAAGAAGTATGTTGTGGTTGCGGCACCGCATACAAGCAACTGGGACTTTGTTGTCGGACAGTTGTATTTTATGTCTGCAGGGATAAAGTCCGGCGTAATGATTAAAAAAGAGCTTTTCTTTTTTCCTTTGGGAATTCTGTTACGAGCCCTGGGGGGCATTCCGGTCGATCGCCGGGAAAAAAGTGATATTGTAAATCAGATGATCAGGCAATTTGAGCGGTCCGATTCATTTATTCTTACCCTGGCCCCCGAGGGGACCAGGAAAAAGGTCAGTGAATGGAAAACCGGATTCCATAGAATCGCTACAGGTGCTAATGTTCCTGTATTACCGGGCTTTTTTGACTATGAAAAAAAAGTAGTGGGTGTGGGAGACCTTTTCTACCCTTCAGAGGATGCTGATACAGACATGCTGAAGATAAAAAAATTCTACAAGAATATTACCCCGAAGCATCCTGACAAGTTTTCTGTAGGAGATATCGGATAAACCTGTTGAATATGGAAGAAGACCTGTTTGTTACTATGGTTCAGCCGGATATTATCTGGGAAAGGATAGATGATAATCTTTCAATGTATGAGGGTTTGCTCGGCTTGCTCAAAGATAAGACAGATCTGATTATTCTCCCGGAGATGTTCACGACGGGGTTTTCAATGAAACCTTCCAGGCATGCCGAGAAACCGGACGGTAAGACAGTGCAGTGGATGGCAAGCCTTGCAGATGAGTACCGGTGCGTTATAACAGGAAGCATTATTATTGAAGAAAAGAAATGTTTTTATAACAGACTTATATGGATGAAACCTGATGGTTCTTATTCGTGGTATGATAAAAGACATATGTTCAGGATGGGAAAAGAGCATCGAAGTTATAACGCAGGGAAAAGCAAACTCATTACGGAGCTCAGGGGATGGAATATCTGCCCCCTTATCTGTTATGATCTGCGTTTTCCTGTATGGAGTAAAAACCGTTATTCAGATTCCCGGTGGGATTACGATGCCCTGATTTATGTCGCCAACTGGCCTGCAGTAAGGAACAGGGCATGGTCTGTACTTCTTTCAGCAAGAGCAATTGAGAACCAGGCTTATGTAGTCGGGGTCAACAGGGTTGGCACTGATGGCAATGATACTTGCTATTCAGGAAATTCTGTGGCTGTAAGTTCAACAGGGAATATCATCTCAATATGCGATGAAGGCCAGGTGACGATAAAGACAGTTACCCTTTCCCGTACAGATTTAATGGAAAACAGGAACAAACTGCAGGCAGGAAAAGACTGGGATCAATTTAATATAGTTATATAACCTGCCCCTGACAGGGTTAATTTTCCGGAAAACTAAAATCTCTCCATATCGGAAAAGAAAAAGGCACTCTCCCTTATTGCATTGTCTGTTCCATCGGATGCATGTATCGCGTTTTCCCTTATCGACTTGCCAAAAAGCCTGCGTATGGTTCCGGGGGCCGCTTTTTCGGGATCAGTATTTCCCACCAGTTGCCGCAGGTCGGAAACAGCATTATCTTTCTCAAGAATTGCTACTATTATGGGTCCCGACGACATCATCTCAACCAATTGCTCACAAAAGGATTTTCCCTCGTGTTCAGCATAAAACTCTCCGGTACGGAATGTCGATAATCTGATCATTTTCAATGCAGAGATGCGGAATCCTGCCTGGCTCATCATGGTGAGTATGGCTGCGGTATTATTATCTCTTACCGCATGTGGCTTGATAATTGTTAATGTAATTTCCTTATGCATAACTATTTATTTATACCCGTTGAATGGCAATATACAATGAACCTCAAAACAGTAAATGTATAACTGATGTACGGTTTTCCTTTAAAAAATGTATTTTCGCAGATATGTCTGTATTGTAACAAATAAGTCCGGATCCGACCGGAATAATTGATCTCATTGATTATCCTGTAAAGATCGTATTGGTTTTTACTAAATGCAACAAAAAAGTGAATATTTTTAATAACGTAAATATCCCTGAAGTTACGGACCAGCAATTATCTGAAATAATTGCCGGCCGCATCATCAGTGCACAGTCGGTGGTTATAATAAGTCATGTTAATCCTGACGGAGATGCACTGGGATCTTCCCTGGCACTTTATCACTATCTCAGAAAAACAGGAAAAAGTGTCAGTGTTGTGATGCCCAACCAGTACCCTGATTTTCTAAAATGGCTGCCTGGCAGTGATGATATTATTATTTTTGACAAGAAAAAATCTGCTGCTACAAAAGCCCTTGATGAGGCTGACCTGATGTTTTTCCTGGACTTTAATACACCCGGAAGGGTCGGCAAGGCAGAGGAAATTATAACCGGATCACAAGCCTTTAAGATCATGATTGATCACCATCCCCATCCCGCGGAATTTGCTGACGTGATTATATCCGACACCCTTTCAAGTTCGACTGCCGAGCTGGTTTTCAGGTTCATCGAGTCAGTAGGAAACCCGGCACTTGTGGATAATGTGTCATCCACATGCATCTATGCGGGCATGATGTCTGACACCGGATCTTTTAATTACAACTCCTCGCAGCCCGAAACTTACAGGGTGCTTGCCGAATTATTGAAAAGTGGGATTGACAAGGACTATATTTATTCAATGATTTATGATAATTTCACCGAAAGCAGGCTCAGACTGCTCGGATACTGTCTTGACAGGAAGATGGTAGTGTTGCCTGAATTTAAAACAGCATACATGAGCCTGAGTCTTGAAGAGAAAAAAAGGTACAATTATATCAGGGGCGATTCTGAAGGATTTGTAAATTATCCCCTGTCCGTCAAGGGTGTGATTTTTGTTGCCTTTTTTATGGAGAATGATGATCATGTCAAGATATCTTTTCGGTCAAACGGGTCTTTTGATACCAACGCCTTTGCCGGGAATTTTGACGGCGGTGGCCACATAAATGCTTCAGGGGGTGAATCTAAACTAAGCCTGCAGGACACAATTAATAAGTTTGTTTCCCTGCTGCCTGAATATACCCTTAAATAAGTTCCTGCAACAGATGGTAAAGATGATTCCAAACAGCAAGATTAAACCGCTGACCTGCCTGACGAAACGGGCGGTCCTTAAAAAATTTTTTCAGTCTGCAGCCTGCAATTTGAATCAGTTATATTGCCCTGCCTTTTTAATTGTTATAATGACCTGCTTATCCTGTTCAGGTAATTCTGCCACTGAACCTGAAACTCCCCGGTCAGGAGTTCAGAAAGAGGATCTGGTAAGGGCAAACCAGTTTCTGGTGGGCAAGGATATGGACCTTATCAGCGCCTATGCTGAAAGAAGAAACTGGAATGTGGATTTCACCAGAACCGGGCTGGGGTACCAGGTCTACGAGAATGGCAGTGGGCCTGAAATAGAAAGGGGAAGCACTATTACCCTTGAATATAAATTGAGCCTGCTTGACGGCAGAGTATGTTACAGTTCTGAAAATGATGGCCTGAAGACATTCCGGGTTGGGCAGGGCGGCGTAGAGGCCGGACTCGAAGAGGGTGTACTTATGTTGAGAAAGGGTGCCAGGGCAAGGTTCATCCTGCCACCATTTCTTGGACATGGTCTGATTGGTGACCAGAACAGAATACCTCCCAGGGCAGTACTGATATATGAAGTTGAAGTTTTGGATGTTTCGGGCAGCTAGAGAGAGCCTGCCTTTAACCTTGATCATTTCCGGAAAATCCCTCCCTGATTTTGAATTCCGGATTTTAAATTACCGGTTTACAACAAAGGTATGTTATTATTCGTTAATTTATTTTGCCGTTTACTGCAACTTTCCGGATTGAAAAGTAATCATATTGGATATTATAGATGCCCTGGCATAAAAAAATAATAAAAATTTTGCTAACCTTATTAAAATAAAGATGAACAGAAAAACCGGTATAGTTAATGTGTATTTCCTTTTTTTCATGATTTTTTTGCTGATACTGAATGCATGTCAGAAAGAGGATAACAAAAAAGAAGAGGAACAAATAAAACTGCAGCAGTATCTCGAGCAAAAGGGATATACTGACTATCAGCCAACAACCAGCGGACTGATATTGGTGCCTTTGCAGGAATCAGAAGGTGTAAGTCCGGAACCCAATGATTATGTTAACATATATTTCACTGCCTCACTGATAAACGGAATGGTTTTCGGAACAAGTGACAAAGATGTTGCCGTTATCCATGGAATAGTCAGGGATGATGTTTTATACGGGCCTGCCAAATTCTCACTAGAGAATCTGGGCATTGCCGGGTTAAAGGAAGGACTGATGAAGATGAGGGCAGGGGAAAAATCAAGATTGATTATCCCCTCCAGTCTGGCTTTTGGTTCAACCGATTTAGGAGCAATACCACCATATTCGACAGTGATTTATGATGTGGAACTTCTTGATGTGATAAGCAACCCTGAAGAGCATGAAAAGGAATTGCTGGAAGCCTTTCTACACGATAACCTTATAGAAACGGATGCCCATACATCTTCAGGGCTTTATTATGTTGAAGAATTGTCCGGTTCCGGCAATCTTCCATCTGATAACCAGAAAATTACCATACATTACAGGGGATCACTTCTTGACGGAAGAGTCTTTGATCAAACCCAGAGCTGGAACGACCGTCAGCATGGCATCCCGATGGTTCTGGATCTGTATAATTCCGCCTATTATATTCCCGGTTTTATAGAGGGTGTGAAAATGATGCGCAAAGGTGCCAAAGGCCGGTTAATCATCCCCTGGGATATTGCTTTCGGAGCCGACGGAGAGGGGAAGATCCCGCCGTATTCAACCCTGGTGTTTGACCTGGAAATAGCGGACATTCAATGACACCGGTAATTATATTATCTGAAACACCGGTACTTAAAACATAATATGCTTATTTTAAACAATATACCTGTTGCCATGAAGAGTTTTATTGCAAGGTTCGTATTACTGCCTGTCTCCGTTATATTTCTTCTCTCCTGTAATGATGACAGCAGCGAACTGCATAAGGAAAAAGAAATGCGGTTGCTAAGGCAATATCTTGATTCAAAAAATATTGAGACAGAACCCCTGAGCAGCGGGCTTTATTTTATATCTACCGGCGAAGGTGCCGGGGCGGTACCGCAAAAGGATGACTGGGTGGTTGTCCGCTATACGGCCCGGCTGATCAATGACAGGATCTTTGATACCACAGATGAAAGCCTGGCGGTCAAAAACAATATTTATTCTACCTCAGTTCTCTACGGAGACCGGAGAATTGAAATGAAATCCCTTTTCAGGGGTGCCCAGGAGGGCCTGCAGCTGATGAAAGAAGGAGGGACGGCCAAATGGATAATACCCTCACATCTTGCTTACGGCAACAAGTCTACGGCAACCATTCCTGCCTATTCCACGCTGATTTATGATATTGAGCTTGTCAGGGTAATAAAAGACCCGGAAGCATATGAACAACAACTGATTAATGATTACCTGGCACTTTATAATCATGCTGACTCTGCACACCTTGTGATTGAAAAAATCGAGAGCAGCGGGATATATTACATTGAGCTTTTTGAGGGTGCCGGTGAAACTCACCCTGAAGACTCTGATAAAGTACATGTTTATTATACCGGGTCATTAACAGACGGGCGGGTATTTGAATCCAATGTGGGCGGAACTCCGTATATTTTCGCCATCGGAAGCGGTTCGTCAGTCACGGGTTTTGAGGAAGGGGTAAAACTTATGAAAAGCCAGGGAAGGGCACGGGTACTCCTGCCATCATCCACTGCTTACGGACCCGCAGGGTCGGGAAGCTTAATAGCAGGTTACACTCCCCTGGTTTTTGAGCTGCACCTTGCAAAAATTGAATAGAGCAAAGAAAATTCACTTTTGCAATATAAAAATGGCCGGACGCTTATGTATGTCCGGCATATTTTTTTTCCAACCGGAAATACTTCGTGTCGAAATAAACTCAGATTCAAGGGTTATCTCACACGCGATACACAACTGTGTTGAAGGGTTACATACTTCCGTTAAAGTATCCAGCATTTGCATATTCCTGTAAGGAGTTTCCATAAATATCTGCGATTGTTTCCTGGATGCGGATTCCTGCTCGATTTTCTTCACTGCCTTGATTCGTTCATCCCTCTTAACAGGTAAATAGCCGTGGAAGGCAAAAGACTGACCATTCAGTCCGGAGGCCATAAGTGCGAGCATTATTGATGACGGACCCGTAAGGGGAACTACCCGGATGCCCTTTTCGTGAGCAATTGCAGTTATCTTTGAACCGGGGTCGGCAACACAGGGAATGCCGGCTTCAGAAAGCAGTCCGGTATCATGTCCTGAGGTGGCAGGCAAAAGGAATCCATTCAATTCTTTTTCTTCAGTATACTTGTTCAGCTCGAAAAACGTAATGTCATCAATTCTAACAGACGATCCGGCCTTAATTAAAAACCTCCTTGCCGAGCGAATATCTTCAACAATGTAGTATTTGAGCCGGTTTATCGTCCTGAATACCGATTCCGGCAGTACTTCCCCCGGGGCAGAATTTCCAAGGAGCGAGGGAATAAGGTATAGTTTACCATGCATAAGCTATCTGTATTTTCCATATTAACCAACAGGCTGTATTTTATTGCGGGCCGGTGAATCAAATTGGTAAAAGTAATAAAATCCGTCCATTTACCCGGTTTTAAAAATCCAAAACAAATGAAATTCAGCCCGGAATCAGCCATGTCAGATTATCACATCTTCTTAAAAAAAATGCATCTTTGTATTTCTGGCAGTCTTTTGTAAGGCCTGGCGTTTCTCTTGTTATAACGATATATTAATCTGCTGCCATTGCCTCTTTAATCGTTTTTTTGCTAATTTTAATCACAAATTATTAATAAATTGAAAGTTACATTTTTAGGCACAGGCACTTCCCAGGGTATTCCGGTAATAGCATGCCCTTGTCCGGTATGCAGTTCACACGACAAAAAGGACAAGCGATTGCGGACTTCGGTGCTTGTGGAAACTCAAGGGAAGGTTCTTATAATAGATACCGGACCTGATTTCCGGCAGCAGATGCTCAGGGCCGAGGTGAAAAACCTGGATGCCATATTATATACACACGACCATAAAGATCACATTGCCGGGCTTGATGATGTCCGGGCGTTTAATTTTGTTAATCAGCGTGCCGTCGATGTGTATCTCGAAGAGCGTATTATACCTTCAATAAAACGTGAATTCAGTTACATATTTGCTGAAAACAAGTACCCCGGAATCCCCCGGATCAATCTGAATATAATTGATAATTTCACTTTTAATGCCAGCGGAATAAATATTACTCCCATAAGGGTATTCCACTACAGGCTTCCGGTTATGGGTTTCAGGATTGGCGACTTCACATATATTACCGATGCAAATTATATACCGGAGGAAGAAAAGGAAAAAATAATAGGAAGTAGGTTTATTGTTGTCAATGCCCTTAGAAAAGAAAAGCATATTTCGCATTTTTCACTGCCGGAAGCGGTAAAGCTGATAAATGATTTTAGCCCCAGGCGTGGCTACATTACACATGTGAGTCACCAGATGGGTCTCCACAGGGAGGTTCAGAAGCAACTGCCGCCGAATATTGTGATCGCCTACGACGGGTTAATGGTAAACATTTGATCTTGCCTTAAAATACCCTTTGCGCCCTCGAAAAGTATGTTATACAGCCTGAATATTGCATTAAAAGGGTGACGAATATCATTAAAACTTTCAACAAAAAAAGTCAAATTTACATTACTTTATAAAACCGAATAACAACCTTGAATAAACTACTGTAGTACAATGACTTTACTAGAGCGCATAAAAGAAAGAGCAAAGCAGGGAAAAAAGCGTATCGTTTTGCCCGAAGGAGCAGAGCACAGGACTCTCCGGGCTGCAGAAATACTGATAAAGGAAGATATTGCTCAAATTATACTGCTGGGCAACCCTGAAGAATTATTGTCTGCCGCAAGAGACCATAACCTTTCACGTATTGAGAAGGCCACAATAATAGATCCGCGCAGCCATCCGGACAAGGAAAAATATATTGATCTCATGGTTGAGCTCCGCAAACACAAGGGGCTGACCCGGACTGATGCAGAGAGGCTGATCGAAGATCCCCTTTACCTGGCTACCCTGATGATAAAAGCCGGTGATGCCGATGGCGAAGTTGCAGGGGCAATGAATTCAACCGGTGATGTGCTTCGTCCTGCATTCCAGTATGTAAGGACAAAACCTGGAATAAGCGTGGTTTCAGGCGCTTTTATTATGATCCTAAAGGACAGGGAATATGGCGAGGATGGTATTCTTGTCTTCGCCGATTGTGCAGTTCATCCTGACCCGACAGAATCGGAACTTGCAGAAATTGCAGTAGCCACCGCATCGACCACGCGGGCTATCGCCGGTTTTGAACCACGCATAGCAATGCTGAGTTTCAGCACCATGGGCAGTGCAAAACATCCCATGGTCGACAAGATAATCAATGCAACCCGCATTGCCAGGGAAATGGCTCCGGACCTGCAGATTGACGGAGAACTGCAGGCAGATGCCGCCATAATTGACACAATAGGACAAAGTAAAGCTCCGGGCAGCAGTATTGCAGGCAAGGCAAATGTCCTTATTTTTCCCAATCTCGAATGCGGGAATATAGCATATAAGCTGGTCCAGCGCCTGGCACATGCAGAGGCAATCGGTCCTGTTCTACAGGGCATGGCAGCACCAATAAATGATCTTTCCAGGGGATGTTCAGTGAGCGACATAGTAAACCTGGTGGCTATTACTGCAAGCCAGGCTTCCAGGGAATAACAGCAGAAATTTAACAAAAATCCAAAAAATGGCGAAAACAAAAATTGAACCGATCGAAAAATACAGCCTGAGCAAAAAAGACAGGCCCAAAACACTTTTTTCAAAACTTGGTATCGTTGGCTGCGGAACTACCGGGCAGGCTATTGCACGTATTATCAGTTGCCGGGGTATTGAGGTTGTTTTCATAGAATTATCCGAAGACCTTATTAAACAAGCAATTGACTCAATAGGATGCCAGCTTGACCGGATGATACAGCGCTGGGGAATGACTCCCTCAGAAAAGAGAAGCATTATGTCGAGGATCAGGGGTACCCTGAATTATGCGGATCTTTCGGATTGCGATCTTGTTATTGAGGCTATACTCTCAAAAACCAGGGAAAACAGTGTCGACGTGAGAAAAGACGTGTTCAGGCGTATTGAACAGCATGTAAGTCCCGAGGCAATAATTGCCACCAATTCCACAACCCTTGTCATAACCGAGCTTGCATCAGAGCTCGAGAATAAAGAACGCTGCGTAAGCCTTCATTTTTCAACCACTTCGCCCGATTCAGGTATCCTTGAAGTTGCCAGGGGTCTGCATACCTCTGATGAAGCCTATAGTAAGGTGCTTACCTTCGGCAAACTGCTAAGCAAGGTAGTTATACCAGTTGAGGAATCACCCGGACTGATCAGTGTCAGATTGCTGGTTGTATTAATAAATGAAGCCTGCCAGATCCTTGTTGAGAATATTGCCAAAAAAGAAGATATTGACCTGAGTTTCAGCAGCAGCCTAACAACCAGGCAGGGCCCCTTTGAGATGGCCGACAGGATCGGCCTTGACAGGGTGCTTCGTCATATGGAAAATATTTATAATGAATTCGGAGATATAAGGTACAAGGCAAACCCCCTGATCAAGAGACTGGTAAGAGCCAATCATCTTGGAAGGAAGACCGGTAAGGGGTTTTATGAATATGATGCAGACGGCAAACGCATTAAGGCGCCCTTGTTCAAAGTAGCATCGTCTGGCTGACCAGAAAGAACTTTATTGTAAAATTTAATTTAAAGTACGCCTAATGAAGATAATGGTTTTAAACTGTGGTAGCTCGTCAATAAAATACCAGCTTTTCAACATGGAAAGCAAAATTGTGCTTGCAAAAGGAATTGTAGAAAAGATCGGACTCAAAGGGTCCTTTATGAAACATGAAAAGCTTTCAGGAGTAAAAATCAGGTTTGAGGGTGAGATACTGGATCATCAGATCGGCATCGAGTATATACTTGGTGTTCTAACCAGTAAAAAGCATGGCTGCCTGAAAAACCTTGATGAGATTGATGCAGTGGGTCACAGGGTTGTTCAGGGGGGTGAAAAATTTACCGACAGTGTGTTTATAGATGAAGATGTGTTCAATGAAATTGAAAAATACTGTGACCTTGCACCCCTGCATAATCCAGCAAATCTCAAGGGGATAGTAGCCATGAGCACACTTATTCCCGGAATCAGGCAGGCAGCGGTCTTTGATACCTCGTTTCATCAGACAATGCCGGATTATGCATATATGTACGGGATTCCCTACTCCCTTTATACGAAATACGGCATAAGGCGCTATGGTTACCATGGCACCAGCCACCGGTTTGTTGCCAAGAAAGCCTGCGAATTTCTCGGAGTTGATATCAACCAGCAAAAAATAATTTCCTGCCATTTAGGCAACGGGGCCTCTGTAACGGCCATCAAAAACGGAAAATCAGTAGACACCTCCATGGGTTTTACCCCGGTTGAAGGATTGATTATGGGTACAAGGACCGGGGACCTGGACCTTGGCGTACTGACATATATCCTCAATAAGGAAGACATAGGACTTGGCTCGGTCAATACAATCATAAACAAGCAAAGCGGAATGCTTGGGGTTACGGGCATATCATCAGATATGAGGGAAATAGAGCTTGAGGCCGAAAAAGGCAATGAGCGTGCTATCCTTGGGTTGAAAATGTATGATTACCGGGTTAAAAAGTACATTGGAGCATATGCTGCTGCTCTTGGGGGAGTTGATATCCTCATTTTCACCGGTGGGATAGGGGAGAACGCCGACATTACCCGTACCGGGATTTCAAGCGGACTGGAATTTCTGGGTCTGGAACTGGATGAATCAATAAATACCGGCCTGCGGGAAACCACCAAAGTAATAAGCACAAGGGAATCAAAAGGCATTATTATGGCTGTGACAACTGACGAGGAACTGGTAATCGCCGAGGATACCCAGAGAATAATTCAGGAAATGAATTAATCGTACCAAATATTAACCGCTCAACAGGCTTCATAAGTCAAACAATGATCACACATGTGATAAAATACCAGACACATTGCATCTAACTGCCGGAATGCCAAAGCCAATTGTTTGTTTTGGCATTCTTTTTTTAAGACCTTTAACCAATATTCAAAAAGATGCATACAACCTTAATTGAACATATACTCCAACTGGTGAAAAGCCGGAAAAAAAAGCATCTGATTTCGGCATGGGCCATGGATGAGCATACAATTCAAGCGGTATCCGATGCTGTTGACATGGGAATTGTAACTGCCACGCTGGTTGGTGACCAGCAAACTATCCTGGGTTTATGCAGAAACAGATCGATCGATCCGGGAAAGTTCGATATTGTTAACGAAGATATTGATTCATCCGCGGCAGCAAGGTCTGTATACCTTATAAACAGTCAGAAAGGAAATCTTCTGATGAAGGGAAACCTCAGCTCCGATAAATATCTAAGGGCGATTCTTGACAGGGAAAAAGGACTGATGGAACCTGGGGCGGTTCTGAGCCATGTAACGGTAATGAAAATATCCGCATACCACAAGTTGCTTGTAATAGGTGATGTGGCAATAATTCCCCAGCCTGATCTTAATCAGAAAGTGGCCATTGCAAAGTACCTGATCCAAACCGCTGTTGCACTTGGCATAGATGTGCCCAGGGTGGCAGTGCTTGCAGCCACTGAACAGGTGCTGCCAGGAATGCCTGCCTGTACGGATGCTGCAATAATAAGCAAGATGGCCGAGAGAAACCAGATAAAAGGTGCCGTCATTGACGGGCCTCTGTCACTGGATCTTTCAATTAACAAGGACTCGGCCAGGATCAAGGGAATTGACTGCAAGGTGGCTGGTGATGCCGACTGCATGCTCTTTCCAAACATTGAGTCAGGCAATATTTTTTATAAAACGAATGTACAGTATGGAGGCAGTGAACAGGCTGCAATAATTTTTGGTGCAAGGGTGCCTGCAGTTTTATCATCAAGGGGTGACAGTGCACAGACCAAATTGAACTCAATTGCACTTGCTGCAATGCTGGCAAAATAGTTAAAGAAAGGTTGCTGTCAGGATAATTATCTACACTTATGAAAGATATCAGAATACTTGCAATCAATCCTGGATCAACATCAACAAAGATAGCTATTTACAATAACACAAAATCTGCTTTTCTTAAAAATATAAAACATTCTGCCACTGACCTGCAGAAATTCTCCGCGATTACCGATCAGTATGAATTCAGGAAAAAATTCATCCTTGATGAGCTGAAAGATGCAGGGATCAGTATTAAAAGCTTCAGTGCAATAATAGGTCGCGGAGGACTCGTAAAACCTATTGAATCAGGTGTATATGAAGTTAACGAGGCAATGCTTAAGGATCTGCGTAAAGGAGTCATGGGTGAGCATGCCAGTAATCTCGGCGGACTAATGGCGCACGATATTGCATTATCGATACCAGGAGCCCGGGCTTTTATTGCCGATCCTGTTGTGGTTGATGAGCTGCAGGATGTTGCGAGAATATCAGGCCATCCACTGTTTCAGCGCAGGTCAATATTTCATGCACTGAACCATAAAGCCATTGGAAGGATTCATGCTGAATCCACAAACAGTAATTACAGTGAGCTCAACCTGATCATAGCCCACCTGGGAGGAGGCATCTCGGTAGGAGCACACTCCAGGGGCAAGGTTATTGATGTCAACAATGCCCTGGATGGTGAAGGCCCCTTTTCACCTGAACGCAGCGGAACGTTACCGGCAGGATGCCTGGCGAAAATTTGCTATGATGGCAGGTACAGCCTTAATGATGTAAAAAAAATGATTACAGGCCGGGGTGGCTTAATGGCCTATTTCAACACCAATGATGCTTATGAAATCGAATTACGTGCAAGGGACGGTGATCCAAAAGCCATTTTGATTCAAAATGCGATGTCGTATCAGATTGGCAAAGAAATAGGATCAATGGCATCTGTTTTAAAAGGGAGGGTGGATGCCGTGATACTTACAGGAGGGATAGCACACAACCCGATGCTTGTCTCATATTTGAAGGATATGGTTTCCTTTATCGCTCCGGTTGTAGTCTACCCGGGAGAAGATGAGATGAAGGCCCTTGCCATGAATGTATTCATGGTGCTTACAGGGAAAGCAGAATCTAAAATCTACAATTGATCAGGGTGTTGAGACTGAAACGGGCAGCACCTTGCCGTTAAAATATTTGTGACCGGTAACCATAAAATGACTCACGAATTCTGCCATTTCAGCGGCTGAAAGAGGAGCACTGTAACCGGGGAAAGCCTCCTCCAGCATTTCAGTCTGTGCTGATCCCAGCGCCAGGCAATTTACCCTGACATTATGATCATTTAACTCCACAGCAAGGCATTCGCTTAAAGATCCCAGTGCAGCTTTGCTTGCAGTGTAAAAGGAAAGTCCCGGAAATTTTGTGCTCCCCTGGAAACCTCCCATGCTGCCCACGTTAACTATATGTGATATTCTCTCACCGCCCATAAGTGGAAGCAATTCCTTTATAACCGCGGCTGCTGAAAAGAAGTTGACGCCGAAGATATTCATAGCTTCAGCCATTTTGAATTCAGCAAAATCTTTTTTGACCAGCAGGCCGGCGTTATATAATAAAACATCAATTCGTTCAAACACATTCGTTATTCTGCTTCTCAGGCGGTATGTGCCGGCTGTTAGTTCCGAAACATCCAGGGCAAGGGTAGTAACCGCTGTTGCGGGACGGATTTCAAAGCATTCCTTTTTCAGCAGTTCAAGTGCCTCTGCATTTCTTGAAATGCAGAAAAGATTATGACCCTGGCTGCAAAGGTGCTTTGCCACCTCACGTCCAATGCCCCTGCTTGATCCTATAATTACAATGTTTAAGTTATTATTCATAGTTTTGGTGTAATATTTGTTATTTTATGCACAATGTAATCTCTTTATTATAAAGGTAACATCTCTTTCATTTTAAATGTAGACATAAATGACCGCTTATTTCTTAAAAAGATACCTGGTAATTGTATTATTCCTTGTTGCAGGCAGTTCCCATAATAATTCACTTGCATTTTCCCAGGAAGATTTTTCACGACGGCATTTCTATGGTACTTATGCCGGCGTTGAGCTTGGACTGATAAATCAGTTTGAAGGATCACTGCTTTCAGGCTACAGGATTACTCCCCGGTTGCATGCAGGTATCGGCGCCAAATACCAGTACTTTCACGACAGGCAAATAAATCAGATGGTCAGGACACACATATTCGGCCCATTTGTTTTTTCTGATTTCATCCTGGTCAGGGACCTGAATGAATTTCTGCCTTTCAGGTTCATGGAAGGCGCATTTTTTCTTCATGGCGAGATGAACTATTTCAGTTTGCCTGGTCATTTTGATCCCGGGAGTGATTCCGGAGACCGGTTTTTCAGGCCAACCTGGCTGACAGGTGCCGGATTAAGAACGCATGCCGGGGGGAACAGTTATTTACATTTGCTTCTGATGATGGATGTCTCAGGCCATTCACGTTCAGTTTATACCAGGCCGGTGCTGCGCTTTGGTGTTATGTTCTGAAAACAAAAAGAGCTCCTTTTTCCGGGGAGCTCTTTATTGCTGACATAACTATATTTGTTAATGTACTACTCAGCAGTCTTAACATTCGTAGCCTGTGGGCCTCTTTTCCCATCAGATATTTCGAATTCCACTTCCTGTCCTTCCTCGAGAACTCTGAAGCCTTCGCGTTCAATACCAGTGTAGTGTACAAATACATCATTGCCTTCTTCGGTTTGAATGAATCCATAGCCTTTTGCAGAATCAAACCACTTTACTTTGCCTTTCATGATAAAAAGAATTAAATTAAAAAATTAAGAATAGTGTTACATATTGCAAATATCTGTATTTTTTTCTAGCTTATCAATAATTTTATTATAAATACAAATAATTAAATGTTTTAATGTCAGTAAATTATTAGCTGGGGGAGCGCCCTTTTATGTATAAACAACGGCTATTCAAAAATGTTTTAGAAAAGATTTATATATCGCCCGGCATCCGGATAGATTACAGTTATTAAATTATTTTTCAGGTGTTTGCTAAAGTCACGATTTGGATTTTTGCATGCAGATGCCCCGATTATCCGGTCATTGGCCTTCGTTCCTCACAGGCAATGCAAATTTGATTTTTTTTATATTTTCCAGATGCTGCTTTATATTAAGTCGATTATAAATTGTTCTTCTGTGATATTCATTAGATGTGAAAAACTCATCTTTTTACTGACAAAAATCCAATAAAAAGCACTTCACCGAAGTCGTTTTTTCTTATTTATATCGTCATATCTTGGTTATTCCTTATATAAACCTTTACTTTGCATTGAGTAAATATTTCACGGGTATAAAGCAATTTCACTGAATACATGCCCGTTTGGATTTATATTTTGCCGGACTAAATGCCCGGCAGATGACCCTAAATTCGGAAATTTATTTTTAATTAATACTTATTTAATAATTATGATTGAAGAAAACAAAGTTGTATCACTTACTTATGAATTAAGAGTAAACGATGAGCAGGGCGAGGTTATTGAGAAAGTTGAAAAATCATCACCTCTGACATTTCTTTTCGGACGGGGTAACCTGTTGCCTGATTTCGAAGCAAATTTAAAGGGACTAAAGGAAGGTGATAGTTTCAGTTTTACACTGGAGCCGGCAAAAGCTTATGGCGAAGTCTCTGATGAAGCGGTTGTTGATCTGACAAAGGATATATTCGAGGTTGACGGAAAAATTGACGAAAACCTTCTGAAAGTTGGAAACAGTATCCCCATGCAGGATAACTCCGGCGGCAGGCTCAACGGAGTGGTTCTTGAGGTTGGTGAGGAAACTGTAAAGATGGATTTTAACCATCCGCTCGCCGGTGACACCCTTTTTTTTAAGGGAGAAGTAGCAGAGATACGCGACGCCTCCGACGCCGAGCTGAGCCATGGTCATGTTCATAAGGAGGGTACCCATCCATGCGGTGGCGATCGCAGTTCAGGCAACGATAGTTGCTGCTGCTAAAAACCACTGAAATCTGTTTTAAAGAGCTTCCACACTAAATACTGGAAGCTCTTTTGGTTCCAGCCCCTGTCTCACTTCCCTGTACCCGGATTTAAGTCCCGGCGATGCCCGGCCTCTTTGACAGACCCGCCCCGTCTCATTCCCCTTTGCCCGGATTTGCAGAGGAAACCCGAATGAATCAGGATAAAAGTTTATGTTTTATACGGCAGATCTCTTCACTGTCGGGCAGCAGGCTTTCCTGGCTGGTTATGCACGAGCTGTGAAACTCTGTCGCCCCTGCTGCTTTTAACATATCAATATTATGGCTGCGCAAACCACCTCCAGGCATTAGTATGATTTGATCTGAAGCGGTCAGGATCAGCATTTCAATAGCCTTTATATTGTCTTCCACATTTCCTTTGCCGCCGGAACTCAGGATCCTGCTAAAACCGCAATTAAGGGCTTCATGCAACGATTTGATTTTGTCAGGTGTATCATCGAAAGCTCTGTGAAGAGTACAGGGCAGGGGCCAGGCAGTCTTCACGAGAATTTCACAATCTTTTACATTTAATTCATTTGCCTGGTCAAGAATACCGAAAACAAAGCCATCTGCACCGGCAGCCTTCATACGGTCAATTGTTTTTGCCATCTCACGGAGTTCCTCCTTATTATAAATAAAATTGCCGGGACGCGGCCTCACCATTACAAAAACAGGAGTATCGATTTTTTTTTTAATCTGGCCAACTTCCCCGGCAGGAGGCGATACTCCTCCCTGGTCATAATTTTGGCAATATTCTATCCGGTCAGCTTTTGCCTTTACGGCAATTTCAACTGCCCGGGGGTTAAAACATGCTATTTCCAGTTTCATCCTGAGTTTTTTTACCTTATCAGTACAATTTTCCGGGCCACCCATTGCTTTCCGCTGAATACCCTGACTGTATAAATACCCTGAGGGAATGCGGATAAATCAAGTTCAGCAGTTCTGGCATTTATGCTTTTTTGCAGCATAAGCCTGCCTGCATGATTAAATACCTCGACTATCTCAATATAAGATGAGGCATTAACCTGGATTATGCCATCAGATGGATTGGGATTAATCCTCAAAAAGCCTCCTCCCTGAGTGGCTCCTTCAACTTTAAGCTTTACCGGTGCCGGCTCAGACATTTTTCCCCCTGCCGAAACCCTGTAGGTGAAATATATTTCCCCGGCAGTTCCCGGTTCAGATGTATATTTAAAGCTCCCGTCAGGATTCAGTTCCAGGTTGCCATAAGGCACCCCCATTTCCAGCCAGGCGGTCATTGGCAATCCTTCGAGCGACAGATCATTGCTCAACAAGCCCTTTTCGGAAGAAATATTGAGAATGCCTTCGCCTGGAACCCTGTAACTGTCTTTTACCGCAACCGGATTGCCCGGCATTTGCCAAAGCTTTTCCCTCATGATATAATATGAATCTTTCAGATATTCTTCGGTGTCGGTAACCGTTAGCCATGGTTCCCATGTGAAACGGCTTTCAGTCGAGTACATAATATCATTGTGGATAATGGTAAGTGCGATTCCATCTGATATGGTATCCTGGTAACCCGGAACTGACCTGTAATCATGAACAACTGCCATCTCCGGGGGGGCGGAAAAGTTTATCAGGGACCATGGCAGTTTTATGTCAATTCTGGAATTATCGAGAATAACAATATCGTTACTGAGCAAGGGATGATCAAGTCTCCTGAAATTAAGGTTGCCAATATATTGTATTTCCTGTTCAAAAAAACTGTTTTTGAACCGTACAATCCTCCATGGTGCCCCATCAGATGGTACAGAGTGATAAAGTTGTTGGGGCGGAGAAATCCGGTGCCATTTTCCGAACTGATCATAGGCTTGAGTCACAAACAGCATGCAGGAATGGTTTGTTATCATAAGCAAAAATTCAGCGCGATTTTCCAGGGTATGACCTGTAGGAAGTAAAGATTCACCAAGTCCTGCATCATAGGTATCCAGTGCGACCCAGATAGTATCCATTATTCCGAGAAAATCTTCCATCCCGATCCGGATATTGAAGTAAGTATAATCAGCGAATGCTTCAACCGAGCGAATGTGGCAATCGTCGCAGAATGTTTCCCATGGTTCATAACCATTAGTGACTTTCCGGAAACCCATAAGTCCGAAATTTTGTTCTGCAGAAACAAGGTTATGCCACAGCACGCGTTGCTCGGGATTGTAATCAAGGGGATCGACAAGCCAGGTGCGCTTGAACCATTCGTCCATCCAGGCAAACTGTATGCCTCCCCCGGCACCGGAATTGTAAATATTATCAAGCATGCGTAAATTGTCTTTTGCCTGCTTATGGTGATCGGCACCTCCATGGTGAATGCCGTTACTTGCATAGTGCGCTATCCCGATACCTGAAGGACTGCCAAATTCAGCTATAATAAGCGGCATTGTCCTGTAATGGTTTTTAAGGGCCGTGAGATATCCCAGGTACGAATTTTTACCCCAGGAATCTGAGTAGCCGCTGAATTCGGGCGACCTGCTGACAAAATCAGGGTAATAGGGATACGCATGGTAACTCATGAACATGCCGGCAGGGGCAGCTGAATAGTCGACCGTCGATAGGTCAATGAAAGCCGTATCCTCCAGTCTGTCCCCCTCCCAGGGATGGTGCAGGGGATCAAGGGTGGGCCAGCTGGAGACACTCACCGGACGTTGTGTCTGATACAGGTCCTGCTCTCTTGACACCAGATGATCAAGCCTTTGAGTAAACCAGGCTTCTGAGGGCTTGGTGTTGTTAATTGAGAAAAAACGCCCGTTATATGAAGTGATTCCGGCATTAATTTTATCGGTGAGCAATACCTCTGCGGGATGGACCTCACGGCCTATAATCCAGGCCATAACCCATTGGGAGACATCCCTTGTATATTCACCGTAAGCCTTTCCATATCTGTGAGGTATGAACCTGTTGCCATGGATACAGTCGACATTGGTTTCTATTTCATCGGTAAAGGATTCAGTGAGATTAAATAAATTATTCTCAAAACCGTACTGTTCCTCCTCCAGCCATACCCCCTGCATAAGAAAAAGAGGTGACCGGGGATTGGCAAGATTGAACGAGTCAAGGACTTCATAGAAGTGAGGATAATGAAGAGTGTAAACCCTTATCACATTGTATCCCGCATCCCTGATCTGCTGCAACCACCGCCCGTATTCAGCCCGGGATGCTCTTAATTCACCGGGAAACGTACCGGGAACCGCAATGCCCAGGTTGATTCCTTTTACAAAGAGAGGTACATACTGATCTCCGTTCCATATTGTAATGTTTGTATCATCCACAGAAAAGGGAATCTGATGATCATCGGACAGCATTGAAGCGGTTACAAAGGCCGGAAAAATAAATAACGCAAGTAGTAATAAATAAGGGTAAAGTTTTTTCATCCGCTTCTTTCTGGTAAATAGAAATATCAATAATTGATTAAAATAAACCTCCTTAAACAAAAAGATAAATAATTAAACCATTGCAGTACAGGGTGATGAAATAAATCAAAAATTTCACGATCCATTGTCAATGGTTATGTCAACAGCAAATATTGATGTAAATTAAACACCAGCCATCAGGTTAAATACTATCAACGCATCACCTCTTCTGACATACAGTCTCCCTTCATGGATTACCGGGTGGGAAAAATGTTCTCCGGTGCCGGCTTCAATCATGGTTTTGCTTATTATTTCGAATTTTTGCGGATTTGGCCTTACAAGTGCCAGTTCGCCTCTTTCGGAATAGCAGTAGAGTTTTCCGTCGGCATAAATAACCACTCCCCGGTCAATATCCCTCGAGGAATATGTTGAATGACCGCTTGTCCTGTCAATACTGTACCATCTCCTGTCAACATAAGAGGGTGAATAGATGTGATCATCAAGGATGACTGCTCCTCCCTGTAAGTTTCTGACCTCTTTGTTTTCCCATACTACCCCGATCCGGCTTCCGTCGGAACTGAGATCAAATTTTACACTGCCCGATTCATCAGTGCTGAAAACATACAGGTAGCCATCCTGATAAACCGGTGTGTTGGCATGTATGAAATTGCGGTTGGTGAAAGGGTGGGACCAGAGAAACTCACCGGTAGCGGCATCGAGTCCCACGATATCATTTGCCATATGAGTTACCAGAATTTTGCGTGCGGGCAGGTTGATGATCAGGGGAGAGCAATATGCCGACAGATCACCTTTTCCCGTGCCCGGGGCGGACCAGACAATATCGCCGGTAAACCTGTCGAGGGCTACTATGTTGTGCTTTTTGCCTCCGGGGGTGAAAAATATCATGTCGCCGTCTATAAGAAGGTTTTCAGTGATGCCCCACCTGATATTGCTGCCGCCGAAATCAATTATTGCATCCCTTGACCATATTTCCTTTCCTGTGCCAGCTTCAAGGCACATAATCTTCCCCATGCCGCTTACCAGGTATAACAGATCTTTCACGATCAGCGGGGTCGACCTGCTGCCGGGAAAACTCTCATGAAATTCAGGCCCGTATTCATATCTGTTTTCAAGTTCCCCTTCCTTGTTAAGTATGAATACATACCCATTTTGCCCCGTCATTCCTTTAATGTAAATCTTTCCGTTTGCAAAGGAAGGCGATGAATAGCCCTGTCCCAATCCTTCGAACAGCCACAGCACTTCCGGGCCCCTGGCGGGCCATTTCCTGAGCAGGCCGGTTTCAGTATAGATGCCGTTTCTTTCCGGTCCGCGCCATGCTGATTTCTGCTGGGCAGAGACAGACATTGCCGTGAACGGTATAATCAGTATGAATAGAATTATTTTCCTCATTTTTTCCGGAGATTTTATCAATTATGATTGACACCTCAAAAATAGAAAATAAAACATAAGCGCCACCTTTTATAAACATATTTCCCAAACACAGAAAGCTGCGCACAACACAAATTCCTCACTCACCCGTCCCTCAACAAGGTAAACCCCTGGGGCAGAAAAATTCACCATCGACAGGAAATCTTTGTTTTATAATCATTTCAATGTATAAAAAATTTGACTGAAATGGACAACTCAAGAAGATCTTTCATTAAGAAATCTGCCTTCGGGATTACAGGATTAACTATCGGTATGATACCATGGATGCATGAGGGAGTTAAAAGCACACACCTGTGCCACCTGGCAAACATAGCTTCAAGGATAGGAAAAGGATTCGATATAAACCCTGCTAACGGACAGGCGCTTGACCGTGATGCATTGAAGCTCTGGAGCCGTGAATACGAACCCGGGTGGGAACCAGAATTGTGAATTGATTATCGCTGCCTGTTTATTCAGATCTCGGATCGGGATAGGCGGGCAGGCGTGCCATCTTATGCACTTCCACCGATGGAAAGCCAAATTCCTCGCTCACCCGTCCCTCAACAAGGTAAACCCCTGGCCCGGTGAAAGGATATTTTTTTAATGCGGAGGGAAAGTTCACAGTATCAAAGAATTCACCCTTGTGGTCAAGGAAGCAGCCGAACTGCATTATCTCTTTTCTCACGGTGCGAACATACTTGGTTGTGACCAGATCGCCCACCATTCGCACTTTTTTGCCACTGTTTCCGGGCAGGCCGGCTGCCATCACATCACCCCGGTAAGAGGTCTGCAGCATATCGAAGCGGGAGAGCGTCAGGGGGAAGCCAAGCAGCTCGATCTCGTCCCAGGCATCCTCCAGGGGGGTGTCATGCATGGGGGGGAGGCTGTATGTTGCCACGGGTTCTCCAAACAGCTTTCTGCCGAAAGGGGATTTCTTTTCTTTTGTTGTAAGAAAGTGCGCTTCCCACAACAGCTCCTTTTTACTTTTCCCGGTGAACCGGAAAGCCCCGCTGCGGATAAGTATCTTTACCTGCTCCATTCCTGCCGGCACCCTTTCGATGAAATCACCCAGGCTTTTGAATTCCCCGTACTGCATTCTTTCCGCTTCTATCTGCTTTCCAGGCTGCGTTTCCAGGCTCCTGATATGTATCAGGCCGATTGTAATGACATTGCCCCTGATGCTTGTCTTGTACCTGCCGCTGTTCACGCACGGCACCTCGATCTTTGCCCCGTAGCGCCTGGCTTCGTTAACATATACCCAGGTGCGGTAAAAGCCGCCGAAATTATTTATCACCGCCACGTGGAACTCATGGGGGAAATGGGTCTTCAGGTAAAGGCTCTGGTAGCTTTCCACCGCGTATGAAGCAGAATGGGCCTTGCAGAAGGCATAACCCGAGAATGAGGCCATCTGCCGCCATACCTCGGCAGCAAGTCCCGCGGGATAGCCCCTGTCACGGCAGTTATCGAAAAAGCTGTTCTCAATGCGGTCAAGCTCCCTGCGTGAGCGGAACTTGCCTGACATCGCCCTTCTCAGTATATCGGCATCGGAAAGGTCCAGTCCCGCGAAATGATGCGCTATTTTTATCACATCCTCCTGGTAAACCATTATGCCGAATGTTTCGCCCAGGTGCTCCTCGAATACAGGGTGCAGGTAACTGAACGAACCGGGATTATGAAAGCGGTGGATGTACTCCTTCATCATGCCGCTCTTTGCCACCCCCGGCCTGATAATGGAGCTTGCCGCCACCAGGCGCAGGTAATCCCTGCACTTTAGTTTCTTCAGCAGTCCCCTCATGGCCGGCGATTCAATATAAAAGCATCCTATGGCTTCACCCTGGTAGAGCCTCTCGTTTATTTCCGGATCTGACTTGAACTCGCTTATCCTGTGCACATCGATCTTCTGCCGGCGGTTCTCCCTGACTATATCAACGCATTCGCCTATATGGGCAATGCCGCGCTGACTCAGTATGTCGAGTTTCTCAAAGCCTATCTCCTCGGCAACGTACATATCCCACTGGGTGGTGGGAAAGCCCTTGGGCGGCAGATCCAGCGCCGTGTAGTTGGTTATCGGCTCCTCGGAGATAAGCACTCCCCCGGCATGTATGCTGCGGTAATTGGGAAAATCAATCAGCCGGCTGCCATAATCAAATATCTTTTTTGTCAGACCGCTTTGCAGCATCGGATCACCCGGGCGGTCGACCAGCTCGTCGATCTCGCTTTTCGGCAGGCCATATACCTTGCCCAGCTCGCGAATGATGGAGCTGTTGCGGAAGGTGTTGATGGTTCCCAGCAGGGCAGTATGGTGCCGGCCGTACCGCTTGAAAATATAATCCAGCACCTCGTCCCTTTCGGTCCACGAAAAATCAATATCGAAGTCCGGGGGACTCGTTCGTTGCGGGTTGATGAAGCGCTCGAAGTAAAGGTTCAGCTCCATGGGATCTATATCTGTAATCCTGAGGCAGTAGGCCACCACGCTGTTGCCCCCGCTGCCCCTTCCCACATGGTAAAAGCCGCGGTACATGGCATAGCGGATTATATCCCAGGTGATAAGGAAATATGAGCAGAAACCCAGCTTGTCTATTACCTGCAGCTCATCCCTTACCCGCTGCAGGGCCCTTTTATCATTACCATAACGGTACTTCAGTCCATCGAAAGCAAGCTTTTCCAGCAGCAGCCTGTCGTCATAATGACTGCCTGTGAACGTGCGCCGGTTCCTGGGCGTTGACCTGTTGAAAGAGAAGCTGCATTGGGCCAGCAGGGCGGAGGCGTTAAGGAGCAGCAAGGGATTATTTGCATATATCCTTTTCAGGTCCCGGGGAGTAAGGAAATACTCCATCCTGTTGGCCACATGCCTCTCATCCAGCTTGTCAAGCAGTGTGCTCTGGTCAATTGCCCTGAGGTGCCGGTGAAACTCATAATCTTCCACCTTGGCAAACGCCACCGGGCAATGGGCAAGCAATTTTCCGCTGTTTTTTTGATAATCATCCGTCCACAGCTTCCCGGCTTCCCAGGGGCGGATGCCTGTATACTCATTCTCCCTGAGACGTGAGGCCGGCATACTACCGGGAGCATAAAGCACAAATACATTATCAAATTCCGGGGCGGAGGAGGAGAGGGGCTTCTGCTGCAGGTTATGCTCTGTCAGGTGCCGGTTTATCTCTTCCAGTCCCCGCTCATTCCTGGCAATACATGTATAAAGGTAATGCCCGCTTACCCTGAATTCCATGCCGCATATGGGCTGAATATTGCTTTTCCGGCACAGCTCCGCAAAATCAAGGCAGGCGCTGCTGTTGTTTATATCGGTGATTGCCAGTGCGCCGATATTCCGCTTCCCGGCCTCTTCCACCAGCTTTTCGGGCGGCATGGTGCCGTAGCGCAGACTGTAATATGAACGTGCCGTATAAAGCATTTTATAATATTATCAAACTGAATATTATATCGGGTTATATAAAGCACTTAATATAAACTTAATATCAAGCTTCATCTATAGTATTAATTTAAACTTCCCCTGTCTTGTTATTCAGCACGCCCGATCCCGCACTTTGTTCCGGAGGCTACAGATCAAATATTAACCGCCCTTACAACCGCCTTTTTCCCGAACCTTCTTTTCAGCTGGTCGACAGTCCGGTAAAGGTTCACCATTTCGGGAGTATCCTCGAACAGGTTGAGCTGCTGGGTACCCTGCACAAGATGGGTGAAACGCACGCCCAGCAGCCGTATGAGCATGCGCCGGTTGTACAGCCCGTCAAACAGTCCGCCGGCAATTACGATCAGTGTATGATCAAAAGAGGTATAGGGAATCCGCTTTTGCAGGGTATGGGTATCAAAGTTGGCATACCTGATCTTTATCGTCACACAGGAGGTTAGCTTGTGCTGCGACCGCAGCTCAAAGCACAGCTTTTCCACCATTCCTGCGAGCAACGCCCTCATCATTTTAACATCTGTGGTATCCTGCTCAAAGGTCCTTTCCGTGCTGACCGATTTCTGCTCCCAGCAGGGCTGCACGGGAGCATTATCTATGCCGTGAGACCGTCTCCATATCTCGCTCCCGTTCTTTCCCATTACCCGTTCCATAAGTTCAGGAGGCATCTGCCTCAGGGTGGATATGGTGTCTATCCCCATTGCCCTCAGCATACGGAAGGTCTTTTCGCCTATCATCGGTATCTTTCTGATTGAAAGGGGAGCCAGGAACACAGGTATCCGCGGCTTCTGCACATAAAGTTCTCCTGCAGGCTTGGCCTCCCCCGTGGCAATCTTTGCCACGGTCTTGTTGGCCGACAGTCCGAATGATATCGGCAGTCCCGTTTCCCTGATAATGGTATGCCGCAGCTCGCGGGTCCACTTGTAGCAGCCGAAAAAGCGGTCCATACCGCTTATATCGATATAATGCTCATCGATCGACGCCTTTTCATATACCGGCGCGCTCTCGGCAATAATATCGGTCACAGTGTTCGAATACCTGCTGTAGCTTTCCATGTCGCCCCTTATAACAACGGCATCGGGGCAAAGCATCCTGGCCATCTTCATGGGCATGGCCGAATGCACGCCAAATTTGCGGGCTTCGTAGCTGCAGCTCGCGACGACGGCCCTGTCCGATGTGCCACCTATAAGGATGGGCCTTCCCTCCAGGCTGCTGTTCTGCAGCCGCTCGACCGACACGAAAAAGCTGTCCAGGTCCATGTGCACTATGTCGCGGTTAGCGGTGTCCATTATTCAATTTTTTGTAAAACCTCCCGTCGCTCCTGATCATATGGATTATTTCTCCTTATATTCTGATTACTTGTCACTTATGGCTATCCGGATTTCCTGATCCTTGCCGAGATCACCCTTCCCCTTGTCTTCTGGTTCCCTTATTAACTCTCTGACACGCGGAAATTCATTACCGCCGGTTTATTGGATTAAAAGTTGGTATTTAATTTAAAATATATTACATTTGACTATCAGATAGTCAAATTTATGACTATAATATAGCAATTTTTATTTATAACAGGAAAACCTGAACCGGCATTTTGCAGGAGAAAGGTGAGGAGAACAGGAATATCAATGCTACAGGCACTGTTAAATAATCTAAAATTTTCACCATGCACTTTTCAGCCAATATAAAGCATCTCCGCAAACGAAGAAAGAGGACCCAGGAAGATGTTGCCTTTGCCCTGGGAATGAAACGCAGTACCCTTAATAACTACGAAAACGGACAAACCATACCCAATGCCTCGGTGCTGCTTGCCGTTTCCGATTATTACTGGATTGCAATAGATACTCTTTTACGGGTTGACCTTTCCGGGCTTTCCGAATACCAGCTTTCGGAACTTGAAAGGGGCAACGATGTCTATATCAGGGGCAGCAGCCTGAGGGTGCTGGCTACCACTGTCAGCAGCAACAACGAAGAAAACATCGAGCTGGTAAATGAAAAGGCCAGGGCCGGTTATGCAACCGGTTATGCCGATCCCGAATATATAAGGGAACTCCCTGTTTTTCAGCTCCCTTTCCTTTCGGGGAACCGTAAATACCGGACTTTCCAGATAAGCGGCGATTCGATGCTGCCGCTGCCCGATGGTTCATGGGTAACAGGGGAGTTTATAGCCGACTGGCACGGAATCATAAGCGGCAGGCCTTATATAGTGCTTACACTCAATGACGGGGTAGTATTCAAGATTGCCGACAACCTGATCCGGTCGGAGGGAACCTTAAGGCTTTATTCCCTTAACCCCTTTTATGAACCATATGATCTGCAGGTGGGCGAGATCAGGGAAGTTTGGCGTTTTATAAATTTTATCAGCACCGAACTGCCGGATACCGAAAACGGCGATGAGGCAACACGCCGCATGATGGCAGAACTGAGGAACGAACTGAAATTAATACGCCATAAGCTTGATAAGCAGGGCTGACGGACAAGCTAACAACTTATCATTTATCACACTGTGATATATGCTCCCTTGAAGTAGACAGTAGGTTAAGCAAAAATTCGGTCATGGATCAAAAACTGTTTCAATCCAGTATCAGACGCCATTATTTTTCGGCACTGAATGTCTCCTCAACCCGGTAGACCGGTCCTTCCGGCCGGAGTTCGCTGTTATACAGGTTAAAACAGGTTACTGTAAAATCTGTTTTGAAAGGATTGACCAGTCCTGTCTCCTCTGAAACAACCCTGTAATCCTGTGGCAGCAGCCACTTTATACGCGAAAGCGTGATGTGGGCCTTAAGCTTTTCCTTTGTCTCAAAAACCCCTGCAATTTTATTGTACAGATCATTCAATTTTCCAGATTCCTCAAGTTCCAGCCATATAAGCCTGGGTTTCCTTTCGGGGAAAAGTTTGATCCCTGCAGTTGACAGGGTAAAAGGGGAGAAGGAGAGCTTTCGCAATTCCGAGTACTTTTCCTCCGAGCCTGTATCACCAAGGAACAGTAAGGTGAGATGAAGGTTTTCCTTTCTGACTGGCTTGAGCCCCTTGATTCCCCGTAAGGGTCTAATAACTTCTCCCAGTTCATCCTTAAGCTGGCCGGGCAGGGGTATGGCAATAAATTGTCGCATTTATTTTAATTAGTTGTAAGATTTCAGTCCGGCAGTTTTTAAACGCTAAACATGCACACACTGCAGATGCCGCGATTAAAACCTGATATCAAACGCGCTGTCATTTTTTACGGGCATCTCTTCGGTTTCTATCCTATCCACTCCCGCATAACCGGGACCCTTTCTGCACCAGAGCACAAACTCACCAAGCGCTGCTGAATCAGCCTCAGCCTCAATATACACCGATCCGTCATGCATATTCTTAACATACCCCTTTACCCCGGTATACCGTGCTATAGTTCTCGTGGCATGCCGGAAGGATACCCCCTGCACCCGGCCGTATACTCTAATTTTCAGACGCTTTTGCATACAGGTATTTCTTATATTTATCGCATGGTACCCCCTTAACGGGCTATTTCGGTTGCTTTGGCTTGAAGCATGATTTCACACTATAATAATATGCAAAAATACAATCTGCATGCTTATATGCAAAACCCTGCATAGCCAGGCAATCCGATAATTTTGCAAACAATCTATATTTCGTGACAAGGTAATTTTCAACTGTTTATATTGCTGGCTTCGGTAAGCCTGAACATTTAAAAGAGATAATTGTTTATGAAAAGTAACCAAACTAAAAACAGAAGCAATGAGATATTCGACAACTCTATTATTGATTTTTTTATTCACCGGTATGATGATGAATGCACAAAGCGGTAAAACTTTACATGATTTCAAGGTGGAAGATATATATGGTGATACTTTTGACCTGGCCGGGCTTAAAGGCAAAAAGGTTCTGGTTGTAAATACGGCAAGCAAATGTGGCCTTACTCCACAGTATGAGGGCTTACAGTCGTTATATGAAAAGTATGGGGGGGATGGTTTTACTATCATCGGATTCCCGGCTAATAATTTTAACGAACAAGAACCTGGTACAAATGAAGAAATAGTTCAGTTCTGTCAGGTTAATTACGGAGTATCTTTCCCTATGATGTCAAAAATCTCTGTAAAAGGTGATGATATTCATCCTCTCTACAAGTGGCTTACCCGGAAATCGGAAAACGGGAAGATTGATGCAGAGGTTACCTGGAACTTCCAGAAATTCATGATTGACGAAAACGGGCAATTGGTAGATTTTGCCCCTCCAAAAATTAAACCTGATTCAGAAAAGATTGTTAACTGGGTCAGCGGCATAAACTAAAACCAAATCCGGATATGATTTTAATTAATGGCTCATAAAAATTTATGAGCCATTATTCGGTGTGCCGTGCATGATAAATAACTTGGTGGTGAAAGTCCACTAT
>SLJO01000102.1 GCA_007135095.1 Bacteroidales bacterium | reverse complement strand
TTGACGATATGGCTTATGCCCTTGATAGCACCACCATCGACTTATGTCTGGAACTTTTTCCATGGGCAAAGTTCAGAAAAGCCAAAGGTGCAATTAAGCTTCACACTCTCATGGATTTAAGGGGCTCAATACCAACATTCATCGAGATTACCGATGGCTTGTGTCATGATGTCAATATCCTGGATCTGATCATAACCGAACGTGGAGCAATCTACGTCATGGATATGGGCTACATTGATTATGAAAGGCTATACAGAATTCACCAAAGCCAAGGATTTTTTGTCACAAGAGCAAAAACCAATATGGCATTTAAAAGATTATATAGCCGAACAGTAGACAAAACCAAAGGTTTACGTTGTGATCAATCGATAAGGGTCACCGGTTACTATGCAAAGAAACATTACCCAGAATTAATTCGAAGAATAAAGTATTACGATGAAGAAACCGATAGAACTTATGTTTTTTTAACCAACAACTTTAAATATGAAGCTTTGACAGTTGCACAATTATACAAAGAACGCTGGAAGATAGAGTTGTTTTTCAAATGGATAAAACAACATCTTCGTATTAAATCATTTTTTGGAAACAGCCCTAATGCTGTATTTTCTCAAATTTGGATTGCAATATGTTGCTACCTTCTTGTGGCCATTGTTAAAAAAAAGATCAATTCTGAACATAGTCTTTACACTTTATTACAAATTTTCAGCCTGAGTCTTTTTGAAAAAGTATCTATTAATGAGTTACTTACAAACAACAAATATAATTTAACCAGTTCGGATAATTCTAAGCAATTGACTTTGTTTGACTTATAACCGGACACTAGTGATATTTAATATTTTAAAGAGATATGACAGTTGTAACCTGCGCTATAATAGAAAATGATGGCAAGATACTGTGTGCCCAACGGAGTGAATCAATGCATCTGCCACTTAAATGGGAGTTTCCAGGAGGGAAGGTTGAGGATGGGGAAGATCCGGAAGATTGTCTGAAAAGGGAGATCCTCGAAGAGTTAGGTGTTGAAATAAGCATCATCGAAAGGTTGCCATCCAGTATACATCGTTATCCCCGCGGGAGCAGCTTTGAGCTTATCCCCTTCCGCTGCCGCCTGGCCGGAGGGAAACTCAATATTAAAGAACATAAACAGGTAAAGTGGCTTAATGGATCAGAGCTCAGGGAAATGGACTGGGCCGAAGCTGATATTCCAATCGTTAAGGCTGTTCTGCATTTTCATGAATAGAAATCTTACATAAATTTGGGGTACTTACTTATTCCTGCATGAAGACACCAGAACTCAACAAACGATTCATTATAGGGATCACTCTGGTTTCTGCGATGGGCGGGCTTTTGTTTGGTTACGACTGGGTGGTAATAGGGGGTGCTAAACCCTTCTACGAAAGATTTTTCGACATTTCCCATTCGGCCAGCCTGCAGGGGTGGGCCATGAGCAGCGCACTTATAGGGTGCTTGTTTGGCGCCTTATTATCCGGGTTCATTTCCGACCGGTTAGGACGCAAGCTGCCAATGATAATGGCAGCTGGCCTTTTTACCCTGTCTGCTTTGGGTACCGGCGCAGTCAATCATTTTACTCCATTTATTATATACCGGCTGATTGGAGGCCTGGGGATTGGTCTGGCCTCAACGATTTCGCCTATGTATATAGCCGAAATATCTCCGGCACATCTGCGTGGCAGATTGGTGTCAGTAAACCAGCTTACTATTGTAACAGGTATTTTGGCTGCTCAGGTAATCAACTATCTGATTGCAGATAAAATGCCGGAAAATACCACTAACGAAATGATTGTTTCATCGTGGAATGTACAGATGGGCTGGCGTTGGATGTTCTGGGCCGAAGTAGTTCCGGCATCAATGTTTTTCATTCTGGCATTTTTTATTCCCGAAAGTCCACGGTTCCTTGTCAAATCAGGCAAATTGGAGGCCTCTTTGGAAACCCTTAAAAAAATAGGCGGAAGCTATTATGCAAGAGAGGAAGAGAAAAACATTTCAGAATCACTAAAGGACTCTTCATCGCGGGTGGATTGGAAAGTGTTGACAGCAAAAAAAGTCAGACCGGTGCTTTTATTGGGAATCGTTCTTGCTGTTTTCCAGCAATGGTGCGGCATAAATGTTATTTTCAACTACGCCGAAGAAATTTTCACCTCGGCCGGCTATTCTGTGTCTGACATGCTGTTTAACATTGTTATTACCGGAGCCGTAAACCTGGTATTTACTTTGGTTGCCATGAGGGTGGTGGATAGCTGGGGGCGCCGCAAGCTGATGCTTCTGGGCTCATCCGGGCTGGCTATAATCTATCTTGTGCTGGGGTCTAGTTACTACTTCGGACTTCAGGGAATAGCAATACTGACCATGGTAATTATGGCCATTGCCGTTTATGCCCTTACACTTGCCCCCGTTACATGGGTAATTTTATCTGAAATATTTCCTAACCGTATCCGGGGAGCTGCCATGGCTATAGCCACTACCTCACTGTGGATTGCCAGTTTTGTGCTAACCTACACCTTCCCTCTGCTTAATAAAGCCCTTAATGCATCGGGAACTTTCTGGCTGTATGCTTTTATTTGCATCTCAGGATTCCTGTTTATTCTAAGAAGACTTCCTGAAACAAAAGAGAAGAGTTTGGAAGAAATTGAAAATTATTTAAACACAAAAAAGATGAAATCATCAAAAGTTTAATGTCCACTTTTCTGGTAATTTCCATGATTGCCTCCTCATGTAAGGAAAAATCCGGAAATTCAGTCGACCTTTCCGGTGAATGCCAATTTCAGAATATTCCGGCATGCTGAACAGGTTTTGAGTACTTAATGTAAATTTGATAACATGAACAAACCATGGGGGTTCCATGGTTTGAAAAGCAAAGCATCCTTATCCTGAATTTGCAACATATTGTTAAACAGCTTGCTAAATAATATTTATACGTATGAAGCCAATATCGATTTTCCTGAATCTCTTATTCTGTTTAGTTCCTGTTATTTCACAGGAAGTAGCATTTGATGCGTCCGACTGGCAAAATCCTGCAATTTTTGAGAAAAACCAGACTAAGCCACATGCCAGGATGGTCCCCTACAACAATGCTGAACAGGCGCTGACAATGGATCCGGACATAAGCCCCTTTATTTTGTCGCTGGACGGCACATGGAAATTCCTTGTTGTGGAACGACCCGAAATGGTTCCCGAAGGATTCTGGGAACCCGGCTTCGATACTAAAGACTGGGATAATATCAGTGTTCCCTCTCACTGGGAGATGGAAGGTTATGAGCATCCCAAATTCCGGAACATTGCCATGACCATTGAAACCAAACCACCGTCTGTGCCCGGCTATTACAATCCTGCCGGCTGCTATAAACGTACTTTCAATTTGCCGGCTGAGTGGAACAACCGTGAAGTGATGCTTCGCTTTGAGGGAGTGAAATCGGCATCGTACGTTTGGATCAACGGTCAGCGGGCTGGTTATAACCAGGGCGGTTTTGAACCGGCCGAATACAATATCACCCCGTTTTTAAAGCCCGGCGAAAATGATATTGCAGTTAAGGTTCTGCGTTATTCGGATGGTGCTTTCCTGGAAAACCAGGATATGTGGCGCCTTTCAGGAATTTTTCGCAGCGTTGACCTGATTGCCAGGCCCAGGGTGCATATGCATGATTATTATGTGACAACCCGGTTTGACGCCGGCTACCGCGATGCCGACATGCAAGTGGAGGTTGATGTGAAGAACCTGACCGGAAGCGATCAAAAAGGCTATAGCGTTGAAATTCACCTGCTGGATGAACAGCAAAGACAGGTTCCCGGGAGCCTTGCCGTTCAATCACCAGGGAGCCTTAAAAACGGGGAGATAAAGCCGGCAAGGTTTTCGGTTCCCGTTAAAAACCCCTTGCAATGGTCGGCCGAAAAGCCAAATCTGTATACACTGGTCATGACACTCAAAGACCACAATGGTGAGGTTCAGGAGGTAGTTGCCAAAAGAATGGGTTTCCGGCAGACCGGGATAAGGGACGGTGCCATATGGGTGAACGGGGCCATGGTGAAATTCAACGGGGTAAACAGCCACATGCACCATCCGCTCCAAGGCCAGGCAGTTCCCGTTGAAACCATGCGCGAGGATCTGCTTATCATGAAGCAGTTCAATATAAACCTGGTTCGCACAAGCCACTATCCTCCAAGCAGGGAATATCTTGATCTGGCCGACGAACTGGGAATGTACATTGTTACTGATGCCGGCAACGAGTGCCATGCTAATGAGTGGTTATCCGAACAGCCCGAATGGGAAGCCCAGTTTGTTGACCGGGCCGTTAAAATGGTTTATCGTGACCGCAACCACCCGTCGGTTGTCTTCTGGAGCGCCGGTAACGAAGCCGGCAGCGGAAACAATATCGCTGCAATGATTGAAAAGGGGAAAGAGATTGATCCCTCACGTCCAATGTGGATGTATGGCGGCAATACATTATGGCTTGATTTCAAGGATATCCTTGGTCCCCGCTATATGAAACCGCTGGGAATCAAAAACCTTGCCGAAGACAGGATACTGGATCCGTCCGACCAGCGTCCTTCGTTCATGGATGAATACCTGGCTGCCACGGGCAATGGCCTGGGCGGCCTGGATGAGTACTGGGAGTTCATCTGGAAATACCCCCGCCTGACCGGGGGAGCTATATGGGACTGGGTTAGTCCGGGAGTTAAAATGCCCGTGGTGCTGACCCCTGATGCTTCTCCACTTAATAACGATCCGGCAATAATGGGGCGTCCCACTTTCGTGGAAGGCAAAAGCGGCAGGGCAATCCGCTTTTCCGGACACGATGACTGGGTAGAGTTTTATCGCCACCCCGGCCTCGACCTGGATGGAAATGAGCTGACTGTTGAGTTTTGGGTTAAGCCGGAAGAGAATATCCAGCCCAATACTTTTGTCACCAAAGGCTCTCACCAGTTCGGTATACTTCAGCCTGATGCCGGGGGACTGGAATTTTATGTTCATACAAACAGGCGGTATGCAGTAAAAACCAGCATTCCGGGCGACTGGTATGATAACTGGCATCATGTTGCCGGAATCTATGACGGAGAAAAGCTGGAGTTGTACATCAATTTCGAAAAGGCTGGTGAAGTGCCGGCCCGCGGGAATATACAGAAAACTCCTTACCCGCTTTGCGTGGGCCGTGATGCAGAACTCCACGACCAGGGCGAATTTTCAGGCCGGTTATCGGTATGCACTATTGATGAGGTGAGGGTTTATGGCAGGGCCCTTGCGATCTCTGAGCTTCAGAACCAGGCAAAGGCTGATGCAGACAAAAGGTCGGTCGCCAGCCTCAGCTTTGAAGAAACACGACAAGAAGGAGACTTTTACAGCATTGGCCTGGGTGGCCGCACCTATGGCATAGTGTGGCCCGACAGGTCAATTCAGCCCGAGATCCACCAGATAAAAAAATCGGCACAGCCGGTTCTTATAGAAGTTGAGAATATGGAGAAAGGTGCTTTCAGGATATCCAACCGCCATAACTTCACCAACCTGAATGAACTGCAGGCCAGTTGGGAGGTATTATCAAATGGAACAGCAGCAGGCCGGGGTACCTTTCAGGTGGATTGTGCTCCGGGTAATGCCACCCTCGTGGAACTGCCACTTTCGTGGAATAATACGGATCCCGGCGATGACCGGCTGGTAACGGTTTCCTTTTCACTAAAGGAAGAGAGGCCTTGGGCTGATGCAGGTCATGAAATAGCCTGGGAGCAGTTTCCTGTCAGGGCGGTTTCATCTGCTCCCCCTGCCGGCAGGGTTTCATCTGCTCCGGCTGCCAGCCGGGTTTCCCCTGGCCCCACTGCCCGGCGGCGTTCAGCAACACCCCCGGAAATCAGGTTACCACCCGCTGCCATCGAAAGAACCAGTGAAACCATAATAGTTACCGGCAAGGATTTTAATTATGTTATAGATGCCCGTACCGGTGCATTTAAGAGCATGAATTTCAAAGGAACCGACTTGTTGACCAGGCCGGGATTTGACCTGACAGTGTGGCGCGCACCCATTGCCAACGATATGGACCCCTGGGGTGCGGGTGCCTTTACGCGCACAAATTTTTCACCCGGACTGGGACGCAGCATCGATAACCAGCTTCGTACCCTGGGACTGGTCAATCTTGAGCCGCGTGTTTATGAAAGTAAAACAAACAGGCTGGAAACCGGGGAGGCTTTGGTATCCCTTATTATTTACTCTGTCGGCTCTACCTTGAATTCAGGTTTCAGGGAAGACCGTGAGTATATCATTGCAGGTGATGGAACGATAAGGCTGAATCACAAAATAACTCCCCATGGTCCGATGCCCTCGCTCCTGCCCAAACTGGGAATCCGGCTTTTACTGCCTGAAAATTTCAGGAACATTGAGTGGTATGGCCGCGGGCCGTTTGAAACCTATCCCGACCGTAAAACGGGCGCCAAAACGGGTGTCTGGTCATCAACAGTCGATGATGAATATGTCCCTTATATCATACCCCAGGATTATGGGAATAAAACCGACACGCGGTGGATTAAAATCAGCAGCGACGATAATTCCGGACTTTTCATCAGTGGTTCCGAACTGTTCAATTTCAGCGTACACAACCATTCGACCGAAAATCTTACCAGGGCGGTGCACCAGTTCCAACTGGAACAAGCCGGTTTTGTCACTCTGAATGTTGATTATGAAGTAACCGGTGTTGGCGGAACCGCCATCCGTACTCTTGCAAAATACCAGGTCAGGCCGGCGGTCAGGGAGTATAGTTTGACGATAAAGCCTTTCTTGAACCTATGAGACTATCAAAAAAAGCATGGGGCCAAAAAGGCAACACCGGTATGGCCATTGGTGGAATCATTGAACTTGTGAAACTGTCCACGAAAGTGTAAAAATCTAAAAATATCTGGCTGATGATGAAAAAGCGTTGTGACTGGCCCGGAAATGATCCTCTCATGATAGAATACCATGACCGTGAATGGGGCGTTCCCGTTCATGAAGACCACAAATGGTTTGAATTTATTCTGCTGGACACCTTCCAGGCCGGGTTAAGCTGGCGGACGATCCTTAATAAGCGCAATAACTTTCGCAAAGCTTTCGATGACTTTGATTACAGGAAGATAGCCCTTTACGGGGATAAAAAAGTTGAAGATTTACTGACAGATTCCGGGATCATTCGAAACCGTCTTAAAATTGCCGCTGCCATAAATAATGCCGGTAAATTCATAGGTGTACAGGATCAGCATGGAAGTTTTGATGATTACATCTGGCAGTTTACAGAAGGCAAGACAATCATAAACAGGTGGAATAAAATTACGGATATTCCTTCTGTATCAAAGGAGAGTGATTTGATGAGCAAGGAGCTTAAAAAGTCAGGCTTTAAGTTTGTTGGATCAACCACTTGTTATGCATTTATGCAGGCCGGTGGTATTGTTAATGACCACCTGGTCGACTGCTTCAGACACAGCGAGGTTGATCAGTCCACTAAGTGACCGGGTGAAAAGGAAGGAGCGGCTAATGCTCCCGGGCCCAGGGCTAAAACTGCATGGTTGACCGCCAGGCACATTACGTTCGTTATGCTATAGTGCTCATGCACCGTGTTTTCCTGAAATGAAAGCTTTTAATCAAGGTTCAATCCCGAAATATTTGATGACGCTGTGATAGTCATTACAGCCCGGGTGCGGTATTCATGGCCACATGCTGCTGACCCGGCAATACTGCTATTTTGGAATCCGGTAATGCCTTATCCACAACATGAACGAAAGTGCTGTATTCCGAAGGACTGTCTCCTCCTAGCAAAAGAAGCGATCGACTGCATATACGGTGAATTTTTGCTCAAGTTCCGGAAGAACGGGGTTCCAGCGGGTATAATCAGCAGTACCGCCATGAATGAGGACAAGGGGCGGACCCGAGCCACTCTTCTGATAAGCGATCAATGTCCCGTCTATAGATTGTATTTTTTCCATTTTGCCCTCAATGTTTTTGATTTGACTATAAAAATTAAGCCTTAAAGATGTAATTATCAGGGAAATTCCGAGAATTACAGCTAGCTTCAATGAGTATAGAAAAACTGAATTGCTCATGTTATTTTACCTGTATTTCCCACTAAATGCATATGGAGTGATAAATACTGTCAGGGACGGGATTTCCTGATTACATAATAATAATTCTGGAAATCGTGTTCAAGGCTTTTGACGTCAACGTCATAAAACCCTGCATCATTCAGCATTTCCAAAGCCTTTTCCCTGCCCCACATCGTACCAAGACCCATCCCTCCCTGCGCCAGGGATACTGTCATACAATGCATTGTTGACGCCGTGTAAAGAAATGGTCCTGCGGGATGATCAAGATTATTATAAACGTTACTTGACCCGGCAATATCCTGCATAAGAAAAACACCATCATCTTTCAGAGCCCTGTTGACTCCGGCAAGTACTCTGTCGGGCCTTCCCTGATCATGTATTGCATCAAAGGCTGTTATAAAATCATATTTCTTTATTGGTGCATCAATGTCGAATGTTGTAAGATCGCGGGTTTCAAACCAGGCATTCGTTAAATTATTTTCACTGGCAATCTCACTGGCATAGGAAATGGCTTCTTCTGAGAGATCGTAACCGGTAAACATGCTGTTGGGGAATTTTTCAGCCATCAGATTGACAGCACCACCACTCCCGCAACCGATATCAAGAACCTCTATACCGGCAGCTAGTTTTTCAATGACTCCGGGTACCAACGGCAGGATTACCCCAATAAGCGAAGAAATCACGGTAAGTCCGCTATCTTCAGCCATAACTTCATGAAACCGTTTAAATTCAGAGTACGGAACCCCCGCCGCCCTTGCTGAAGGATTCTACTATCTTATCTTCAACTGACCCGAGAACCGGTACATATTGTGCCAATACCGCAATATTGTCCGCCCCGGCATCCCGGGTAAGAAATGCAGCATGTTCAACAGGAAGTGAGAACAGGAAAAGACCCCGGAAAAAGATTCAAAATCAATTATCGGGGTCGTAATGACACGCTAATGGGCCGGAACCATTATGGAGGTGTTGTTGAATGAAGGTTACTCAGCCAATCCAACCAGCACCTGTGTTCCGTTGGTAACAACATCATAGACCGGGGAGTTTTTGGTAAACAAAATCAATTCCTGCTTTTGCTCATCAGTAAGGTTTCCCCTGATGTCAAAAGAAACCCGGATCTGCTGGTAGCCATTGCGTACCTTGTCATTCAGACCCAGGAAGCCCTGGACATCAATATCTCCTTCGAACCTGGATTCTATGCTTTCAACTTCAATACCCCTGGCGGCGGCATGTAACGCCATAGTAGTGGTCATACACCCTGACAAGGCAGAAAGCAAATATTCCACTGGATTGGGTCCCTCGTTGGTCCCCAGCAAAATAGGGGGCTCACCGTTATCAAGCACCCAGGCTTTATCGCGGGTGGTATCTTCCTGGCAACCTCCGTAGAAATCACTGATGGTTGCCCTGTTATGGCCTGCTGTAACCCATTTGTTCCTGGCCCGAAACTTAAATTTTGCAATTTCAGGATTTTCCTGAATGGCATTTAGTGTTCCGAAAATGTCTTCTGTCCGGAACCCGTTGACGGTTGTTTTGTTCATTGTTTCCATAGTTTTGAATTTTAAGGTTTAAACTAACTTAATCCCTTGTAGCCAATCATTGTGCCATTATGCTATATTACTGTTAATAAGATTATTAATTAATTTCTCATATTACGATATTTCGTAATCCACGAATTTTCGTTAACTTTATTTCGTAATCAGATTTCATTATTTCGTAATCCGATTTCATATGGCTAATGTCACCGACTCCGGACGAAATTTATCTTCAGGACTGATTGCTTTAAAAAAGATCGTTGAAGGCACATCGGATGAAACCGGTGAAAGGTTTTTCCGGTTATTAGTGAGAAACCTGGCAGAGTCGCTGGATGCACACGGCGTATGGGTAACAGAATATTTAAAGGATAAAAACCGCTTGCGTGCACTGGCTTTCTGGCTTGAAAACCATTATGTTGATGAATACGAGTATGATGTACCCGGAACACCATGTGAGCCGGTGTTGCAAAATCAGGGTATTTGTCATGTGGCGGACAATGTGATCAGCCTTTATCCTAAGGACCCTGACCTGCCCCCCCTGGGTGCGGTTAGCTATATGGGTTTAGCATTAAGAGATGAGAACAATGATGTTTTGGGTCACTTGGCGTTATTGGACAATAAACCCATGAAAGAGATTCCCGAGGCTTTTGCCATTTTTAAGATTTTTGCCTCCCGGGCAGCTGCAGAAATGAGACGCCTGCATTATGAAAAAATGCTTGTAAACAATGAAGCAAAGCTTAACCGGCTTGTCAACGGAACACGTGAAGCACTTATTGAGATTAATGAACACCTTCTGGTAACCCAGGCCAACCAGGCCGCCCTTATAAACTTCTCGTCCGGCAAGCAGGATTTTATAGGCAGGTCCATTATGGCGTTTTTTGATGCTGAAAGCTTTCAGAAAATAACCCGCTCAATTTCGCATCAGGAACTACAGAATAACCTTCATCCCTACTCGCTGTTTCCAGAGCCCCTGACATGTATAAAGGCCAACGGCAAAGCATTCCCTGCAGAGGCAACAATTTCGACATATTCTGTAGGCGACCAGAATTACCATGCCTTGTTTTTAAGGAATATAGAGGATCGCTTAAAGACCCAGAAAGAACTTAAACTTATAACTGCCGAGGCGGCAATGTTGCGCGAAGAGGTGTTCTCCCGTAATTTTAGCAATATTATCGGGGAGAGCCCGGCAATTTTAATGGCGCTGGAAGCAGTTAAACAAGTGGCACCAATGGAATCAACGGTATTGATTCGCGGTGAGACAGGAACCGGAAAGGAATTATTCGCCAGGGCTATTCATAAATCAAGCAAGCGTAAAGATAAACCTCTGGTAACACTGAATTGCGCTGCCCTTCCCGCCGAACTGGTTGAAAGTGAACTATTCGGACATGTAAAGGGAGCCTTCACCGGGGCAATCCAATCCAGGGAGGGTCGTTTTTCTTTAGCCGACGGCGGCACCCTATTTCTGGATGAGATTGGCGAACTGCCAATTCATTTACAGGCAAAGCTGCTGCGGGTGCTGCAGGAGGGTGAATTCGAGCCTGTAGGCAGTTCCAAAACCAGGAAAGTAAATGTGCGGGTGATAGCAGCTACCAACAGGAATATAGAAGAGGAAGTTGATAAGGGAAGATTCCGGGAGGACCTTTACTACAGGCTTAATGTCTTTCCTTTTAATGTTCCTCCCTTAAGGGACCGGGGTAATGATATTGTAATGCTTGCAGAGGCATTCCTGATGAAATTTGCCGGCAGGTCAGCCACTGCTGCCGGTCCATTGGATGAGGTAAGCAAACAAAGATTACTGGCCTATCACTGGCCAGGTAATGTCAGGGAATTACAAAACATTATTGAAAGATGCGTTATCACCAGCCAGGGGGGCAAGCTGAACCTGACCAATCTTTTGCCGCCACCTGCGATTCAGCCACACCTGCGTTCGAGCTCCCCGGCATCTCCTGGGGAGAGAGTACTGACTGAACAGGAAATTGTTGAAATTGAAAGGCGAAATATCATCAGGGCACTTGAAATCACCAACTGGAAGATTTCCGGAAAGGATGGGGCAGCAGCCCTTCT
>SLJO01000127.1 GCA_007135095.1 Bacteroidales bacterium | reverse complement strand
GACACAAAAAGACATGAACAAACCAGGGGGATCCATACGAGTGAAATACCGAATATGAATTACATGCCTTAGTAAATATTTGAATATAAATTTGATAACAATAGTTTGTTCGTATGAATCATCCATGTGCCAAGTCACACAAAAAGACATGTATAAAGCATGGATGATCCATGGATTGAAAAGCAAAATATCCTAACCATTAATATGTAACATATTGTTAAATAGATTGATAACCTTACTTTATACGAATGAAATATATCAACCATCCCGTTGGGGGATTCACTTTTTTTTCTGAACAAGCCCGGTGCACTTACTGCAGCTCCGGAAAATACCGGATTGCGCTTCTAACCGGCAGGATGTGCGATTGTCCCAGGGGGCAAAGCGATGTTTTCTCCATAAGTTCAGCCTGCTGAACGATCCTGTCTTTAAGGATGCCTGTCCCGCCGGTGCTGTTTTTTATCTGTTTCATCAACCCAAGCAGATGCGTTGAGCCAACCCTGCATGGAACGCATTTGCCGCAGGACTCATGCTCAAAGAACCGAAGTATGGAATAGAGCATCTCCCAAATGCTCATGGTCTTATCCATCACTATTATTGCCCCTGCCCCGAGGGTGGCTCCTTTTTCCTTTATCCCGTCATAATCCATTCCGAAATCAAGCATTGATTCATCCACAAAGGTTCCGGCAGCCCCTCCCAGGATAGCTGCCCTGAATTCCTTGCCTTCTCTCATGCCCCCGGCAAGATCAAATATCAGGCTGCGAAGGGTGGTGCCCATCTCTACCTCGTAAAAACCCGGCCTTTTAACCGGCCCGCTTATGGAAAATATTTTTGTTCCCGGTGAGGTTTCGGTGCCGAGTTTTTTATACCATTGCGCCCCCCTGTCGACTATTGCAGGGATGCAACCAAAGGTTTCAACATTGTTTATTAATGTAGGAAATCCCCATAAACCCTTCTCTGCCGGAAAAGGAGGTTTGATGCGGGGATAACCTCTTTTGCCCTCGAGCGACTCGAGGAGGGTAAGTTCTTCACCGCAGAGGTATGAACCGGCCCCTTTTTTGATCTCAATATCAAATGAAAAGTCACTCCCGAAGATTTTCCTCCCCAGAATGCCCTTTTCCCTCATGTCCTCTATGGCCTTTTGGGTGCGCCTGATTGAACGAACATATTCGCCGCGGATATAAATATAACCCTTGGTAGCCCTTATTGAATATGCGGCGATCAGAATACCTTCAAGATAGATATGCGGGTCATTTTCCATTATTATCCTGTCCTTGAAAGTTCCCGGCTCGCCTTCATCCGCATTGCAAACGACATACCGGTTCTCACAGGCAAGGCAGGCATCGCTTGTAAAGCGTTTTTTCAGGCCGGTCGAAAAGCCTGCACCGCCCCTGCCCCTCAGGCCCGATGCAATCAACTCATCAATGATATCGGGGGGATCCATCCCGAGAGCTTTTCTGAATGATCCATAGCCTCCTGCAGCAATATAATCATCAATGCTTTCCGGATTAATCCTGCCAAGATTTTTAAGAACTATTCGGTTTTCCTTTGCCATTATCCCCGGTTTTTAATATTTAACATTTTAAAGTGTGAGGCTATCTGCTGTCTGGTCCTGCCGTGAAAGGGCAGAATTATATCCGGCGCAGCATGCAGCTGTATTCCGGCTATCATTCATCTGCCGGCTGATCCGGCTTTGCAGATCTATCCTTCTCCCTTATTTCTGAGATTATTTTCACAATATCATCTTCGGTAAGGTAACCATAAGGTTCATGATCTATCGTCATGGCCGGAGCAACATCACAAATCCCGAGACATTCAGACAGCTCAACCCAGAACATCCCGTCGGGGGTAGGCTCATTAAGTGCCACTCCCAGATGCTTCTGCAGGTATTCCTGAACACTGCCGATACCCATAAGGTGGCAGACCGGGGAATGACACAGCCGGATAATGTGCCTGCCCCTGGGTTTTGTGCTCAGCATGGTGTAATAGTTTACCACCCCGTATACCGAACTCAGGGTAGTATTCAGATACCGGGCAACTACTTTCAGGTTTTCCTCAGGCAAAAAATTCAGGGGATGGGCATCCTGCAGGGCATGCAGTATATTCAGCAGATTATCCATTTCAGCCGGATACCTTGCAACAATCTTGTTTACATCCATTGAAGGTTTTTTATATTAAATTTTTGGAGGATTTATAAAAATAATATCAAAATACCTTTTAATCAACTACCCGGCTTTATATAGAACAGGTTTAAATACAACGCCGGGTCTGTTTTTACCGGCCTCCCAAAATATGAATTGTGAATAATGAGCTTACCCCGGTTACCGTCTCAACCGGTCGTTAAATTTAATTTAAGCTGCACTTCAGTTATTATGGACAGGTTTATTAATTTTGCAGCAAAAACATGGCAAAAAAACACCTTGCAGTCTTCCTGGACAGAGATGGTACCATTGTGGAAGACAGAGGATATATCAGGCATCCGTCAGAAATAATTTTTTACCCTGAAAGTTTTTCAGCCCTGAATATGCTCCAGGAGCATTTCCTGCTTTTTATTATCACGAATCAATCAGGAATATCCAAAGGACTTACAACAGAAAGTGAAGTGCAGCAAGTCAATAATTATGTTATTGAAATTCTAAAGAAGGAAGGCATTACAATCCGTGATATTTTTTCCTGTCCCCATAAAACAGAAGATAACTGCGCCTGTAAAAAGCCAAAACCCTATTTCATAAATAAGGCAGTCGAATCATATGACTTAAATCCGGCAGAATCTTTTATTTTGGGTGATCATCCCTCAGACGTTTTATGCGGTATTAATGCCGGGGTCCAACCAATATACTTACTGACGGGGCACGGAATAAAACACAGGCATGAATTGACAGAAGAGGTGACGATATGCAGCAACATACTGGAGGCTGCATATTACATAACCGGGAAATAGACTGTTCCCGGGGCGAATCCCGGAATTTTCCTGCCGATGGAGCCGGCTGTCACATATCCGTTCAGCATAACCATAGGCATGCCGGTTTACCTGTCGATAACTGCCTTAATATAGCCCGCGCGCGGCGATATCATCTATTGATCTTATCAATCCTGGCAGCAGCCACCTTTGTCTCCGGAATCTTTGCCACAGGATCCAGGGCTGGGCTGGTTAGCAGATTGGTGTGGGTGTTCTCAAAATGGAATGTCATGGAGACGATGCCGGGCGGACAGACGTCGGTGATCTTTATTCTGACCTCCAGGCTTCCTCTGCGGGTACTGATGCGCACCAGTTCCCTGTCGCCTATCCCAAGGATATCGGCATCGGCAGGATTGATTAAAATAAACTCTTCACTGTCCAGTAAATTAAGCCCGGTTATCCTGCCGGTCATAGTGCTGGTATGAAAGTGGAACAGGCTCCGGTCGGTTGTCAGAATCAGCGGAAACTCTTTTGATGGCGGTTCGGATGAGGGTATATACCTGAGCGGCATAAATTTACCCCTGCCTGAGGGTGTCTGGAATTTTTCACCATGTAAAAAGGGGGTACCCGGATGGTCAGTATCCGGGCATGGCCACTGGATTCCCTGGTTTTCAATTTTCTCCCCGGTAATTCCGCCATAGATGGGTGTCAGCAGGCTGATCTCTGTCATTATCTCTTCGGTTGAATTGTAATCAAAACCTTCGGCTCCCATGCGTTTTGCCATTTCACAGGTAATTTCCCAGTCCGCCCTTGACTGACCGATCGGGGCAATCGCCTGCCTTACTTTCTGGACCCTGCGTTCGGTGTTTGTGAATGTCCCTGATTTTTCAGCAAATGATGAGGCCGGCAAAATCACATCTGCATATTGCGCTGTTCGTGTCATGAAAATATCCTGAACCACGAAAAAATCCAGCTTTAAAAGGGCCTGCATGATATGTCCCGAGTCGGCCTCACTCATTACCGGGTTCTCTCCCACCTGGTACAATGCTTTAACCTCGCCCCTGTCAATGGCATCAACGATCTCGGTATGAGTTAGCCCGGGTTTATTACTGAGTCGGGCATTCCATGCCTTCTGAAATTTGTTCCTGACGGTCTCATCTGCAACTTTCTGGTAGCCGGGGTACATATTGGGCAGTGCACCCATATCGCATGCTCCCTGTACGTTGTTTTGTCCACGAAGCGGGTTTACCCCCGTTGATAATTTTCCGATATTGCCGGTCAGCAGTGCAAGATTGCTTGTGGCCAGTACATTATCGGTGCCATGTGAATGCTGGGTGATGCCCATGGCATAAAGGATACTCGAGGGCTTTTGAGATGCATACAGGCGTGCTGCCTTTATTATATTATCCTTATCGACCCCGGTTACAAGCTGGACATAATCAAGGTTAAAATCTTTCAGCGACTCAATAAGCGGCGCAAGGTTTTCAGTCCGCTCATCTATAAACAGGTTGTCCTGCAGTCCTTCATCCACTATCACCCTCATCATTCCCATCATCAGTACCACATCGGTTCCGGGTTTGTGCTGCAGGAATATTTCTGCGTGACTGCAAAGATCTATCCTCTTGGGATTGGCCACTATCAGTGTGCCTCCGCCCAGCACGGCCTTCTTGATCTGCAGGGCAAGAACAGGGTGGGCCCAGGTGGTGTTTGTGCCGATTGCAAAGATGGTCCTTGCCCCAGAAATTTCATCAATTGAGTTTGTCATCGCACCGCTTCCAAGGCTCTGGGCCAGGCCCGATACGCTGGGGGCATGGCACAGTCGCGCACAATGGTCAATATTATTGGTGCCCATCACCGCGCGGGTGAATTTTTGTATCACATAATTTTCCTCATTTGTGCACTTGGCCGATGAAAAGCAGGCAAACAGGCCGTTTTTGTTAATTTTAAATTTTCCGGCGATCAGGTCAAGCGCTTCTTCCCAGCCCGACTCTTCAAATTTCCCGTTTTTCTTTATCAGCGGCACGGTAAGCCGCCGGGGGTCATTGACGAAACCATTGCCAAACCTGCCCTTTACACACAGGCTACCCTTGTTTGCGGGTCCGTTCCGGTCGCCGCGCACGGATACTATACTGTTCCCCCTTATCCCCAGGTAAAAAGAGCATCCCACGCCGCAATATGTGCAAATTGTCCTGACTTCCCGGGAAGGGTTCAGGAAGCCCTTGAATGTCAGTGCTCCTACGGGGCAGCGGGCAACACATTCGCCGCAGGATTTACATGCCGAATCAAACAGTGGCTGGTTGTTGAAGGTTGAAATAATTGTAAGGGGCCCCCTGTTAACATAATCGATGGCGTTATCACCCTGCAGTTCATCACATGTACGGACACAGATGCCGCAAAGTACGCACTTGTTCATATCAAGCGTGAAAAACGGGTTTGAATCATCCACCAAAAGTTCCTCTTTACGCTGGCGCATCGGCTTATCGCCATTATGTTCAATCCCAAGGTAGGACGCCACCTTTTGCAGTCCGCACCGGTCATTTTGTTTGCAGGTAAAACATTCCCCGGTATGATTTGCGGTGATAAGCTGAGCTGTGGTGCGGCGGATCTGGTTTATCTCCTCATTTTCCGTAATTACGCTCATCTCTTCTTCAACCATGGCTGTACAGGAGGTGGTCAGGCCCCTGCCGGCAATTTCGACAATACAGAGCCTGCACATGCCCATGGGTTTGAGGTCCGGGTGGTGGCACAGGCCGGGTATGTAGATACCGTTATCCAGGGCAGCATCAAAAACTGTCTGGCCTTCTCTGGCAGCGATCCGGATATTGTCAATAAGTATATTAATATGCTTCATTGCAAAGTATTAAGCCGGTTATGCCTCCTGTTTTTGCGGTTTCCCGGGAAAACAACGGACTGCATTGAATTTTACCGGGCAACTCTCTAAACACACACCACATTTAATGCATTTATGCTGAATGATGGTATGAACCTCCCTGGGCATACCCTCTATGGTATCGACGGGGCAATGCATGGCGCAGGAATGGCAGCCGGTGCAATCATCCTCGATTATCCTGAAGTGGATAAGTTCACGGCATACCCCCGACCTGCACTTATGATCGGAAATGTGGCTTTCATATTCCTTCCTGAAATAACGTATTGTCGTAAGCACAGGATTGGGAGCCGTCTGGCCCAGTCCGCACAGCGATCCTTTTTTCACTGCCTCGCCTATTTCACAAAGCAGTTCAATATCTCCCTGCTTCCCTTTCCCCCTGGTAATGTCTTCAAGTATCTCCAGCATTTGTTTTGTGCCAAGCCGGCAGGGAGTGCATTTCCCGCATGACTCCCGCTGGGCAAAATCCAGGAAGTACCTGGCTACATCAACCATACAGCTATCCTCATCCATAACCACCAGTCCCCCGGAACCCATTATGGTGCCCGCCCCGGCCAGTGATTCATAATCAACATTAAGGTCAAGCATTTCCGCCGGCACGCAACCGCCTGAAGGACCTCCTGTCTGAACCGCCTTAAATTTTTTGCCCCCGGGTATGCCGCCCCCTATGTCAAAGATTATTTCACGAAGCGTTATGCCAAGGGGGACTTCAATAAGGCTGGAACGCCTGATGTTCCCCACCAGGGAAAAGCTCTTGGTGCCCTTGCTCTTTTCGGTACCCGAACTGTTGAACCATGCAGCGCCATTCTGCATTATTTTGGCAACGCAGCCCAGTGTCTCGACATTATTTATTACAGTGGGCCTGCCCCATAAGCCCGAAATTGCCGGAAACGGCGGCCTGGGCCTGGGCACTCCTCTTTTGCCTTCGATGGAGGCAAGAAGAGCGGTCTCTTCACCGCATACAAATGCCCCCGCTCCCTCCTTGATCTTTATTTCAAAGCCGAAGCCGGAATTAAGGATATCTTTTCCCAGGAAACCGTATTTTCCTGCCTGCTCTATCGCATTCCGCAGGCGGTTCAGGGCCAGGGGATATTCGGCACGGCAGTAAATATAACCCTGACTTGCGCCGATGGCATACCCGGTAATTATCATTCCTTCAATCAATGCATGAGGGTCGCCTTCGAGAAGGGAGCGGTTCATAAATGCTCCGGGGTCGCCTTCGTCGGCATTGCAAACCAGATACTTCGGCCCTCCCGGCGCATCACTGCAGAACTGCCATTTTTTCCATACCGGGAATCCTGCACCGCCCCTTCCGCGCAATCCCGAACACCTTATCTCATCGATGATTTCGGCCGACTTATTGCTTAATGCCCTGATCAGCCCCCTGTATCCCAGGTTGGCCAGGTAATGGCCCATATCTTCAGGATCGATGATGCCGCAATTATTAAGCACCTTTCTTACCTGCAGTTTAAAAACAGGTGTTCTAAATAATTCCGGAATACCCTTGAGTTTTTTGCCGCCAATGCTGCCCAATGCATTATTCTCAGAAGGCTGGTTTTTTTCAATATGGTTTTCTATCAGCCGGGCAACATTTTTACTCCCGGCGCTGGCATACAACACCAGCGGTTCACCAGGCACTGCAATGTACATGATCGGTTCGGCGTAGCACATGCCTATGCAGCCGGTCTCTTTTATATTGCAGTCTATGCCACGGTTCTTTGTAACCTCCCTTATGATTTCCATTACCTCCAGTGCTCCGGCCGACCTGCCGCAGGTTGCAGCGCCAACCATTATCAGGGGCTTGCTGCCGTTATACAGGTCCCTCCAGCTATCTGAAGCAACTTTATATATTAGATCCGTATTCATCTGCTTAGGTAAATTTAATATTCTCTGCGGTGCAGCCGGACATCGTTCGGCATCTGCAGCGGCTCTGGATTTAACCCTCAGGATGGGGTATTCTGCCTGAACATTTTCTTCACCATTTTAGGTGTCAGGTTTGCCTTTACCTCATCATTTACCACTATGCAGGGAGCCAGGCTGCATGCACCGATGCAGGCAACCGTTTCCAGGGAAAATTCCCGGTTCCCGCTGGTTTCACCGGATCTGATGCCAAGCTGGTTTTCCAGTTCCTCGAGTATTTTCGGAGCGTTCTTAACATGACATGCCGTTCCCCTGCACAGCATGACATGTGTTTTGCCGACGGGTGCAAAACGAAACTGTGCGTAAAAAGTAGCAACGGAAAACACCTTGCTTTCGGGAATACGCAGAAAACCGGCAATCCTTTTCATTGACGGCACTGAAATAAACCCCTGCACATTCTGGACCCGTTGCAGAAGAGGTATCAGCTCTTCTTCCTTTGATTGAAAGCCCCGGAATATTTCATCAATTTTTTCATGCATACAGAATGCGGTTAAAGAATTTACAAACGCCAAATCATACTGACATGCAACCTTGCAAATATATCAATTTGTTCCTATTAATCAATGTGCAGAAATCAAGCGGCAGGATCATTTCCAGCGGCCGCAGTCCGGTTTTTTCTGTCTGCCCGGGGTATATCACCTGTTTCCATAACGGACCGCCGGGAAAGAGTTTAGATTTGGTCCGGATATAAATAGCTTGCCGTTATCATGGCTGACTGCCAAACCGGGCTGATGATGCCGGAGGGGATTTAAAGGGAAAGTCCGATGGTTTGCATTTCGTTAAGGGGCTGTTTATCAGATTGTGCTAAACGGAAAGGCCGATGCTTTGCAGGTTATGGCCCGGACGCCTTCAGGGAGGAATTAGCCGGACCCGGAATATCGGCAGCAGTGTTGATATTACTGAAAGCCTTAATTTCACGTGAAGTGCATGGCAGGTAGTAATAGGCAACCTCAGTTTTTTTCAGGAAGGCACGTATGGAATAATCCGATGATAATTCAAGGAATTCCGCCAGTCTTCCGGCCAGAGCTGAGCGATAGATAGCATGGAGCGGCTCAATATTGGAATTCATCCTGGGAATCAGGGCATCAGTATTTTGCAGTTTCCGGAAAAATGCGATCTGGCTCTTTATTATATTCTTATCCAGGTATGGCATATCACACGAAAAAACAAAAATAAAAGGGGTAGCGGATTTTTTCATTGCTGCATGTATGCCCCCGAGGGGTCCGGCATTTTTGTAAATGTCTGAGGCGAACCCGAGGTTTCCCATTGACTGATACTTGCGGGAAGAATTAGTGACAACAATAATATTTTCAAATATGTCTCCAAGAATGCCCAGAATGCGTTCAATCATGGGTACTCCATGAACCGGCACAAATGCCTTGTCCACGCCCTCAAACCGGCTGTTCTTTCCACCGGCAAGGACAACAGCTGTTATCTGGTCTGCTGGGCTTGTCATATCACAATGTTAATAAAGCCAACAAGATATCAAATGAGCAATAAATTTCCTATTTTTGCTGAAATAAAATATGAACCTATGGCAAATCGCAGAGAACTGAAAAAAAGCATCCATGAGATCAGCGGTGAACTTATATCTGAATGTCTTACCTACCAGCATTTTCATCCGGACATACCGGAGGAAAAGATAAACAGTATAATAACTGAAATAATAAGTCACAGGAATGATTACCTTGTCAGGGCCAACAAGCCCGACGGCAAGGACAATCCTGCCCTTGTAAAAAAGCACTACCGGGAAATATTTAATGATATTCAAAATAAGACAATCCCATTGCTGGACAAGCTTGGCGCTTAATAACATTCCCGGTCAGCCAGGACTTTTCAATTATCAGCCCCTGCAGGGTTACGGATACCGGCGGCGATAGGTAAGGCGCCGCTGTTTAATTTTCCTTGCGGCAAGGAGGACCAGCACAAGCAGTATGGCCAGTATCACCACAATGTAAAAGTAAGACCAGTACTTTAACGGCATACCTTGCTGCAAGACTATACGGTCACCGGGTGAACTATAATAAAGAGGGACAACCGGCAAGCCAATGTTTTCATCGGCTTCAAACGAGATGGCATATTCGGCAACGGCTTCCCATATCTTGTATTCCCTTTGTTCCCGTCTGATCACCGCCTGCTCAAGCTCAAGAGGATGGCCATTCCTGTCCTTGGGCACCAGTTTCAGCCGGGGAAGTATATCACCTACCATTGGCAGGAACGATGTGAGATAATAATCGGTCACCACATGGTACAGCCTGTCATCATCGCCATCAACGGGGGCAAAACTGATATCATCCTGAATACCTTCTCCCGTATATAATTCTGCCCTTGCCACTGCGCGGTATGCCGGTACCGGAGGTCCACCAAAGGGAATTCTCAGCCAGAGTGCCTGTCCGGGATCATAATTATACCTGAGGCCCGAGGTCTGGAGAAAATAATTGTCTCCCATGAATATTGACAGCAAAGCGCTTATTTCAAGGATGTTCAACACTTCCCTTCCTGTAAGGTAAATTGATACAAGGGGATAACCTGCCTTACCGTCGGCACCCGACCCAAGACCCGATACAGTTACCATGTCAAAAAAAGAAATCATCCCTTCCGACCATTCCATGGCCCCGGGAATAATATCTGACCGGATAACACCATTACCCTGGAAAGCAATATCTACCTTTTCCCCGGTCACCTTCTCTGCCATCAGGCGCATCGCATCTGTCACAAAATTACCGACTGCGGTTTCGGTAAACGGCGCAGGACGTATTAACGGAAAAGATGAAAAGACAAGGGGCTCGCGTACATCGGTGAACTTACCCTGTGTATGGGCTGAAACAAATTCATTAAGTTTTTCAAGATATTCTAAGGCCATCTCCAGTACCAAGGGATCCTCGTCAATAAGGTGGTCAAGGGGTATAAAATAAGGAGACCGGATCAGATCATTTACCAGCCTGAGCCGGCCGTTATCACTGTTCCATTCAAATTCATAATTACCAAGATACTGCAAATACTTGCCCGAGTTAATAATATAGGTATTATTCACAATATCAGGCTCATATCTTAAGTGGTCATGGCCGCCGAGTATTATATCAATGCCGTCGACACCCATGGCAAGCTCCCGGTCCTCATCTATTCCCGAATGAGTGATCGCCACAATAATATCGGCCCCGGCCTCCCTGAGCTGAGTTACCTGCTGTAAGGCAATATCCAGCGGATCGGCAATTTCAGCCGGTTCAGAAGAAGTTGCCACCTCATATGCGCTCACTCCCAGCAACCCGAAAACACCAAGACTGATGCCATTGGGGAGCTTGTAGATATGGTTTTCACTGATGCCGGCCTCCAGGAGCATGTGCCCTTCGGGCAGGGACAAATTGGAAGCTATAAGGGGAATCTGTTGGCCCAGTCCGGGATATCCCGCCCGGAGCAAGTATTCTGCAAGAACATCAGGACCGTAATCAAATTCATGATTCCCCAGGGTCATACCGTCATATCCTGCCATTTTCATAAACTCAATTTCAGGAGAATATCCCTCAAGGATAAGCCAGGAAAACGGAGTGCCGCCAATAATGTCTCCCGAGGAAAAAAGCAGGACGGGTTCCTCTGTTTCATTCCTTATCCGTTCAACAAGCGTTGCCAGGCGGGCATAGCCACCTTTTGTATAGTCTGCTGCGCCGGTCTCATAATCTGCAAGGGACAGGGGTAAAAGCACTGAATGTTCATCAGAGGTATGCAGTAATGTAAAATGTTTGACCTGCGAAAGGGAAGTTACCGGGGCGAAAAGTAAAAACAATGCGCATACGGCGATAAATCTGAAAATTTGTTGCTTTCCAGGGGTTTTGTCCATCAGGTCAGGGAATTTGGTTGTCCACAAGAGATTTTATTATCTTAACTAAAATAATAAAAAATCCAGGGTTTTACAAAAGCTCGTAACTAATTTTATATCAACAATTTAAAATGCCGAATAATTATTTTCATAACAATTTGATATTTAACAATATACAGGGGCGCTCCCATTTCATGACAGAATAACCAAAAGCTCAACG
>SLJO01000097.1 GCA_007135095.1 Bacteroidales bacterium | reverse complement strand
TCTCTTCATGGAACAGACCTGTTTGAGAACTAATATTTAATGCAATGTCTCAATAAATATACTAAATAATACCCAACCCCAGCAAAATCGCCAGTACCAGAATCATGTAACCTACTATTTTCCTGACCCATTTCATCTTAACCTTAACAAGGAATTTACGAGCCATAAGTGATCCGGCAAACGCTGCTATAATTGCTGTGGCAAGCAGAAGTTGGGTTCCGGTATCTGCCATGGCAATATAATCGGCAAAAAAGGATGTTCCATAAACAGCAACCCTGGAAACATCAATCAATGTCGCTGCAGCAATACCTGTTGCAATAAAGCCTTCCTTATTTAATCCCGACCTTAGCAGGAACATCGATCGAAATGCACCCTGATGACCGGATAATCCTCCAAAGAACCCGGATAAGGCACCTCCGAGAGGAAGATATTTCTTACCCATAGAAAAATTTTCAAATCTTTTGTGAAGTTCCAGTATGGCAAATATTATCAGCAGAAAGGATATGACCAGCCTCAATAGAGTAACATGGTATGTTCTTTCCCCGATATTGTAAATGAATATTATGATTTCACGGCTGATCACATTCAGGACTACTGCTCCCAGGAACGCTGCTGCCATTGCAGGAATTGCAAACTTAATGAATACTTTTCTGTTTATAAGTTTCCAGATCAGTGTCAATTTAAAGATATTGTTTGCAAGATGTACAAGGGCTGTCAGGGCAATAGCTATTTCAACAGGGAAGAAAATGGCAAATACCACCATCAGTATTGTGCCCAATCCAAATCCGGAAAAAAAAGTAAGTATTGCTGAAAATAAAGCAACAATTGCAATAAGTATAAATTCCATAACAGAATAGTTATTCTGACTTGCCAGCAATGCAACCAACACCGGCGTGCTGTTAAGGCGTCGACCTTCTCTGCCGTGCACCGGTGGCCGTCTATCTTCAGAAGGGTAAACGCTCATTGCGTAATCCCGTAAATGAGTATTTTCGTTTGCAACAGTCTAAATACCAACCGGAAAATACTCTGCCGGTAATATCCATAATCAGGGAATGCGGGATTACATGTTAGTTTAAACTATATTTTCATTAAATTGTTTACATTAACCGGTACCATGGGGTTAAGTAATATCAGATTCAACCAGGAGAGGCTTTTAAAGAGGGTTATTTACCGAACCAGCCGGTACATTGGAAGACATATCGTAACTTGATAAGAAAACATCAAATTTCAAAAAATGGATATAAAAAGATCATTGAAACAAAAACTGAAAAAACAACACTGATTATCCGGATTATGGTTGGTTGGGTATTCTTATCTGAGGGCATACAAAAATTTATCTACCCCGAACTGCGAGGTCCTGGCCGGTTCGAGGGAATGGGGTTCCCAAATCCTGAATTTTTCGCATCCTTTGTTGGTATATTTGAAATACTCTGCGGCATTGCATTTCTTACAGGATTGCTTACAAAGCTAGCGGCTTTTGCAATGATCCTCAATATGACAGTGGCAATTGTTGTGACGAAAATACCCATAGCTTTTGGCGAAAGCTTCGGCCCTTTTATTCTGAGGGATCTGAAAACTTACGGATTCTGGAGTATGGCCCATGAAATGCGTACCGATATGTCTATGTGGCTCGGCAGCCTGTTTCTACTTATTAAGGGAGGAGGAAGATGGTCGCTTGACCTCCTGATTGCAAGAAAACTTTGACTGGATACATATCTTTTTCATTCACCCCGGGGTACTGGCATGCCCCTCCCCGGTCATAACCAAACGTGGCACTTCCCTATACGTATGTACTTAAAAAACCACCCGGTTTGATTTGCACAGGCCGTGTCATATTTATGCCTGCATTTGTCGCTGATCTTTATGAACTTAAAAAGCCACCGCCTTGATTTGCGGCAGGGCCCGGTCAGATCCCTCCGGGCCAAAAATGCCACACACCTTGATTTCACAAGCCCGGTCATGTCTGTGCCTGCCCATGTCCGGAAATCATGGAAATAAAAAGTTGATCAGGTAATAATTTGCCTTCTTCCCTCTAATTTAGTTTCACTTAAAAACCCGCGTCTTTTAAGCGCGGTAATGTCCTGGCGGGGCTTTGCCCGAAAGGCATGTGCGCCAAAAAAAATCGCTGTGCGCAGCAAAAATCGGGCTTAAAGCCACCTTTTTCAGGGGTGGATAGTCTGATTTTAGCGAATTTTTTACTTATTTTATGTTTCAAAATTCAAACTTTAATCACCGATGTACGAATATATTGCCGCAAAAGCTAGGCAGCCTGCAGAGGTAGATGCCGTATGGGACAAACCTCAATGGGTGGGGGCAGGATCTGTAACAATAGATAATTTTATGGGAGAAATTCCCCGTTTCAGGCCACAGACCGAAGTCAGGATCATGCACGAACCACAGCATATTTATATTATTTTCAAGGTGGATGACCGTTGTGTATTAAGCAGGAATAAAAAGATCAATGACCCGGTATGGGAAGATTCATGCGTGGAATTCTTCTTTGCACCCGACACGAATTATCCTGAAAGATATTTCAATCTGGAGGTAAATTGCGGGGGTATTCCATTGATGCATTATAATATAAAGCCGAGAAAGGAGTTTATTAAACTTGATCCTGATGATATTGCCAGGATCAAAATTGCTCATTCACTTCCGGCACTGAATGTCCCTGAAATAAAGGAGCCGGTCAAATGGACGGTTGAGTGTAGAATACCTTTGGATATGCTGGAGAAATACGCGAAAATCGATTATCCGGGGAAGGGGGTAGCCTGGAGGGCCAATTTGTATAAGATAGCTGTAAATAACTCAAATCCTCATTATGCTACCTGGGCCCCGGTTATTAATGATGTTCCTGATTTTCACCTGCCCCGTTTTTTTGGCAAGCTCAGGTTTGACCGGGATCTTCGCCGCGAACTTCGTTGCGAACGTCTTCGAGCTCCCGAGAAACGATGCGAAGGTTGGCAGAAGCCATGGGCGTGTTGCAGGATTTCGAAAATCGGCTTAAGAGATTTCCGGAGGGAATGTGGCTG
>SLJO01000258.1 GCA_007135095.1 Bacteroidales bacterium | reverse complement strand
TTTCAAGCTGATCATTCTCATCATAGTACCTGATCCGGGAAAGGCGGTTCCTGCCCTGCTGCCAGTCATACTCCATTCTGGCAACCTGCTCTCCCCTGTCATCCAGTTCAAGAATTTCAATAATGTTTCCATCCGCATCATATTTATATTTTCTTTTATACTCTTTCCTTGTACGATCATTCATCCTGAGCTTGACTGTTTCGGAAATAAGCAATCCCAGGCTGTCATATTCGGCCTCCCTGTCAAGTCTAAGTATCCCGTCGTCCGGATCGCCCCTTCTGGCGGTTACCCGTCGGCTTATTTCGGTTCCCCTGTCATCGAAGGTGAACCTTGCCCTGTATAAGCGCCTTTCTTCATTGTTTAAAGCCACTGCCTGCCCTTTCAGGCCGGATGGATGATAAGAAAATTCAATTGCCCTGAGCAGAACAGAATCTTCATCCTGGAAGCCGTAATGCAACTCTCCGGAAACCTGTCCGCCGCTGTCATATTCATATACTATGCGTTTTTCAATCCTTTCCCTGGCAAAAAAATCAGTCCGCACCATCAACAAACTGTCAAAATAATGCCAGCGGTAATTGTCGGGGTATCGTGTTTCCCAGTCATAATCAATTTCAGTGTGCAGCCTTCCCAGGGAATCGGATATCTGCTGATTAACTGCATGGAACTGGCTTGTCCTCTCTCCCTCCTCCAGTACATATCTGCTGGTAACGGTAACCCGGTATACGTTCTGCGGCTTAATACCCTGTGAGCGGGCAGTAAAGTTCAGTGACAGCAACAATAATAAAATAACCGGTTGTTTCATTTGTTTTCTTGTGTATCTGGCATTTAGTGCTTTAATTTCTGGTCACAGGAGTTAATGAACCGCAATTTTCTTATGCATACTTTAACTTGCCCTAAAATGTTTCAAATGGGCATGGTAATTTTTCAGGAATCACATATAATAAACCGGCGCCGGGAAAAAAGAAAAGCAAAACCGCACCCTGATTTACTGGATGCGGTCAATTTAACTTACCAAAAACATATTGGTTTCCCGTCAAAATAGCCAGGCTTTACTGTCAAAGGAGCAGGAATGCACTACGGGCAATGCTAATTACCGGCAATAAGCTCATTACCGACAAATTTAAAAGTTTCACCCTTCTCAGGGACTTCCAGGTAAACAACGTCTCCTTCCCTAAGGCCTTCTTCAATAATAACAAAATTATAGTTGAAAGCGCCGGTTACTACAATCTGACGGGTGCCATCCCTTTTATACACAAACGGAACACCATCGGGTTCATGAACAGCGGCAAGCGGAACATAATGAACATCATTGTACTGAGCTGTAATTATCGCGTTGCTGGTGGTCATGGCAGGACGGAGGATACTGTCAAACTGATCAAGGAGAACCATTACTTCGAATACCTTTGCATTGGTATTTGGCAACTCCTGCCCGACATTTGAAACCTCTATTATCCGCCCTGAATACTCCCTTTCGGAGAAAGCATCAATTCCAATGCGAACAGGCTGACCGACAGAGATTTTGTCAATATCTATCTCATTTACATAAGCCCTGGAAATCAGTGAAGTTAATTCCGGAATAACTGCAACAGTCAAATCACGTGAATTAATGGTAGATCCGACCGTTCTCTTTGCCCCGTTCCATTCACGATGGTAAATTACCATTCCCGATGAAGGGGCGGTAATGTCAAATTGTCCCATCACATCATTTAATTCCTGGTAGCGACGGGTCCGACGTTCAAATTCCAGCTCTGCCTCCCTGACCATTTCAATGGCATCCTGTTGATAATGCCTGTAATTCTCCCTGGTCTGGACCAGGTTTCGCCGGGCTCTCTCGAGGTCAATCTCAGCTTGTCTTATTGTTGCCGGTGGTTCGTATGCAGACTGCTCGAGAATAAGTCTCATCTCCTCGACCGAATGCTCCAGGTTGATCAGCTCATCACGCAGGTTGCTTAACTTAATTGTGGTATCCAGCACGGCTGATTTATACTGGGCTTCTTCACTAAGCATCCGTTCTTCAAGATCCCTTAGAGAAAGCTCCGCTTCAGTTCTGTCAAGTGTGGCAACCCAGTCACCCTTTTCAACAATAGTACCTTCGGGAACAAGATCCTGGATGGGAACACCGCTTAATCTGATGTTCCGGCTCTGCAGGGCAGAAGGGCCCATGATTCGCATGCTGTTTTCTGCTTCCAGTTCGCCGGTAACAATCACAAGAATCTCAAAATCACCTTTTTGAACCTCAAACGATGAATACTCATTGGAATCACCATCCCAAAATGCAACTACAATCAGTAATCCAACCGATAATATTCCCAGCGTTGCAATAAAAACTATTTTTGAAAACTTCATACGGATACATTTATCATACAGATCCGCCAGATTTCAATAGTGGACCCTATTACTTAACAAAAGTAATATTGTGTTCTTATTATTCATAACCAGGCATGTTAAATTATATTAAACAGCCCGGATATGGATGCCCGTGAGTTTACCCTGTTAATTCCTCGAGGAACTGGCGGGCTTTTTTTGCCTCGGAATTAACATGGGCCAGATCGCCAGTGGAGAGCGTTTCAACAATCAGGGGCCCGCGGGTGAAGCCACCCTTGCGGAGCCGGGCAAATACTTCAGGGAAGTTCACCATGCCGGTACCCGGGGTGACATCAACATTACGGGGCATCATGAAATCCTTAACGCACATGCCGGTCAGCAGGCCGTCAACTTCCAGGGAATCATCAACCGGGTCTATTTTTCCCTCGGAATAATAATAGATGTTTCCCGGGTCATACCAAAGGCTGAAGTTCCTGTGGCCGACTTTTTCTATAAGCAGGCGGCATTCAGGTCCGGTGGAATTGGTGCCCCCGTGGGGTTTAATGCACAGGCCCACTCCTTTTTCAGCAGCATAGTCACAACATAGGGCAACTGCCTCGTAATATGCATCCGTTAATTCAGCATTAGTTGTGCCGCCAAGAAGGATGCTTGCACATCCTGCGCCGGCAGCGTTATCAATCAGGCGGGTCAGCAGGGCAGTACCTTCGTCAAGGGAATTCCTCACATCTACGTTTCCATACATTGAGGCTATCGCAAGGCCTCTTGACCTGGCCTCCTCTCCCACTTTCGCAGCCTGTTCCGGAGTAGTGTCCGAAGTTATGATCAGTCCCTTATCAGATGACATCAGTCCGACGAAACCATAGCCTGCACCGGCTATACTGTCAAATGCGACACGGTAATCGTGTCTGGCCCAGGGTCGCGTAAAACACCCTATTTCCCAAGGGGAGCTTTTACACGATGATATTATTGCAGCACCGGTCGATGCAAGCATGACACTGCCAATAAAATGGCGTCGGGAAATAAAGCCTGATTTTCTGTTTAACATAATAGTTTGTTTTTAGGTCTGTTATTATTGCTCCAGGAAGAAAAATAATATTTTCCGCTGCTTATGAGAATGCTTCATGTCAAAAACCTTATCACTGGTAATCTGGTATTGTGCATGGATAAAAATACGGAAATATATTTTGCCGGACAGCGCCTGCTTTGATAATTAAATTTTTTATCCTAATTTGTATGGATGAAACCCCATCCAGTCATAATTACGGTAATTAAATTTAAAATTTGACAACCATAAAACTATTGTCATGAAGCAGAAAATTTTTCAAATCAACCAAATTCCGGGATACATGCTCATTCGCCTTATCCTGGGATACGTATTCCTTGTTGCAGGCCTGCAAAAGTTCATCTTTCCTGACGAAATGGGTCCGGGTCGTTTTATTGAAATGGGTTTCCCGGTTCCGGAATTCACCGCTTATTTTGTTGGCTTCTTTGAGACGCTGGGAGGCTTTCTTATCCTGATAGGGCTGGTTTCCCGCCTTGCAGCCATTCCCCTGGCGATCACCATGATTGTGGCTATTATTACAACAAAATTCCCACAGTTATCAGATGGCATGTGGACTTTTGCCCAGGCCGCAAGGCTCGACATCTCAATGCTTCTTACAAGCATTTTTGTCATCTATAATGGCTCAGGAAGATATTCCCTTGATGAAAAATATTTCGGCAATTAATTTTTTATTACTCTTTTTCAGTCACATCTGCAATCTGTTGGAATAATTCGGATGTCCTGTACTGCCATAGGTTCGATACTGGTTTCTTAAATCCCAAAGAATATTTACTTTTAAGGGCAAATTTAACCTTAATACATTACGTACATGGACAGACGTAAAGCAATGAAAATATTTGCCGGTGTAGTCGTTGGAAGCGGGGCAAGTGCATATACTCTCTCCAACGTGTTTAAGCCTGAATACCAGCCCATGGAAGGACCACGGAAGCTTGAATATGCGCACTCGGAATCCTGCTGGGCTTATTCTCATTTAGACCCTGCCGTAACTGGTGAACTGGCCTATAAATATTATGAAGAGGGTAGTTGCATGTATGCTGTTTTCAAAAGTGTATTGTCTCAATTAGCCGATAAATTCGGTGAGCCCTATGCTTCCTTTCCTTTCCACATGATGAAATACGGCCGCAGCGGTATCGGCGGCTTTGGTACTGTCTGCGGATCACTTAACGGTGCCGCTGCACTTATCGGGTTACTTGTGGAGGGCAATCCAATACAGGATACATTGATCGCCGGGCTTTTCCGATGGTATGAAAAGATCCCCATCCCCGAATTCAGACCGCAGACGGCCATTCTTGATTTCACACCTCCCTCATCTGTTTCCGAATCAACTCTCTGCCATGCATCTGTCACTAACTGGGTAAAAATATCCGGATATAAGGCCGATAGCGGGCAGCGGGTAGAAAGATGCCGCCGTTTGACAAGTGATGTCGCATACCGCACTGCTGTTGTTTTGAACGAATATTTCAGTAATACTTACGTGGCATATGGTCAGGATGACAAAAATGTCCATGAATGTATGACCTGCCATGGTAGTACAGGAAAGCTGAACAATACATTCGGCAAGATGGAATGTGCCTCATGCCACACTGAGTCGATCGGACACAGAATCTTTGCCAATCCGCATTACTCAATGAAGAAAGTAAAATAGGGGGAACAATTATCCTTCCCACAACCAATATCCATTATCGAATCCAGATATGATAGTCATGCCGGACCGGCAGAAAAAGAAGGGGCGGAAATACAGGATTATGTTTGCCATGGCCTTAGTTTTTCCGGGGTATGCATCCTGATCAGTGCCCTTGCAAGAACCACGGATGAATCGATAACTGGCAAGTTATGAAACTTGTCCTCTTTGAAAATCAGTGACAATTCGGTGCAGCCGAGCACTATAATTTCGGCTCCGGCTTTTATCAGTGAGCCGGCTGCGTTATTGATAATTTCAACTGCCTTTCGGGGAATGACTCCCGTACTTGATTTTATTCCATAAGCAGGATGGTAGATAGCCTGGTGCAACTGATGCTGCTGCGTTTCGCTGATATTTATTGTCTCCAGATCAGCCCTGTTGAGCAAATCATACTGACCGGTCAGGTAAGTTCCGGTAGTGCCAAGAATACCGACTTTCTTTTTATCGTAAAAGTGGCCAGAAATAAAACTGCCAACCTCTTCTATTATATGGAGCAGCCTGATTTTTGATTTTCGTTGTTCAAGTTCCGAAACAATCAAATCAAATATCGGTGGTGCATGGGCTGAGTTACATGCAATTGCCGCAATCCTAACACCTGATGACTCCATATCGGATAAGATACGGGCGATACGGTAGCCGGGATTGGTTTTTATCTTCCCGGTCAGGTACCCGGTGCGGTCAGTTATTTCCGAGGGTATGGAAAAGAGAATTTGGGGAAGGTGATCCTGATCTTTTCGGGCAACTGTATGCCTGATGATGCTCTCAGACAGGGAAATTCCCGCCAGGGGGCCCATCCCCCCCACTATACCGATTATGCCTTTTTCCATCGGGAATTTATTCGGTTTTGTAAATATTATGCCTCTTTAACAGCTCAATTACCTTATCAAGGGGAATGGCCTCCGCCCTGTTGCCATCACGACCTTCCATCTCCTCTGCCATAAAAAGCGAATTATATATGGCTTCCTGGGTGGCCTCCTCAACGGCCTGAAATAAGCCGTCCATCGCATTATTGCCTAAGAGCAGGGGCATATCATCCGCCATGACAGTGCCGGTGTGCTTTATCCGGTAGGCCGTTGAAAATGCAATCGCAAAGTCGCCCGATGAATTGGACATAAAACGCGTTGTTCTCCCCATCCCGGTAAAGGAACGCCGGGCGAGCCTTTCAAGGTTACGCGACGAGATGGGTGCATCGGTTGCTATAACTATCATGCATGAACCATCTTCCTCTTTTTCAATGGAGTTAAGAATTTCCCATGATACAGGAATCCCGTTTAAAATGAGCTCACGGCCAAAGTTTGACTGGACCAGCACGCCTACAGTATAACTGACCCCGCCAACAGGAGGTGTCTTCCTGGAAGCGGTGCCGATGCCGGCTTTAAATCCCATGGAAGTAGTGCCTGTCCCCGCCCCCACGTTTCCTTCCTCCACTCTTCCCGGGGAAGCATTTCTGATAGCTTCCTCAACATGGATCGCCTGAACATGCTGTCCGCGTATGTCATTAAGGAATCCGTCATTGGTTTCACCCACCACTGCATTAACCGACCGCACGTTCTCATTACCCTTTTGCCTGAGGGAATACCTGATTACCGCATCCACTGCAGTACCAACATTCAGGGTATTAGTAAGGATGACCGGGGTCTCTATATTACCCAGTTCCTTCACCTGAAGGTAGCCGGCCAGCTTTCCGAAACCATTGAAGCAGTATATGGATGCCGGCACCTTTTCTGCAAAAAGGTTGCCCGAATGGGGCAGTATGGCTGTTACCCCGGTACGTACCGCGTCCCCGTCCCTAAGGGTATAATGGCCCACTTTTACCCCGGGCACATCGGTAATCATATTAAGCTCACCCGGCTCAAGCACTCCTGTTTTAAGGCCTGTTTCTGCCGCCCTGGCCCTGTTTTGAGCCTCCTGGCCATAATGCGCAACCGACAAGGTCATCATTAATAAAAATATTATTGGTTTACCGATTGAAATAAAGTTAATATTCAACATATCATTTTAGTTTTTTTCCCTCGCCGGTCTGATAAATCATATCATCATCGCCAATATAGGGGCGGTCCCATATATGTCCCATTTCCCGGTCCATGACAAGAGGATAAAGATACTGCCCTCCGTTGATAAAGTCAATTTTGGTAACATCGGCAGGGCCCCATCCCGGCACCTCTATCTTTACAATAGTTCCCGGATATTCTTCACCTGCAATACCTGTTTCATAGTAACCCCTGAAAAAGTGCACCCGGGTTTTATGTACCACAATATCCAGTTCACCGAAATCAACCCCCACACTGGCATGCCATCCGGGCGATGTTATCTGCCTCAGCTCAGGGGTCACCACAATCCGGTTGTTGTTCCCAAAAAGCAGGACAATATGCCGGTCGTCAATGAATTCAACCACTGCATCCTTAAGCTCTACAGGGTCGCCAGAAAAAATATCGGTTGTGCCACCCACTATAACCGGCCCGGTGCGGTCGCCTGCCTGCATTCCTTTTCCGGTCAGGGTGAAGAACAGGTCCTCATCAGTCAGGGTGCCAATGCAGAAGTTGGCCGCTCCCTGCCTGATAAGCTCATTGGTTATCCAGGTCGCACCGCCGGTTCTGTCGCAGCCGTCGGCCACCACAACCGGGGTTTCACCTGCATTGACTGCCTGCATGATCCTTTCCACCCCGCTTCCAACATCATAAATATCCTTGAATACAAAATCCTTCCTGTGCATCCAGATAAACTCATTCATATCATCTGCAATCCGGTCAGCCAGGTCTTTATCATTATTGGTTACCACATATATCGACGCCCCGTTGTCGGGAACGTCTGCATAGGCAAATCCGAAATTAACGGAAACATAAACATCTTCTTCACGATCCTCCCATCTCCTTGCCCTTTCCATTATCTCCCGTGCGGGATACCTGACGGTTCCCTGAAAAAAACTCGGGGTGATGACCCCGGGTTTCCGTGTTGAAACAACAGGCTTAAAGGTTCCCTGCAGCGCCCTGATCATAACATCTGCAGCGCGCTGCCCCATCAGTGTGGCATCATAATGGGGAAACCGTTTCACTGAAAAAACGGCGTCTGCGGCATCTTTATTTACCAGTTCTGCATCAACGCAGGCATGCAGGTCCAGGGTTACTGTGATAACTGCATTAGGGCCTGCAAGCTTCCTTACGATTCTTGCCAGTTCAGCTTCAGGTCTGGCTATACCCACCACCGCCATGGAGCCGTGAAGAGCAAGGTGAACCCCGTCAAAGGGGCCCTTTTCTGTCAGGTCAGCAATCATTTTACTGGTATAGTAATCCCATACCTCCCTGGAATTCCAGCTGCGTGATGTTCCTCCCACCGGCATACCGGCCGGGGAGGTAATACCTATCAGTTCAACACCTCCATATGCTGCCATACGCGCCTCAAAGCCTCCGGCATAGCCGGTACTCCTGCCAAGGAAGTGATCAGAAGCAGGACCTGCTGCAAGCCAGTCAGCCAGTTCACCGGCTTCCGGGCAAAAGGTACAGGTCTCATGCATAAACGACAGTATGCCGATACGATAAATCCCGTCCCTGACCGGTACCACCCGTTCGGATCGACTCTGGCCAGATAATGCGTATGGCAATATGCCCCATATGACCATCAGAATAATGACCCTTGTAAAACCAAAAGAAAGCGTTGATCCGATATACTTGTTCATTCTCATAAAAAGCTTCAGGTTGAGTTGAAATGAATATATGGCCGGTTTGTGATCCCGTAAGCGAAGTGAACAGACAGCCAGAATTGTGATCAAGCCCGGTTAATGAATATTTGCCAGTTTGCGATTTCGACAGCAAGTAAATAAAAAGAAATCAAATCCTCACCATTATTTTTGCACAATCGTTTGTGCATATAAAAAAAAATTGGATATTTGTATCTGTTTATGGAGAAAAAGGCAAAAAATATCAAGGAACTGGCTGCAGTGCTGGGTATATCCGTAACGACTGTTTCCCGCGTACTCAACGGTAAAGCTGATAAATACAGGATAAGTCCTGCAACCGGCAAAAAAGTGCTTGATGCTGCCAGGGAATTCAATTATTATCCTAACAGAATTGCCCGCGGGCTCCGGCTGGAGAAGACTGAAACACTGGGCCTTATAATACCTGATATTGCCAATCCCTTTTTCTCGTCAATTGCGAAGACAATAGAGTTTGAATCGCGGCGACATGGTTATTCACTCATATTTTGCGACAGCCTGGATGATATTCAGACCGAAACAGAGCTCTTAAATTTGCTGGCCAGCCGTAAAGTTGACGGTATTGTGCTTGCCCCCGTCGGCCAGAGCAATAAGCATTTAATGGACTTTCTCAAAAGGGGCATCCCCCTGGTGATTATTGACCGGCATATGCCGGGTATCCCGATTCCTTATATAACAACCGATAACTACAGCGGCGCAGTGGATGCCATGGAATATTTAGTGGCAAGCGGACACAGAACAATAGCATGCATACAGGGATTACGGGGTATCTCCGTCAACAACGACCGGGTGAGGGGTTACAGGGATGTCCTGATAAGAAACGGTATTCCTGTTGATAACAGCCTGATATCCGGCGATGATTTTGGCGAGGAAAACGGATATATTCAGACCAGAATCCTTATGAGCCGGGAAGATCCTCCTACGGCGATTTTTGCTCTGAGTAACCTTATATCACTGGGTGTTTTGCGTGCAATCAATGAAACCGGACTCAGCATTCCCGATGATATCTCCGTGGTTGCATTCGACGATCAGCCCTATTCATCTTTCCTGGCAAGTCCCATGACAACTGTGGATCAGCCAAAAGAGGAAATTGCCAAAATTGCAGTAAAAGTATTACTTGATTATATAAGAAATGGCAGCATTGACATGGATACAGGCATAATGCTAAAGCCAAAACTGATAATAAGAAAATCGGTAAAAAGGATTACCGATAGGCATGATCAGGCCCAGAGGCCGCATGTTTGATTAAATTGAAATTTTGAACTTTCGCAAAAATCATAAGCCATTATTCTAACCCAAACCTTAAAACTCAAACTATGTTAGTAGTGCATTCTTACGCGTGGGCGGTGTTTCTTGCCTTTATCACAATGCTTTGCTGGGGCTCATGGGCAAACACCCAGAAACTTGCCACAAAAAAATGGCCTTTTCAGCTCTATTACTGGGATTATGCAATTGGTGTCCTTCTATTGTCGCTGCTTTTGGCCTTTACTGCCGGAAGCATTGGCACTGACGGGCGCAGCTTTATCGCCGACCTTTCACAGGCTGATCTCTCAGCCCTGGGTTCGGCCTTCCTTGGAGGAGTTGTTTTTAATATTGCCAACCTGCTCCTGGTTGCAGCAATTGCGATTGCAGGGATGGCAGTGGCCTTCCCCATCGGCATCGGACTTGCCCTTGCCCTGGGCGTGATTGTCAATTACATTGCCACTCCCCTGGGCAACCCGGTAATTCTTTTCATTGGCGTTGCCTTTGTGGTAGTCGCAATTGTGCTTGACGCAAAGGCATACAAAAAACTGCCGGCCAGGGCTGAATCCACAACCAAGGGAATTGTCATTTCACTTCTCGCCGGCTTGCTGATGGGCTTTTTCTACCGCTTCGTCGCAGCTTCAATGGTGAGCGACTTTGTCAATCCGGAACCAGGAAGGCTTACCCCCTATACCGCCTCGGTTATATTTGCGGTGGGATTACTGATTTCCAATTTCCTTTGGAATTCAATTTTCATGTATAAGCCCCTTACCGGGGAAAAAGTCACATACAGTGAATATTTAAAGTCAGGCGACACAAAACTTCACCTTATCGGGATACTCGGAGGAGTGATCTGGAGCCTTGGTTTTACCGTTAACATAATTGCCGCCGAGCAGGCCGGGTTTGCCATTTCCTACGGGCTGGGCCAAGGGGCAACAATGGTAGCAGCAATGTGGGGTGTGTTCATATGGAAAGAGTTCAAGGGAGCTAAGGGGGTTAGCGGACTGCTTACTGCCATGTTCCTGTTTTTTGCCGTCGGACTTGCATTGATCATAGCCTCAAGGCTTTATTGACCCTGCGGAAAATACCCGGAACCTGGTACAGGTTGCACCCGGCAGCAACATGTGGCTGACTACCGGGTTCATTTCGGGAAACAGGGTGCTGACGCACACAATGTAATTTCCCGGTTGACGGGATTGACACGGAAAACCTGTAAAAACAAAAAGTAATGAGAAAAAAAATAATTGTGGTCGGAAGTTCAAATACCGACATGGTGGTTAAGGTGCCTCATATTCCGGCACCCGGAGAAACAGTTATGGGATCCGAATTGCTGACCATCCCCGGGGGCAAGGGGGCCAACCAGGCCGTGGGCGCCGCCCGCGCCGGCGGTGATGTAGTTTTCATCGCCTGCGTATCTGACGACACCTTCGGAACCGGTGCGATCGAAAACTACAAAAAAGACGGTATAGACACCTCTTTTATCAAGGTTAAACCCGGCATACACTCCGGGGTTGCACTTATCAATGTGGCGGATGACGGGGAGAACAGCATCGCTGTTGCGCCGGGCGCCAACAGCCACCTTCTCCCTGAAGATATCCTGAAATCCCGGGAAGTTTTCCTGGAAGCGGGAATGGTTCTTGTACAGCTTGAAATACCCCTTGCCACTGTCGGCGCCGTCGCAGAGCTTGCTGCGGGGCTGAACATACCAATGATCCTCAACCCTGCCCCCGGTGCAAAACTGCCTGCAGAGATCCTTAAGAAGATATC
>SLJO01000156.1 GCA_007135095.1 Bacteroidales bacterium | reverse complement strand
GTTCCTTCCGTATGAAACATCAGCCAGTTGGTTACCGAAATATATTTCATCAATCAGATTACCCTGATCATCGAAAAGGCCAATATATTCCCCATACCTGCTCAGTGCAAAATTCAGGTGGTATGATGTTACGGTTATATCCCGGTTCAGGAATTCGCTGAAAGCCTTATCATTTATAAGTTTGTCCCGGCCATTGGCCCAAAGGAGAAGGTACTCGCCGGGCATCAGGATAATGGAAGGGAATACCCATTTCCTTATGTTGGCAGGTTTGTCGGTAATACTGTATCCCTCAAGATTAACCGGATCTGCCGATGGGTTGAATACCTCGATGAAATCGGAGAACCGGCCAAAATCGGGATCCGCAACGGAAGAGACATTCCTCGCGAGGAATTCGTTGATGACAATCTGCGCATCAGCCTGGTAAAAAAACAACAGCAGGAAGCAGGCAAGCAGCCGGGGGTGGATAAAGGATGTATTTTGAGACGTTGCCATAACTGTCTGGTTTCAGTAAGACTGTGGGTTGAGACGGGGTGAAGCTTATCAATACTTAATTATCCTGTGTGTTGAGACACTGTCATCTACTACAATTTTAAAAAGATAAACCCCTTCTTGCAGGTTGCGGATATCTATTGTAACCCGGTTCTCTCCCGGTTTTACCGGAACCAGTTTAACCATCCGCCCTTCTACGCAATATACTGATATCTGTCCACCACTTTGAGGGGGTTCTCCTGTTTCAACAGTAACAAAGTCGCCTGCAGGATTAGGAAAGAGAATAAACCGGTTTTTACCGGTTATCCCGGGTGAATAAGTAACATTGCTATTATATTTCGCCAGGAAAACAAAAGTGTTCCTGTATTCCCGGGGAGGCCTGAGGTGTACGTAAGCATTTCGCAGAATGCTTTTGTTTTCCAGACTATGCGCACCAAAATATATCTGTTCTGATTCAAATGTGCCGGCAAGATAAAACGTGTCTTCGGAAACCACCTGAATCGATTTTCCCGCATCGCAGTGTATATTTCCGGCAGCCTTACCCCAAAGGGCATTGCCCAATGTGTCGTATTTGAAGATGAAGGCCTGCCTGTAGAAGTATTCCTGGTTGAAAATATTTTCAAGGGAATCGGGACCGAATTTTAAACCTTCGCTGAAAAAGGATCCGGTCTGGTAGATATTGCCATTTTCATCTGCCGAGATATCATTGGGCAGGTCCAGGCTCTGATAGGGAGTAAGTCCCCCGGCCGCCCTTAGCCAGACCTTGTTAAGGGCGGTGCTGAATTTGCCAAGGTAAATTTTAGAATGCCGGAGGGGCCATCCCCATCCCATACCGTGTTCGATCTTGTCACCACCAATAAACAATCGATTGAAGCTGAAGCATATGTTTTGACCGTTATGGAAATCAGAAATGGCCACGGCATCTATAAAATTGCCATAGGGGTCGTATTTCGCCAGGAAGGCGTTGTTTTCATAGTAGGAATGCTGCTGATTACGGCTGCTCCAGATTGTGTTACTGCCGTCAAATATAAGCTTTTCATGAAAACCGCCTGTTATGTAACAATTGTTATTGTCATCAATTGCAATTGAATTTGATTTTGCAAAACCATAATACAAGCCCTCTGCTATACCCGATCTTTCCCAGATTACATTCCCGTCCTTATCTATTTTTTTGATGAAAATCCTGTTGTTTGATATGTTTCCGGTGACATAGATATCACCCTGGTTATCTACCGCTATCGCCGTTACCTCATCATCATTTAAAGACCCTGTTCCCAGGGCCCATTCAATTTCTTTTGTGGGGTCAATTTTTACAATAAATCCATCTTTTTCACCCTTGTTTTGCAGAGTATGGTTGCCAAAGGTGATGGAACGGCTGCTAAAATTGCCTGCAAGGTAGATATTCCCATAATCGTCTGTCGCCACTGCAGTCCCGGCTTCGTTTGATGTACCCCCAAAAGAGGTAGCCCACAAGCATTCGCCTGCAGCATTAAAACGGGCAATGAAAACATCATCTCTTCCCGCACCGGGGAGGGTATGAGTCCCTGGTTTCAGGGATGCACTGCCAAACGCTCCGGTAACAAGGATGTCGGTGCCATTATAAAGGCACATCGCATTAGAAACTGTATTGGCGCTTGTATCACCTATACTTTGCGCCCAGCTCCAGCCCTGCCCGTAAAAGGTCTGGAGCGAACAAAGCAGGCATATTGTGGTCAGGGTAATTTTCATTTTCACAGGCTGGTTTATGCTGATCCGGAATTCTGGTATTGATTTGTGTATATTATATGTATAAATAATAGATGCCGTTCCAATCATAATGGTTGCTTATGACACCAAAAATGCAAAATTTTTCGCTACATTTTCATTTTTTTCAGCAAGCTCCACGGATCAGCCAAAGCCTGGCAGTTCAAGGAAAATGCTTTTCCTCATTGCAAAAAAAAATCCAAAGACCTGGAACTCATAGTCAGTCTTACTGAAAGTGGCAGTATTAAGCCTGTAATTGACAAAATATACCCTTTTGATAATGCCATAGAAGCGATCAGGTACATGGCCCAGGGCCATGCCCGGGGAAAAGTGGTAATCAGTGCGGTCCGGGGATAATTTTCCTCAGGGCCATCCCCGGGGGAAAGTGGTAATCAGTGTTGCCCAACTGTAATTTTCGCCGGCAGGGTGCCGGTGAACCGGTGTTGCCTGCTGTTGCCCTCGTGTTTAATATTTTTTGATGACACCCTTTCGGGGGAAAATAATCACTGGTCAAATGTTTGCAGTTTTATTTGCGAATTGATTATGCTTTTACTGAAAATCCCCTTAACCGGCTCCAAATCTTTTTTATAACGGAAATAAAATTCATTTTTTGTGTGGATTTCCCCGGAAGATCAATTTTAATAACAATTTATATCGTTAAATTTACAGGGTAACCAGTTGAATATGTCCTCAAAAATGAGCAGTAAACCGGAAAAGAACCCGAAGGCCATTAAGGCCTCCGGATTCCCTGCAGGCGGCAAAAATATGCCCTCAAAAAAGAGCGATGAACCGGAAGGCGGGGAAGGTCCGATGACCATCGTAGCCATCGGCG
>SLJO01000191.1 GCA_007135095.1 Bacteroidales bacterium | reverse complement strand
TTGATTCACGTTATTTCAGGCCTACCGAGGTCGATCTGCTGATTGGCGACTATTCCAAGGCGAAGGAAAAACTGGGCTGGGAACCAAAAACCACCTTTAAGGAGCTGGTGCGAAAAATGGTGAATGCCGATTATGAAAAGGCCAAAAAAAGGAATGATTCTCCGTGCTGATAAGAGGCAACCTGCGGCTATGAATACCCTGCAGTCAACCCGGCCAGCAGGGCTGTGACAGGTCCGCCGGCAGGCGGTAATACCCTCCGGTCAACCCGGCAGCAGTGTTGCAGCCGACTGCAGGCAGGGGGTAATGTGAGTGCCTTAGAAAGTGTGGTGTCAATTGATTAATATATAAGCGATGGAAAAAAAGAGCAAAATATATATTGCCGGCCACATGGGGATGGTTGGCTCTGCTATTTACCGGAGCCTGAAGGATGCCGGCTTCGGCAACTTTCTGCTGCGCCCCCGCGGCGAACTTGACCTGGGCAGGCAGCAGGATGTTGAGGCATTCTTTCAAAGGGAGCGCCCCGAATATGTTTTTCTTGCCGCCGCCAGAGTTGGCGGCATAGTGGCAAACAATACCTACAGGGCCGACTTCATCTATGAGAACCTGATGATACAGAACAATGTGATCCATGCAGCCTGGAAATACGGGGTGAAAAAACTCTTGTTTCTGGGCAGCTCCTGCATATATCCCCGGGAGGCTGAACAGCCCATGAAGGAAGAGGCGCTGCTTACCGGCAGACTGGAATATACGAACGAACCGTATGCAATTGCCAAGATTGCCGGCATAAAGATGTGTGAGAATTATTTCAGGCAGTATGGCAGCGATTTTATTTCTGTAATGCCTACCAACCTGTTCGGCCCCAACGATAATTATGACCTTGAAAAGTCGCACGTACTGCCCGCGCTGATCAGGAAGATGCACCTTGGCAGATGCCTCGAGGAAAACAACTGGGATGCGGTAAGGTCAGACCTTAGAAAAAATCCGGTGGAGGGTACGGGTCCGGCAGCCGGAAACAATGAAATTCTCGGGATCCTTGCAAAATACGGGATAGTCAGCCAAGCCTCATCAGCTCCGGGCCGGCCATACCATGTTGCCGTAAAGCTGTGGGGAACCGGCAGGGTTTACCGTGAATTGCTTCATGTTGATGATATGGCCGGAGCATGCGTTTATATAATGAATAATGTTGATGCCGGAACTCTTTATAATACCCTGGGGCAGACCCATATCAATATCGGCACGGGCAAAGACCTGACCATCAGGGAGCTGGCCGGCATGGTGAAAAATATAACCGGTTTCGGGGGTGACCTGCAGTGGGATGTATCAAAGCCTGACGGCACTCCCAGAAAGCAGCTTGATGTGGAGCTGCTCCACAGCCTCTCCTGGAGGCATTCGATAGACCTGGAGACGGGCATAAGGTCTGTTTACGAAGCTTACGTAAAATAATCATTTCGCCAGGGCAGGTCGTTCGGCTGCATCCTGGTGACTCCTCTTCCGTAAAGAGCTGCTCAAAAGAGCTGCTCCAAAGGGCTGCCCCCCGTATAAGGCAGGACATCCCGCTGGATCCTATTGACGGCAATTTCGTAAAGTACTGCTCCAAAGAGCTGCTCCCCTTATAAGCCATGACATTCCGATGCGTACTATTGACGGCACCCTGGTAAAGAGCTGCTGCCCGTATATGTCAGTGATCATTTTTATCAAACAGCTCTTCCACAGCCTTGACCGCTGTTTTATTGTCGCTGTATTCAAGGCAGTAGCATTCAAGTGTTACAAACCAGTCAATAAACCTTTGCGCATGTCCCGGGTTATGCGAAACCCATGCTTCCTCATGGAACATAGACAGTGCCTTTATTACGGGCAGCCTTTGGATTTTGAATCCTGCCCGCGGGGTGTATCGTATGAATATTATTTTTTTTACTGCCCTGGGTTCATATATGTCCCCTGCGGGGAACCGGGGGCGCAGGTAGCGTGTATGCAGGTTGCCGGGCATGCTGTAGCCATTGTCTGCATCGTCCCTGTGAGGGTAAAAAGCATCTATGACAGGAAATGAACCTTCCTTTATATTCAATGCTGCAGGAAATGCAAATGCTTTCAGGCTGGTGGCATCAACGGGCACAAAATCGTCTGACATAAAAAAAATATCTTCCCTGCCGGTGATGCTCTTATGCCCCGGCAGCTGAAGCAGTGCGGCCATGGTGCTTTTACCCGAGCCGCTGGCGGAGGAAAGCAGTATGGCTTCCCTGCCGTTGGTGACAGCAGCGGCATGGATATAAGACATCCAGTTTTGCGCTGGAATCCCATAAATATGACTCGTTACCTCAACATACAGCCTGTGCTTAAGCATGCCCGCATCATTGAACTTATGCTGTGTTTCCCCTTTCCGGGAAATGCAATATATTTTTTGCGGGTTTTCCTGTTCACTGGTATTCCGGCTTTTCGGGTGGTGCTGAAACCCCGGGGGGTATTCAGTAGTAAGGACCTCGAGATGCAGCGAACCCAGGGGTGCATTTTCGGTTTCCAGCCATGCCAGTGGACGATGAATGTAAAATTCCATATCGGGTGAACCGTAGCTTATGGTGATATGCTTTTTATTGACAAGGTAATGACGTGTTCTGAATCTCATGGCTTTATCCTGTCTGCATATTCCTTCAGGCACCCCGGGTGCCGGTTTAAAGGCTGCAAGGGCCGAAGTACGTATTCCCTCAAGAATTTCGCTGAAAAACCTGCGCGCTTCACTCCCGGGCAGGCCGTATCTTTCAGATAACAGTCCGGTAACGGTTTGCTCATCTGCCCCTTCCTCATGCTTTTTGTAGACAAACCAGGCTGGTTCCCTGAATTCAACCCATCGGTTGCTTTCGGGAAACCAGATAACACGGCTGCTGCCTATCTTTTTTATGACTCTCTCTGCCCTCTTCCTGTTGGCCATTTGAAATGGATTAACCAGGATAAAAGTACACGATTTTTTTTAGTTTAACTTAAAATCCCATGTTCCCGGGGCGTGGTCTTGTCTGCAGTGGCTTTGACCGGCAGGGATGTATGGGAGAAGATGAAATAATCCCGGCGAAAGTGAAGATTGAGATGGCTCTCTGAAATGGCATCAATATTTCAGAGTATTTCCCGATGACATGAAACCTTGATAATGATTTCTACGTAATAGTTGTGAGGATTATCCCCAAAGGTAATGCCTGTTATAATGGACCCGGAAACCGGGGTTGCAGGCCACATGCGGGAAGCTCCATATGTATGGATGCCGGCTGTTTCCATGGTATCCGGAGCAAGAAACCCCGGGGTTTAATGTAATGGATGTACCAAAGGGATATACCGAAAACCGGATAAAAGAGCATCTGAATTAATGGGCAGAGCAGGCAATACTAACGGCTACAGCTACCAGGAAAATGGCATTAAGGAATATATTTCGGGCAATGGTGCATCGGGCAGCAAATATCCCGGCATAAAGGAATTCGATTCCGGAAGGGGGAATTTGGAAGCAGATAATCAGGCAGGAATAACAAATCAGGATACTGCAGAAATCAGGGTTTTTTCTGAAGGCAATAAACTCCAGGCTGCCAAATCACAAAAAAAACAAATAATCTATGCTGTGGATCTGGCGATCCTTACAGGCTCATTTTTACTCACAGCACTGTATAAGCCGGCAACGGCTAATTATCTTTCAGCCGAATACCTTACTGCGTTCGGCTTTCTGCTGATAATCTGGTCGGTATGCTCGTTATACTTCAGGAAATATAATTTCAGGAAAAAACATAACATAGAACGGTTTGTCAGGACGGTGCTCCTGTCCAATTTCGTGGCCCTTGGTATCATACTAGTAGTTATAATACTGATGTGGTACTCGGGCTTTTCACGTATCATGCTTTTTGGCACCATCGGACTTGCCACTTTACTTGAATTATTTGCCGGGAACATTTACTATTCGCTCCTGAAAACAAACACCATAAACGGATATGATCCTTTCAATCCCCCGGCAAATACCCTGGAACTAAAAAAAGCCATGGCTGCCCGCAACTTTCCGGAATCAACACTTGAATCAAATATCATAAAAAATGCCGTTACCGAAGAATGCGGGGAAGGGATTTATTCATTCATGCAGAGATTTATCAACGGCGACTGCAACAGGACGCTTTTTATTTCTACCAGTTCCCGTGTCAACATTGAAATGCATTCCAGCAATTCATTCATGGCGCTGGTGAATATGAGGCGGGTTAATGATATTAATTTTATCAATAAATTTTTCGAAACAGTAAACCGCAAGCTACCTGAAGGGGGAGCTTTTATTGGTTGTGCTGAAACCAAGGACCTGCGGAAAAAACGAATATTAAAAAAATTCCCTCCCGTTCTCAACTGGATATTTTATGCACTTGATTACCTGTTGAAAAGGGTTTTTCCAAAATTTATCCTGACCAGAAAGATCTATTACCTGTTTACCAGGGGGCAAAACCGGGTTATTTCGAGGGCAGAGCTGCTCGGAAGGCTTTACTCCTGCGGATTTGAGCTTATTGGCGATGAGTTTGTAAACGGCCTTTACTGTTTTGCCGTAAAAAAGGTTAAGTCACCGGTATATGACCTTGATCCCACTTACGGCCCTTTTGTAAAGTTGCATCGGATCGGCAAACATGGCAGAATTATAAGGGTTTACAAGTTTCGCACCATGCATCCCTATTCGGAATATCTCCAGGATTACCTGTTTAAGAATAACAATCTGGACAAGGGTGGAAAGTATAAAAATGATTTCCGGATCACCACATTGGGCCGTATGATGCGGTCTGTCTGGCTGGATGAATTGCCCATGCTGTTCAATTTGATGAAAGGAGATGTCAAGCTGGTGGGAGTCAGGCCACTGAGCAAGAACTATTTTTCCCTGTACGACAAGACCCTTCAGCGAAGAAGAATCAAATACAAGCCCGGGCTTATTCCTCCGTTTTATGCCGATATGCCCGATACCCTGAAAGAGATCCAGGCATCGGAACTCAGGTACCTTCAGAACTATGACCGCCGACCGGTGCTTACCGATCTGGATTATTTTCGCAGGGCATTTTTCAATATCGCTTTTAAGATGGCCAGAAGCAAGTAGCAGGTTTTTTCATAAGTCCGTTTGTAATTTGACTGCGCCGGTTTTTCATGCCCCCGGCTTTACATTTTGCTGACCTGGTCTGATGAAAAACCCCGCTGAAAAAATTTGACCTGAAGGTCGATTTTCCCACGCAATGTATTGTGCCCTGATGGCCTGACAGGTATGTATTTACGGATAAAAAATCCAGTTTTAACATAATTGGATTCAAAATCCGGCGTTTGCTTTTTAACATCTCATTTTTATTTAGTACTTTAGCTTCCGACGGGTTAAACCGGGATTAATAATACCAGTTTGTTTCCAATTAAAGAATCCGGCACAAAATGATTTCCACCGGTATCATTTTGTCGTTTTGCACGGTCATATAAGCCACTGGTACCGACAATAATTCCAGACATATGAGTAATTGTTAATTTGTTTCAATTAGCCTCGGGAGTTAATGAATAAAAGAGCCGGGAGTAATAAATGACAAAAAAAAACATTGGCACGGCGAATCACATCATCGCATGTATTGGTGCATCGGCTGACGGGATAAGGGCAATGGAAGAGTTTTTTTCAAATCTTCCCGGGCAGGAGGGGCTCATCTTCGTGGTGGTACAGCATCTTTCGCCCGATCATAAAAGTGTGCTTGGCGATATCCTCCAAAGAAAAACCACCCTTAAGGTGGTTGACATAAGTGAAGGTGCCACCCCCGAGCCCAACCATGTTTATGTGCTGCCCTCGGGGTACGATGCCACTATCAGGGCCAACAGGTTCCGCCTTGAAAAATACAGCAAAACCAAAAAGGGGCTCCACCTGCCCGTTGATATTTTCCTGCGCTCCCTGGCAGCCGACCGCAAGGATACCATAGCAGCCATCCTGCTTAGCGGCACAGGTTCCGATGGCTCGCTGGGCATCAGGGAAATAAAAAATGCCGGCGGACTGGTGATGGTGCAGGACCCCCAATCGACCAGGTTTAACTCCATGCCCCGCAATGCCATTGAAACCGGACTTGTGGACAAGATCGCCCGTCCGCGTGATCTTCCCGCCCTGCTGCTGGAATTCCAAAGGAACTGCCACAAAGAGATAGAACCCTTTACCGGGGATAATACCGAAGATCAGATGGTGAAGTTATTGCGGCTGGTGCATTCACATACCGGCCATGATTTCTCGGGCTACAAACATACCACCATTCACAGGCGCATCCGCAGAAGGATGGCTATGCTTAAAAAACCACAGCTAAGAGATTATCTCCGCCTGCTGGAAAATGACCCCGGTGAGACAAATCATCTTTTCAAGGAATTCCTTATTGGCGTGACCTCCTTTTTCCGCAACAAAGAGGCCTTCGATGCCCTCGGGGAAAAGGTGCTGCCGGCCATAATAGACCCTGAAACCCCAGATCCGGTACGTATATGGGTGCCTGCCTGTGCCACCGGGGAGGAGGTATACTCGATTGCCATACTGGCAAAAGAGTACCAGGTATCAAAAAGGATCAGAAAAGACATGCAGTTTTTTGCCACCGATGTAGACAGCAAAGCCCTGGATGTGGCCCGTGCAGGGAAGTACAGGGAAAATGTCAAGGCTGACATCCCGGATGATCTGCTGGATAAGTATTTCCATAAACATGGTGATTTATACCAGGTACACAAAGAAATCCGCGATATGGTGACCTTTGCGCAGCACAGCGCCATAAAGGATCCTCCCTATTCGAAGCTTGACCTTGTAAGCTGCCGCAATTTTCTTATCTACCTGGAGCCCGGTGTGCAGAAGAACCTGCTCAACACCTTCCACTATGCCCTTAAAACCGGCGGTTACCTGTTCCTTGGAAATTCGGAGACCCATTCGGGAAGAAATGAACTGTACCGTACCATAGACTCGAAGGCGCGCATATACATCAAAAAGGAAAACAGGAAAGCCATTATCGACTACCTGTCGCAGTCCCGGGGACGCGAACCGTACCTGCAGCCGGGTGACGGCCCCGGGAAAACCGGTGCAAAGCAAATGCCGGTGAGGGAATTCATGGAAAAAAAGGCGTTAACGGAATATATGAACCCGCTGCTGCTTATCGACAAAAAGGGTGAGATCCAGTATTCACTGGGACAGTGCGATAAATATTTCAGGTTTCCCCCGGGCGAGCCAAACCAGAATATTGTGAACCTGGCCAGGGAGGGACTGAAAATGCCCCTTTCTGCCGCCCTGCGCAAAATAAATGGTGAGAAAGACCCTTTCACATATAAAAACATCAGGGTTGGCGACAACGGCGGCAATGAATTTGTTGACCTGAGGCTGACCCCGGTGAAAAAACCCTCACATCTGTCACACCTGGTGATTGTTTCACTTGAACCATCATCTGCCTCCTATGAAAAATCCGGACCGAAGGATCCAGATGACCGGAAGGAGGCCATTGGACCGGATGACTATATCAGGCAGATGGAGCAGGAGCTGCAGGAGACACGCGAATACCTGAACAACGTGATAGAGGAGCTGGAGACCTCCAACCAGGAGCTAAGGTCGGCCAATGAAGAAGCCCAGTCCACCAACGAGGAAATGCAAAGCACCAACGAGGAGCTGGAGACATCAAAGGAAGAGATGCAATCGCTCAACGAGGAACTGGAAACCTCGAACAACGAGCTGCACCGCAAGATAGAAGAAGTAACTCATATCAACAGCGATCTTAACAATTTTCTTCAAAGCACCGACATAGGGATCCTGTTCCTTGACAGGAACCTCAAAATAAGAAGGTTTTCCCCCCAGATAAAAGAAATTGTCAGCCTGCAGGAGTCCGATGCAGGCCGGCCGATACAGGATTTCGGCATCAACTTCCTCCAGGAGCAGCTTGTGGGGGATGTTAAAAAGGTACTTGACAGGCTCAAACCTGTGGAAAAGGAAATTTCCACCGGAAAGGGCAGGCAGTACTGGATGCGCATTTCACCCTACCGGACCATCGATGACCGGATAAACGGGGTGGTAATCACTTTTACCGACATTTCTGAGAAAAACAAGCTGCAGAAGCTTGAGGAAGAAGCCGAAAGGCTGAGAAGGTACATGTATTTGTTCCATCATATGCAACATGGCTTTGCCCTTTACAGGGTTATAACAAACAAAAATGGCGTGGCCGGTGAAATCAAACTGGTGGAAGCAAACAATGCCTACAGGGAGATGATGCAAACGGCCCCCGGTGAAAATAAGGATAAGATTTTCGGCGAACTGTTCAGGCAAAAAGATTATCGCGATAGGCTGCTGAAAAGGGTCCTTCCCGGGAGGGAGTACCAGGAGGAGATATATTTCCCGGAGTTCGACAAGCACCTGAAAATACTGTTTTTCACCCACGAGGAGCATTTTATTGCCGCTTTTGTGCAGGACATTACCCATGAAAAAAAGGAATTAAAGGCCCATATGCATCTTGCCTCCATCGTTGAATCAGCCGATGATGCCATCTTCAGCGAATCAACCGGCGGGAAGATCCTGTCATGGAACAATGGCGCCACACGACTCTACGGGTACAGCAAAAAGGAGGCAATAGGTTCTATGAGCAGGGACATATTTTTCGACTCTCATGGCAAAGAGGAGGCTGACATGGCAGATAAAGCCCAAAGCGGGGAGGCTGTGCGGGGAAGGGAGTCGGTCCATAAAAGAAAGGACGGCACCTTGATCCCTGTTTCTGTTACCAAGTCGCCCATTAAAAATGACAAGGGAGAAATTATTGCGCTTTCCAATATTGTAAAAGACATCTCCTGGATAAAACATCGGGAAGAGGAGCTGGAAAAGGCAAGGGAAGATTCTGCAAATGCAGCCCACCTTAAAACGCTGTTCCTGGAAAACATGTCGCATGAGATCCGCACCCCCCTGAATTCCATTCTTGGTTTTGCCGATATGCTAAGGGATGAGGTCAGCGGTGACAGGCCCCGGAAATTTGTTGACAATATAAATAACTCCGGGAAACAACTGCTGCACCTTATCAGTGATATTGTGGACATATCCCGGCTGGATGCCGGCGAGCTGCCGGTTCATCTCTCGGGCGTGAATATCTGCCATCTGATGGAAAAAATAAGGGATGAATTCGAGGGCTTTACGACGGAAAATAGAGACAAGATAGATTTTCACCTTAAACTGCCCGGCGGTGCTCATGAGCTGAACCTGGTTACCGACAGGCACAGGTTGCAGCAGATACTGCACAACCTTTTAAGCAACGCGTTCAAATACACCAATAAGGGTTATGTCGAACTTGGCTTTGAGATCCACGGTAAAAAGGAAGTGCTGTTTTACGTTTATGATACCGGACCGGGGATAGCAGGGAAATTTCATCAGATTATATTCGAAAGGTTCCGGCAAGGGGATGATACACTTCTCAACCAAAGGGTTGCCAAAGGGACCGGACTGGGGCTTGCCATTGCCCGGGGACTGGCACAGAGGCTGGGAGGAAGAATGTGGGTGGAATCTGAAGAAGGCAAGGGATCAAAATTTTGTTTTACCCTGCCTTTTAAAAAAGCAAAGGCAGAAAGCAACGCCGCAAACCGTGCCAATAACGGGGTGATCCAGGCTCCCCGTCTGGATGGGAAAAAGGTGATAATCGCCGAGGATGATCCCTACAGCCTTGAGATGATAAAATACATGCTCAGGGATACCGGCATCACAATGCTTATAGCCCGGGACGGGAACAAGGTGCTTGAGCTGTTCAACAGCGGGCCGGTGGATCTGCTTTTGCTGGACATCCGCATGCCCGGGAAAGACGGTTTCCAGGTGGTCAGGGAGATACGCAAAAAGAACACACGCATACCTGTCATTGCCCAGTCCGCCTATGCCATGCCCGATCAGATACAAAAAAGCGAAGACACCGGATTTAACGAACACCTTACCAAACCTCTCAGCAGGGAGATCCTGTATGACATACTTGAAAAATACCTTGGACAGGAATAAAAAAGATTACCTGAAAATTCACTGAACTACGTTTATCACCGCTCCGCCTTAACCTGTTCCTGTCATTATAAAAATCCTTACTTTCAATGACATTCTTATTCAATCACAGGGTTAATGCTCATGAATTCATTGAATCATTATGCCAGTAATGCTTCAATGGTATTTAAGGATCGATGAGGATTTGCCATAAAATTTTTTCATCGGTCAGTCTGTAAAGTCGGCGAAAAAAATTTGATATATTTGACAAACTTTTAATACCTCCAATGGACGTTCCCGACATGTTTTCGCAGGAAGTGCTGATAGCATTCGCACTGACACTTTTTGCCGGTCTGTCTACCGGGATTGGAAGTGCCATTGCCTTTTTCGCAAAAACCACAAATACCCGCTTCCTTGCCGTGGCACTCGGATTCTCGGCAGGGGTCATGATATATGTTTCCCTGGTGGAAATATTTTTCAAGGCAAGGGAAACCCTTGTCGCCGAGCATGGCCTTGCAGGGGGAAACTGGATTACCATGGCAGGTTTTTTCGGCGGCATATTGTTTATTGCCGTTATCGACAGGCTTGTCCCTTCGGCAGAAAACCCCCACGAAATCCGCAAGGTGGAAGATGTGAGGGAAGCAGTTGATGAAATGGAGCTTATTAAAGCCCGGGAAGGATCCCGGGGAGATGCCGGGGCGGCAGCCCGGGAGACGGATTTAGCAGCGAGGGAAATGAAAGCCGGCGATAATTTCAGGCAAAAGATTTATGGTAAGGATGGAAAGCATCCCCGCGAGCCTGAAAGTGAAAAACATAAGAATAAAAGGCTGATGCGCATGGGCATGTTCTCTGCCCTTGCCATTGCGATACATAATTTCCCCGAGGGGCTGGCAACTTTCATTGCGGCGCTGACGGATCTTTCTATCGGGATACCTATTGCAATAGCAATTGCCATTCATAATATTCCCGAGGGCATTGCAATTTCGGTGCCGATTTACTACGCCACCGGGAGCCGCAAAAAGGCATTCAAATGGTCATTTTTGTCGGGACTGGCCGAACCGGTGGGAGCACTGATCGGCTGGCTGATCCTTTTGCCTTATCTCAATGATACAGTCTTCGGGATCGTCTTTGCCAGTGTGGCGGGAATAATGGTGTTTATTTCCCTCGACGAACTGTTGCCTGCGGCACGTGAATATGGCGAACATCACCTTTCAATCTACGGGCTGATTGCCGGGATGGCTGTAATGGGGGTCTCGCTTATCCTGCTGATGTAAAAGGCAGGAACCAGTTTTTACCGCCCGGCAGCAAGAGCCTCCCGGATTTATTAAATAGAATAACAGGGAACGGATCGCAGACCCGGAAGTACTAAAATGGCTTGAATCCTATCAGTTCGCGTACTTCCTTTATAGTCTGTGCTGCACTGGCACGGGCTTTTTCAGCCCCTTCCGCTGCTACCCTGGCGAGGTAGGCTTCGTTTGCAAGCATATCTTCAATCCTGCTTCTTATTGGCCGGATGAAGATAATCAAATCCTCTGCAAGCTGCTTTTTCAGATCGCCATACCGTATGGTGCAGTCATCATACTGATCCTTAAAATGCTGCACGGTGCCTGGCTGGGAAACAAAACCCATTATGGTGAAAAGGTTCCTTACAGGTTCGCTCATCTTCTGGCCGGGAGCGGAGGGCCCGCTGTCTGTGACGGCTCTCATGACCTTTTTGCGGATGGTCTTTTCATCGTCTGCAAGATATACGGCATTTCCTTCCGACTTGCCCATTTTCCCGCTGCCATCGAGCCCGGGTATCTTGACCAGCTTTTCTCCGAAGTTATAGGCCTCCGGTTCGGGAAAGCATTCCGATTTGTAGAGTGTGTTGAACCGGCGTGCCAGCTTGCGTGTTATCTCAAGGTGGGGCTGCTGGTCCTTTCCAACGGGGACCCTGGTGGCCTTGTGTATTATTATATCGGCGGCCATAAGCACCGGATAGGTGAGAAGCCCCGCATTGACATTGTCAGGCTGGTTCCTGACCTTATCCTTGAATGTGGTGGTTCTCTCCAGCTCTCCTGTATAGGATATCATGTTGAGTAAAAGATAAAGCTCGGTTACTTCCGGGACATCACTCTGCAGATAAATGGTGGCTGCCAGCGGGTCTATGCCGCAGGCAAGGTATTCGGCCAGAACATGCTTCACGTTGCCGTGCAGGTCGGCCGGTATGGGATGGGTGGTCAGGGAGTGATAATCGGCTATAAAGAAAAAGCACCTGTTTTCATGCTGCATCCGCGCAAAGTTTCTAAGGGCTCCGAAATAATTTCCCAGATGCAGGTTTCCCGTTGACCGTATGCCGCTTACAACTATATCCATTTTAAAAGTTTTATATTTTTTTATCCCGCCCTGCACTTTGCCGGCTCCCTGGCCCCCCTGTTTTATTGGCCTCAGCTGATCTCACATGCAGTTAACATCTCAATTTGCGATATATTTCAGGTGCCATTCATAATATTTTGTGAACCTTCAGTATGATGGGGATCCATGCTTAAATCCCTCCCGGCAAGTAGCAGGTATTCGGTTAAAGTCTTGCAAAATTAATAAATGTTGGCAAATGACAGCATAAAAGTTTTCATGACCTTGCCGGGGCGGCATATTCTGCCTGAGGGAGTGCATAAAGGGGTAACGTAATTTTCGCCCATACCTGTGAAAGATCCGCAGTAACCCGGGCGGTCATATGAGTGCCCCGGGAGCTGTGTATTTTAAGATATTCGGGTTATCTTTGCATTAAGTTTTGGTAAATTATTTTTCCAAAAATTAAAATCCATGGAATCACAAAGGCAAAGCAAGGTGTCAAGGCTGATACAAAAGGAGCTGGCCGATATCTTTCAAAAGCAGATGAATACCCTGTTTAACGGGGGCATGATATCGGTCACGATGGTAAGGGTTACCCCTGACCTGGGTGTGGCAAGGGTGCATGTCAGCCTGTTCCCTCCCGAGAGGAAGCAGGATCTCTTTGAATTGGTCAATGCACAGTCCAGAACCCTGAGGCACGAGCTTGGCAGAAGGGTTAAAAATCAGCTCCGGCAGGTGCCGGAATTACAGTTTTTTATTGATGACAGTATCGATTATGCCAAAAGGATCGATGATCTGCTTAAATCATGATCCGTGAACAGCGCATTTTATTCCTGTCAGGGGAGCATGATGCCGCGTAACACAAAAGACATAAACATGATGATCCGTGGATCTGAAATACACAAATTTCCCCCAGACATGACCCGAAATTATGCACTATGACCCGATAAAGAGACAGGCCGGCAGGATCTTCAGAAGCAAGGGGGGACGAGTGGTTTTCTTCAGGCTGCTGAACCTGCTGTTGCTGAGGTCCTGGTACATAAGAAAGGAAATAAGGAAATGGGCCCGGTTTGCCACCCCCGATGCCTCTGTTCTGGATGCCGGATCCGGCTTTGGCCAGTATGTTCATTATGTGTCGAAACTCAGTGGTAATTTCACGGTAAAAGGTATTGATGTCAAGGAGGAGGAGATAGAGATCTGCAACCGTTTTTTCCGAAGTGACGGCCATGGGTCGAAAATCGTTTTCGAAAAAGCTGATCTGACCACTTTCGTGGAACCCGATGCATATGACCTGATCCTCTGTGTTGATGTGCTTGAACACATACAGGAGGATGTCCTGGTGATGGAGAACCTGCAGAAATCATTGAAAAAAGGCGGCTGCCTTATAATATCGACTCCTTCAGACAAGGGTGGTTCCGATGTACATAAAAATGGCGATACCTCCTTTATTGAAGAGCACGTGAGGGATGGCTACGCGGTTGAGGAGATTGAACAGAAGCTTGGCAGGGCAGGGTTCCGCAGGATAGAATCGCTGTATTCTTACGGGAAACCCGGACAGTTATCATGGAAGCTTTCAATGAAGTATCCGGTAAAGATGCTGAATCTGGGAAAAGTATTTTTCCTGGTTCTCCCTTTATATTACCTGGTCATTTTTCCCGTTGCCATGCTGCTTAATTCCCGGGACCTGTATAAAAAGCACTCATCAGGGACGGGATTGATTGTCAAGGCGGTCAAATGACAAAGGGACAAAAGGCGGTCAAATGACAAAGGGACAATTGATAACTGCCCGGAAAAGGCAGGGAAGGCATTACCGGCTGGCAAGCCGGCCTGCAGCGGGAACTCCTTGTGGGCCATGCTTTTCCCGTGGTGCAGTGAGGAAGGCTCTGATCGGGGAAAACCCCGGCATAATATGCAGCGGGCTGGCTGCGTTATTTCACTTACTGTTGGTTTAATATAATACAAATTTCAGCATTGGATCTCTCCCTTTTTATAGCCAGACGTTACCTGCTTGCGAAAAAATCGCAGAATGTGATCAACATTATTTCTGCCATTTCAGTCGTTGGGGTGGCAACGGGCACCATGGCCCTTATCGTGATTCTTTCGGTCTTCAACGGCTTTGACAGCCTTATCAAATCCCTGTTCAGCGTGTTTGATCCTGAGCTTGAGATCAGCCTGGTTGAGGGCAAGACATTTACTGTTCAGGGGGATGAGCGGTTTGATGCTGTTAAGGATCATCCGGGGTTGCTTTATTTTACCGAGGTGCTCGAAGAAAATGCCCTTTTAATGTATGGTGACAGGCAACATATCGCCACGATGAAAGGCGTTGATGAAAATTATGTGGAACATAGCGGATTGGAACACAGCATTGTGGATGGCGAGTTCAAACTAAGGGATGAATATGATAATGATTTCGCTGTAATCGGGAGGGGAATGGCAAATGTGCTGGGAGTGGGGCTGAGTTTTATTACTCCCCTTGAGATCTACATTCCGCGTCGTACGGCCCGCACAATAATGATTCCGGAACAGGCTTTTAACAGGAAGCTGATCTTCCCCTCAGGGGTCTTTTCCGTCGAGCAGGAATTCGATATGAGCTACATTCTTGTTCCAATAAGCTTTGCAAGAGACTTGCTCGAATACAGGAATGAAGTTTCCTCGATCGAGCTTGGCCTGAAGGATAATTTCCGCGAAAGCGAAGTTATTGAGCAGTTAGAGAACATACTTGGTGATGAGTTCAGGGTATTGAACCGCTACCAGCAGCATGAATGGCTATACAAGGTTATGGAAACTGAAAAGTGGGCGATTTTTCTAATATTGAGCTTTATTCTGCTTGTAGCCTCTTTTAATATTATCGGTTCGCTTACCATGCTTATCATTGAAAAGAAAAAGGATATAGCCGTTCTCAAAAGTATGGGTGCGGGAGAAAGCCTGATCCGCAGGATCTTCCTTTTCGAGGGATGGATGATTTCTTTAGTGGGTGCCTTCGGGGGATTACTGCTGGGATTCCTGATCAGCTACGCCCAGATGGAGTTTGGCATAATCAAGCTCTATGGTGCAGGAACCTTTATTATTGATGCCTACCCGGTTGAGCTGCAGCTGGCCGATTTTATCTATGTTTTTTTTACAGTTCTTGCCATCGGCTTTTTTGCCGCCCTGGTGCCGGTAAGATATATCACCAGGCGGTTCTTTGCTGTTTCCGAACAACTCTGACTTTTTCACCGGCACCGGGGCCCGGACGATGCCGCCGGACAGGCTATGACAGAACTTGCGGGTCCATCCGGGCATACCGCCTGTCACCTTTTTGACTGCCCATTTGCCCGCCTCTGCCTTGATTTGTTTCATGGCCGCATGCCTCACGATGCCATCCTTTTAGGCACCCTTGTTTATGCCTCTGCCATACTTCTTTTCCCCGATCCTGCTGCCTGCATCATTCCATTATAACAGATTTGTAAATTATATGAAACTTAATTACGGGTAGTTCGTAAAACGCTTTACATGCCTCTAATATGCAATGTTTTGTTGTTTTTATGGGCAGCACATTAAGGCATTAAACCGGCATGTGATGATTCCGGGGGTTCTATGGGTTGGAAGATCGTAATATGAATTGCCTGCAGAATGTAATTAGCTGAATATAAATTTGATAACCTGAGTTATACTAATGAGAATACTTTGTCAGTTTTTCTTTATATGTTTCTTGACAATTTTTCCCCTGCACGCAGCATTCGGGCAGTTACAGATTGAATCGGTCACCTCCCAGTCCGCCGATTGTTACGGCGAGGCTTCAGGGAGTATTACCATAGTAATATCCGGTGGCACAGCTCCTTATTATTACTGGTATGGCGGTCCCAAAGGGAATGATGAGGTGTACGATGTTCCCGGTACCAGTCATACCTTTACCCAGGTTAAGTCGGGTAATAATTACTTTATCGTTGTTATAGATGCAGATGATCATGAGGTTAACTCCAGTATTTCTGTGGGTGAGCCGGCCGAATTGATGTCATTCGTTTCACCCGACCCGGCAGGGATCTGTCCGGCGACCGACTTGCAGTTTTCCGGTAATCCTGCCGGCGGTAACGGCGGTTATGTTCATGAGTGGACAGGATCGGGAGCTGCATTTCTTAACGATGCTCATATTGAAGACCCTGTTTTTAATTCGGGCATTCCCGGTGATTATAATCTTATATACAGGGTTACCGACCAGAAGGGGTGTGAATCTGAACAGGTTATACCGGTAGAGGTTTACCCGGATCTCGATGCAGATATTGATCATACCGGTGTTTCCTGTTTTGGCGGCAATAACGGCACTATTACCATAAGCAATCCATCCGGTGGCCCGGGAAATTACCGGTACCGGATCACCGGAAAAGGATGGGAAGACAATGGCTTTTTTGAAGGCCTTTCGGCCGGGAACTATGAAATCTGGATCCGCAATGCGGGTGATCCTGGTTGCATAACGCTACTTGATCCTGCATACACTGTTTCTCAGCCCGCAACTGCCGTTGAAGGCAGTGTAGAATCACAAACCGACGTTTTGTGCCATGGAGAAAGCACCGGCATCGTCACGGTTGCAGGCAGCGGCGGGACCTCACCTTATCAGTACAGCCTTGACGGCGGCACCACTTTGCAGGGATCAGGTACCTTTTCATTGCTTGCAGCAGGAAATTACATTGTTACCGTGGTTGATGCCGGTGGCTGCAGTTTTGATGTTCCTGTAACAATCACCCAGCCGGCCACTGCGCTTGGCGGAAATATCACATCACAAACCGACGTTTTGTGCCATGGAGAAAGCACAGGCAGCGTTTCGGCAGAAGGCAGCGGCGGAGAGGCGCCTTATCAATACAGCCTGGACGGTGTAAACTGGCAGGCAGACGGCATCTTTTCAGATCTTGGCGCAGATGATTATGCAATCCGGATCAGGGATGCCAAAGGCTGTTATATTACGGTAAACTTCACGGTAACTGAACCGGAATTTCTGAATATCAATGCCTGGCACGATGATATTGACTGCTTTGGCGACGGCAACGGGGTGATCTATGTCTCGGCCCAGGGCGGTATTCTGCCGCTTACATACAGGCTTTTTCATTCAGGAGTTGAAATTGACCTCCATGCTTCCGGCGATCCCGTAATATTCAGCCAATTGGCTCCCGGCGCTTATAATGTGGAGGTTACCGATGCCAACGGCTGTATTACGGCTCTTGAGGATGATATAATTCTGGAAGAGCCGGATGAGCTGACTGCACTTGTTAATCATACCAATATCCTGTGTGCGGGCGATACAAACGGGTTAATAATGATTGAAGCATCTGGCGGGAACGGCAATTTTGAATATTCAGTAAATAACGGTGATGATTTCTATGCCAATGACGGAATATTCCCAAACCTGTCACAGGGAACATACAACATTATCGTAAAGGATGGATCCGGCTGCGTTACTTCCGGATCACAGCAGGTTACACTAACCGAACCTCCGGCAATTCACCCTGAGAGTGTTGTAATAACCGATGCTTCATGTTATGGCAAGCTTGACGGATCAATCCAGGTAACTGCTACGGGTGGCACCGGGATACTCCTGTACTCCCTCGATAACGACAGCTATCAGCCGGCCGGGTTTTTCGGGGGACTTTCAGCCGGCGGATATACCATGTATGTGAAGGATGAAAGCAACTGTATAAGGGCATTTGAGCTTAATAATGTGGGGCAGCCCGAAAAGCTCGAGGTTGCCACCGAGGTTCACAATATTGATTGTTATGATTCCGGCGAACCGGGAATAAGTGCAGTTGCCTCAGGCGGCACCCCCCCCTATGCAGTTTCTCTTTACCTTGACGGAGTGCAGGTGGAATCGGTTACTGGTGTTGCCGGGAATCAGCTGGTTTACTTTGAATCCCTTACCGGGAACAGAACCGATTACCAGGTTATGGTGGATGATGATAACGGCTGCGGGCCTGCAATCAGTGACATACTGAGTACTGTGGTACCGGAGGAATTAGTTCTTGAACTCCTGGTTACAACAGACCTTATCTGCCATGGCACCAATGAAGGAATTATCGAAGTCGGGGTTGGCGGTGGCATTGCTCCTTACCGGTATTCACTTTATAATGACCAGGATGATCTTGCCGGGGAGCTGGAGCTCGAAGGGCAGGCTTCCTTTGGTCAGCTTCCGGCGGGCAATTACCGGGTTGAAATTGTTGATGCGAATGGCTGCGGACCGCTGATGGTTGAAAATATTGTTATTGCCGGTCCGCCCGAAATTATCATCAGCCACCTGACCATCTCTGAACTCAAATGTTCCGGCGACAGCGACGGCGTGATCAACATCATTGCCGCCGGCGGGACGGGCAGCCTTGAATATTCAATAAACGGGGGAGCGGGGTTTTATGATTCGGGAAGCTTCGTTGGACTTGCACCGGGGACCTTTGATGTGCAGGTAAAGGATGAATCCGGATGTATACATGATGCCGGCACATTTGAGATCATTTCCCCCCCGGAATTGCTGTTTGGTTTCGTGGATGTTGCCGATATCATAATTGGTTCACCAAATCAGACCGGCAGTATAGCCGTCGGGATGACAGGAGGAACAGGGCCTTATTCCTACAGCATCGACGATGGAACCAGCTGGCAGGAGGGTAATTTATTTGGCGACCTGGCAGAGGGTGAATACGGCATTCTTGTTTCCGATGCAAATGGCTGCATGGCCGATACAACGGTTTATCTTTATGAGACTACAGGCATTACTGCCTCAGTCATTACGCTCATGCCTCTTTGTCACGGATCTGCAGACGGGGTAATAACCATTACTGCCGATATTGGAACAGAGCCTTATGAATATTCAATTGATGATGGCATGAGCCTCCATTCATCAGGGATATTTTCCGGACTGCCCGCAGGCGAATACCAGGTAATGGTAACGGATGCCGATAATTATGTTTACCGGCAAACGGTATTGCTCACCGAACCGGATCCTGTTGTGGTTACTGATATGGTAACTCCGGCATGGTGCAGCAGATTTAACCCTGATGGCACGGGTACCCCTGACGGAGCGGTCAACCTGACTGTCTCAGGGGGTGCAGGCAGCTATTCATACCTATGGTCCAATGGTGCCGTTACCAGAGATATCGGCCAGCTGGCGGCGGGAGATTACAGCGTTACTATTACTGATGCGAATAATTGTGAGGTCATGCATGCAGCGACGGTAGGCTATGTAAACAGCATTGAGGTTTCCCTGGATGAGTCACCTGTAATTTGCCACGGCACAGGCATACAGCTTGAGCCGGTGGTTCTGACGGATGCCTCATCGGTACTTTATTCGTGGACGGCAAGTCACGGGCCTGATCCCCAGCCTGTGGCTTCCCCGACGGTTTCACCGGCAGCACCCACAATGTATATGCTCAGTGTAACCGATGGAAACAATTGTTATGATGAGGCGCAGGTTTTCGTTGACCTCCATCCCCTGCAGGGGCTTTCAATAGGGAATGACACCCTTGTAATGCAGGGAGCGCAAATTGAACTGGAAGCAAAGGGCGGTGATTTTACCAGTTACCAGTGGGCGCCATCGACAGGTTTGTCGGCGGTGAGCGGTCCGGTCACCTCTGCCGTGGTGATGAACAGCACCGAGTATTTTGTACGGGCAGAAACTGCCGAAGGCTGCGAGGAGTATGCCTACATTACCATTAACGTACTGATCCCTGTGGAGCCTGTTTCAGGATTCACCCCGAATGGGGACGGCGTGAATGATATGTTTGATATTACAAATGCAGGCGATTACCCGAATATTGTTGTGGAAGTGTTCAACCGTGCCGGACAAAGGGTATTTCATTCAAAGGGTTATAGTGATGACAGGCGCTGGGATGGTACTTATAACGGAAGAGATTTGCCGGTGGGCACTTATTACTTTGTAATTACCCTGAATGATGGTTTCGGGACCAGGCCTATAACCGGACCGGTAACAATAATAAGATAAAATGAGAAAAAGACTAACATACCTGGTTTTTCTGGGATTATTGATTTCAGCATCAATGCAGGAAATTAAGGGGCAGCAATTGCCCCTGTACACCCAGTTCATGTTCAATTCATATATTTTTAATCCCGCCGTGGCCGGTACAAACAATTATTACCAGGCAAGGCTTAACGGCCGGATCCAGTGGGCGGGCATGACAGATTCACCTCAAACCTCCAGTCTGAGTTTCTATGGTCCCCACAGATCAAAGGATATGGGTTTCGGAGGCTATATTTACAGTGATGTAACCGGTCCGTCAACGCGTAACGGACTTTATGGAACATATGCGTACAACCTTCAGGTTGACAATGAAACAAGATTATCAATGGGGCTCTCGGCAGGGGCAATCCAGAACAGGGTGGACGGCACAAGGATCAGCCTGCTTGACCCTGGTGACCCGGTTCCGGTTAATGCTGTTTCATCCGACTTTTCCCCTGATGCAACACTCGGTGTATATCTTTATGCTCCCTCTTTCCACGTGGGGTTTTCAGCACATCAGCTATTCGGAAATACACTGGCACTGTATGACGAGGATAAGGGCCTGAACAAACTGAAGACTCATTTTTACCTGACCGGCGGTTACAGGTATCAGTTGAATTTTGTTTATTCTCTTGAGCCTTCCATAATGGTGCGGGGATCAATTCCTACTCCCCTGCAGACGGAATTCAGCCTTAAAGCATATTACCACAATATGTTATGGCTTGGTGTCTCGGTGCGCACCCAGGATGCGGTATCTTTTTTAGTGGGTTACACACACGAAAACAGGTTCCATTTTGGTTATTCATATGACATGAGTTTTTCACCAATACGCCATCATAATTCCGGTTCGCATGAAATTTTTCTTGGTATGCGGTTTAATCCCGTTAAGAATTAAAATTATAAAGTCCAGGCTTGCTGCATTCTCCATCGTAATGATCGTGCTGCTTGCCGCCTGTTCATCACATCCCCAGGGCCCACCCGGAAAGGGGGTTTTAAGGGGTGACCGTCTTGTGGATCTGCTGGTTGACATGCATTACTTTGAGGGTGTTTATACCATTAGCAATATGTCGGTATCCAGGCACGACATGGGGGCCGATTCGCTCGATTATTACCTTCCGGTACTTGAAATGCACGGGGTAGGCCGGGAAGAGTTCAGAAAAACCATGGAATATTATTCCTACAATCCGCCTCAGTTCGAGGCATTGTATAACAGGGTGGTGGATGAACTCAACCGGCGCCTTTCCGATGCAGAAATTGAACAGCCCTATCCTGTTACGCCAACCGATGCAACCGGCGGGCCCTGAGTCATGCGCAAAATTGCCTCCAGCCTGGTTTTTCCCGTGTCCTCACCCCCCCTCCGGAATGCGATTGTGGAAATTGACGATGACGGTGTAATAATGGCCGTTGACCAGGGCGTGCAAAGTTTCAAAGAGAAAAGCGGTGTTGAGTTTTACAGCGGCATCCTCCTGCCCGGACTGGCTGATGTAATGTGCGGCGACAGGGATAGCCACTGGCTGCTGGCAAGGGGCATCCGTGTGGCCGGCCGGGTCGGGGCTGCCGCGACCGGCACGCTGACAGGAAATGATGAAACCGCGCGCTCGTCATGGAAAAGCCTGTATGGCGGGGCGGTCGATTACCGGGTGTTCAGGAATATGGAGCAATTTATGAGGTGCTTCACCCCCGGGGAATCTGCCGGCATATTCCATGCCCCGGGTCGCGAAGGCAAGCTGCCGGTACTGGCGAGTTTTGGCCGGCTGGATTTGGTGGAGCTGATGTTCCGACTGCAGGAAGGGCCGGGTAAGTTAAGCCTGCCTTTTCTTCTGTCAATGGCAACTATCAACGGGGCCGTGGCAATGGATTGTGACCGGCTGACAGGAAGCCTGTTGCCGGGGAAACAACCCGGCCTGAATATTATTGAGGGGGCAGATATAAACAATATGCGCTTACTGCCGGGTAGCCGGCTGAGGCGGCTTCAGTGACACGAGGCATTAATTATTCCACGCCTCTTTCCTTTAACCACGATACCGCCTGGATATCGTAATGCAGAATGTGGTTGATAAGCCAGTTTTCAAGAAAAAAATACATGTCCTCACATACGGCAGGCTTGCCATTCTTGTAGTCTTCCTTGAACTGCACTATTCTTTCAATAAAGTTATTATGGCTCTGCTGGTGCTGGGCAAATTTTGAATATCCTGACTCCTTAAAATAGATTTCCTCCTGTATCAGGTAGTGTTCGGCATAGTGTACCAGTGAAAAAAAAATATCTGCAACATTGACCTTGCATTCTTTCTCCGTGATTACCCTTTTAAGTTTATTGATGATCTCGAAAAACTTTTCACGATGCTCATCAACAGCTTTAACCCCCACTTTATATTCTTCTTTCCATTCAAAGGGTTCGGGTGATATTGTTCCGGCCATCTTAAATTTTTTTTTCGGTTAATTTCTTATTACAAAACTACATCCATAGGATACTTTATACAATGACTATTGTCATAGGGGAAATTATAATGAAATTATGCGCAAGCCGGACACTGAACTTTTGGCTGCCAATGCAATTTTATATGTAAAAAAATCTTATGTTCGCAGCAATTTTATAGCAATGCCTACTTTTTTATTTGAACATATTATATTCGGCCCTGTGAAAAGCCGGAGACTCGGAGTGTCTCTCGGCATTAACCTGCTGCCTTCAGACAAAAAGTGGTGCAGTTTCAACTGTATTTACTGTGAGTGCGGGTGGACCTCAGGGGGAGCTTATCTGCCAGAAGGCTTTCCTGCCCGTGAACTGGTAAGGAAGGAGCTGGAAATAAGGCTTATGCTGATGAAACAAAACGAGGAGCGCCTCGATACCATCACCTTTGCCGGAAACGGCGAACCAACAATTCACCCTTCATTTGGAGAAATTATTTCCGATACCGTGGCATTGCGCGATCGTCTTGCCCCGGGGGCAGACATTGCAGTGCTCTCAAACGGTACAATGCTTGATGACCCTTCCGTTTTTAGAGCCCTTGAAAAGGTTGATTTGAATATCCTGAAAATTGATTCAGCAAACCCCGAGACAGTAAGGGTGCTGAACCAGCCCCACGAGGACTTTAGCCTGGAACGCATGATCGGCAATATAAGCCGGTTTAAGGGCAGGTTCGTGCTCCAGACACTGTTTGTAAGTGGCACATTCAAAGGAAATAATATTGACAACACTACCACGGAGGAACTTGGGGCCTGGCTGCAGGTGGTTGAGCGCCTGAAGCCGCAAATGGTGATGGTCTATACTATAGCGCGGGATACTCCCTCAACGGGGCTGCAGAAGATACCTGCTGAGCGCCTTCGCCACATTGCCCGGAAGGTCCGTAAGCTGGGCATCCCGGTCCAGGTTTCTGCCTGACATAACAACCAACATCACTGCTGCCGATGGCAAAGAAGAAGACAGTACTGGTTTGTCCGATGGATTGGGGCCTGGGTCATGCATCACGCTGCATACCCGTGATAAAGGCCTTCAGGCATGAGGGCTGCCATGTAATTGTGGGTGCCTCCGGGGCGGGGGCTGATTTTATCAGCAGTGAACTGAAAACGGCTGCCCCGGAGCTGTTGCCTTTCCCCGGTTTTTCCGTATCCTATTCCCGTTCATTTCTTTTTGCCCGGCTGCTGTTGCAGGTGCCGCAATTTTTGTATCATGTGGCCAGGGAAAAAAAATTGCTCGAAAAAATTGTCGATAAACTCAAGCCTGACCTGATAGTATCTGATAACCGTTATGGCCTTGTGCATGACTCTGTTCCTTCAGTATTAATTACCCATCAGATCAAACCCTCATTGCCATTTTTATTAAAGCCACTGGAGGATCCGCTCTCGGCGGTGATCAGGAAATGGGCCATGTCCTTTGACGAATGCTGGATACCCGATTTCCAGGATTTCCCGGCTGCCGGGGATTTGGTAAGCGGTTGGGACAGGCTGCCGCGGGCATTTTTTATCGGTTGGCTCAGCAGGTTCCGGCCCGGCGCGGGAATAATTCACTCCAAATCACCAGGGCATCATTCTGCTGCTGCACAAGGCGGAGGCGGCCAGCCGGGGGAAGACGGGGTTTTTTGCCGACCCTCTGGCCGGAAGGACAACCCGTACCGGATGATTTTTATTTTATCGGGACAGGAGCCTCTGCGCGGCATGCTGGAGGGCAAAATTATTGAGGGCTGCCTGAAAAGCGGAATTAAAGCGCTGCTGGTCAGGGGACTGCCAGGGATTCCGGCCAATACTGAAATCAGCGGGAACCTTGAAATTGTCAATTTCCTTGACTCGGCTGAAATGCATGAGGCAATTTGCAAATCACAGCTAGTGGTCTGCCGCAGCGGGTACAGCTCTGTAATGGATATGCTGGCTCTTGGCAAAAGGGCGGTGCTGATTCCCACCCCGGGCCAGACTGAACAGGAATACCTGGGAGAGTGGCTTGGCAGCAGGGGATTGTTTCATGTGGTCAGGCAGAAAGATTTTGACGTCGCGGCGATTTCCGGTACCATGGGCCTGGCTGAACAGGATCCCGGTTTTCCGGTATATCCTGCCGGAAGGGACCGGTTAATGGAAAGAGTGCAGGCTGTGACCGGCTCGCTGCTGTAAAAGGCTGATCGGGGTTTAGAAATTATATATCATAATGAACAGAATAGCCAGTCCGGTAAGATAACCAGTGTAAACCTGGGCCGGCGTATGAGCTTTCAGACTAAGCCTGGCCCATCCGGTGATTCCGCCGCCCAGAAAAACAATGGAAAGAAAAAGCTGCAGGTTGACGCCGTACCTGAAGGTGATGGCGAGAAGCAGACCTGCCAGTGCACCCTGGGCAGTCATATGCAGGCTGATTTTCCATTTAAGGGAAACCATTGCCACTATTAATATTGTAACAGAAGCTGCCAGGGTATAATTGCTGATGAGTCCCGGAACACGAAGCCGCGAAAGCATGTACCAGGTAAAGCCATAGAAAATAACGGTCATCATCAGCGGGAATACCCGTTCGTGATGCGTTTCCATCCTGATGCTGGCGATCATCCTTTGCAGCATCACCAGCGGAATAATGCTGAGCGGCAGTATTATCGTGCCCGTGAAATATATGATAAAGATGGCCCTCTGCTGCTGGTATGACATGAATTCCAGGTATGTGCCCGAATTGAAGAGAAGAAGCAGTCCTACGGCAGGCATAATAAGAGGATGCAATATCACCGAGATTATCCTTGCCATGGCTTCTTCATTGGAATAGAAAATCAGTTTATCGGGAATAAAGGGGTCCTGCCGGGGCATTTTTGCCGCGCATCAGAGTTCCTTCCTGAGCCTGGCAACCGGTATGTGAAGCTGTTCCCTGTACTTGGCAACGGTACGCCGTGCGATGTTATAACCCTTTTCCCTGAGGATTGACACCAGTTTCTCGTCAGTCAGGGGCTTTCTTTTATCTTCCCTGCTGATACAATCAGCAAGTATGTTTTTTATTTCACGTGTGGAGACCTCTTCCCCGGTATCGCGTTGAAGTCCTTCAGAAAAGAATGACTTAAGCGGATATATGCCGAAATGGGTCTGTATGTATTTGCTGTTGGCCACCCTGCTGATGGTTGAAATATCAAGGCCGGTCCTGTCGGCGATATTTTTAAGGATCATCGGCTTCAGCCTGGTCTCATCACCGTCTGCAAAGTATTCCCTCTGATAATCAATGATGGCATTCATGGTCAGCAGGAGTGTATTTTGCCTTTGAATAATTGCATCTATGAACCATCTTGCAGAATCAAGCTTCTGTTTAACAAAGCTGATCGTATCCTTGTCCTCCTTTGTCCGCCTGTTCTTTTGCCTGGCATATCCTTCCAGCATTTCCGAATAGGTGCGGCTTATACGCAGCTCGGGAACATTATGGGAATTTAGGCTGAGGATGAACTCGCCGTCCTTCACGTCCAGTATGAAATCAGGCACGATATGCTGTGCCGAGTGCTGCATGGGATCGCTGTATGAACTGCCCGGCCTGGGATTGAGCTTCAATATTTCATCAATGGCCATTTTGAGCTCATCCTCGGTTATGTTCATGCGTTTTATGATCTTGTCGTAATGCTTCCTGGTAAACTCATGGAAATGGTTTTTGATGATCTTTCGTGCCAGTGCCACGGCGGGCTCGGACTGGTTTTTGCGGACGATCTGCAGGAACAGGCATTCCTGGAGGTCACGCGCCCCGATCCCGGGAGGATCAAAGTCCTGCACAATGAGTAGTATCTCATACAGCTCCTCCTCGGTGGTTATTATGTTTTGGGTGAAGGATAGATCGTCTACGATGGCATCCAGCCTGCGCCTGAGATAGCCGTCATCGTCCATATTCCCCAGAATGTACTTGGCAAGCAGATCCTGTTTTTCCGTGAGCGAGCGTAAACCCAACTGGCTTTCAAGATGAGACTGAAAGCCGGTTGATGATCCCAGGGGGAAATCCCGTTTTTTGTCATCGTCTGAATAATTGTTGGTATTGAGCTTATAGGTGGGAATCTCATCATCTTCTATGTAATCTTCAAGGGAAAACTCTTCGTCGTCATTATCGGCCTCACTCCCGTCCAGCTCCTCCTGGGGGGCTTCCTCGGTGTCTTCATATTCCTCCTCTTCGAGAACGGGATTTTCCTCAAGCTCCTTCTTGATCCTCTGCTCTAATTGCATGGTGGGTATCTCCAGCAACTTGATCATCTGTATCTGTTGCGGAGAAAGCTTCTGTAGCAGTTTTTGCTGTAATCTTTGTTTTAGCATAGCACCCGTCCATTATTCTTCCAACTGTCAAAAAATATCTACCTGCAATTTACGAATTATTTATTAAAGATAATTATTTTCCGCGCCCTGTTTTATTTTGTGTTGACCGGGTATTTTGTTAAAATTCAGCATTTTTGGGCGTTCTGGGGAAGGGCATTACATCTCTTATATTGCTCATTCCGGTAATGAAAAGCATCATTCTCTCGAAGCCCAGTCCGAATCCCGAATGAGGTGCGCTGCCAAACCGCCTTGTGTCAAGATACCAGCCCAGCTCATCTGCGGGAATGCCGAGCTCCGATATCCGGCTTTCCAGTTTCTGCAGATCATCCTCACGCTGCGAACCACCTATTATCTCGCCGATTTTAGGGAAAAGCACATCCATGGCGCGAACGGTGTTTCCGTCATCGTTCTGCTTCATGTAAAACGCTTTTATCTTTTTAGGGTAGCCGGTGATTATTACGGGCTTTTGAAAATGCTTTTCCACAAGATATCTTTCGTGCTCCGACTGCAGGTCCGAGCCCCAGCTGGTTGGGAATTCGAATGTCACATCTGCCGCCGAAAGTATATCTATGGCCCTGGTATAGGTAATGCGTTCAAAATCTGTATTTATTACCGAACTGAGCCTGCCGAGCAGCTCCTTGTCGTACATGTTGTTGAGAAACTGCAGGTCGTCATTGCAATGCTCAAGGGCGTAGGTGGTTAGATATTTAAGAAAATCCTCCGCCAGGTCCATGTTGTCATCTATGTCATAAAAGGCCATTTCAGGCTCTATCATCCAGAATTCGGCCAGGTGCCTGGGTGTATTTGAGTTTTCAGCACGGAAGGTGGGGCCGAATGTATATATCTCCGACAAGGCAAGCGCCCCCAGCTCACCTTCAAGCTGCCCTGATACGGTGAGATTGGTCTCCTTGCCGAAAAAATCTTCCCTGAAATTGATCTTCCCGTCAGCCGTTTTCGGGGGGTTCAGCATATCCAGAGTGGTAACCCTGAACATCTCGCCCGCGCCTTCAGCATCGGAACCGGTTATAATAGGGGTATGCAGGTAAAAGAACCCATTATCATTAAAATATTTGTGAATTGCATAAGACATTGCATGACGTATGCGGAAAATTGCGCCGAAGGTGTTGGTGCGGGGCCTGAGGTGGGCAATCTCCCTGAGGAACTCAAGCGAATGGCCCTTCTTTTGCAGCGGGTAGCTGTTCGGGTCGGCCGCACCGTAAAGTTCTATTGTCTCTGCAAGTATCTCAACGCTCTGGCCGCTTCCAACCGAGGAGGTAAGCTTCCCGGTAACCGAAATGCAGGCCCCGGTGGTTACCTGCCTTAGAAGATCTTCCGGGAAAGCAGGCACATCGGCTACTATCTGCAGGTTATTTATGGTGGAGCCGTCATTTAGCGATATAAACGCGATCTTCTTATTGCCACGGCGTGTCCTTACCCATCCTTTTACCGTGATTGCCTTGTCGGATTCCGGTGAAATAAGTGCTTCTTTTATCCTTGTTCTGTTTTTTAAACTCATGATTTATCCAGGTTATAAAAATTATTACGCAAAAATAAACTTTTTGGCATCAAATGCGTAAAACAGTGGTAGCTTATTTTGATTTGCCCGGTTTACGGGGTTTTCACAATATGCCGGTGGAATACCAGGTCCTTGATTTTAAGTTCACTGTTGTAAACCGAATAAATAAAACCATATTTCTCTCAATTAATGCCAATAATATTATGGAAAAAACAGAAAAGGACCTTCTTGTTACCTATGATTTCACGCCTGTATCAGAAAATGCCCTGGCACATGCATTAAGAGTGTCAAAGTATACAGAATCCCCCATCCGCCTTTTGCATGTCGTGGAAAAAGGGTGTGACAGCAATGTGCGGGAAGAGAAAAAGAATAAGCTCCAGATCATATGTGATGAATTTTACGAAAAACACGGGATAAAGATCAGTTGCGAAATCCTTGCCGGTACCATTTTTAATACCATAGCCAAATATGCCTCCGACAATGATGCCCGCATGGTCATAATGGGTACGCACGGGATAAAAGGAATGCAGAAGCTGACAGGCAGCTGGGCCCTGAAAGTTATTGCACCAAGCAAAGTCCCGTTCCTGGTAGTGCAGGATAAGCCATCGGGCAAGCACAGGTTTACCGATATAGTGTTTCCCATCGATTTCAAGGCTGAAACAAGGGAGAAACTTTACTGGGCGATCTTCCTGGGGAAATATTTCAACTCAAGGGTCCATCTTTTAAAACCGCCAACAACCGACAAGGCAATCAGCAAAATGGTTAATGCAAACCAGAACTTTGCAGTCAGGTATCTGATCCAGAACAATATTGACTATAAGATACATGTGACGAAAAAATCAGGTAATTTCGGAAATCAAACCATCGCTTTTGCACAGGAAATAGATGCCGACCTTATACTTATAACCACCACCAAGGGGATGAACATGACCGATTTTGTGCTTGGGCTTCCCGAACAGGAAATAATAGCAAACAGTGCCCGCATCCCTGTTATGGCCGTGAACCCCCGTGTTGGAGTTTCTTCCATAAGCTCGGTTATGTATTAGAGGGCTGATCTTCCTCACCGAGCAGCATTTCCTTTGCCTGGATCAGCTCCTGCTTCTGGCGGGGACTGACTTCAGGGTATTTCAAATCAAGTTTTTCCAGTGTATCAACGAGTATATCACAAACGGCAGCACGCATGAACCATTTTTTATCGGCCGGAATGATATACCACGGAGCCCAGCTGGTAGAGGTTTTATTTATTGCCGTTTCAAATGCTTCCTGGTAGGCATCCCACATCTTCCTTTCAGTAATGTCGCCGATGGTGAATTTCCAGTTTTTATTGGCTTTATTGATACGCGAGAGGAACCGGGCCTTTTGTTCCTCTTTTGAAAGATGAAGGAAAAACTTCAGGATGACCGTACCGCTGTCAGTCTGATGTTTTTCAAAATTGTTTATATGGCGGTAACGCTTCTCCCAGAATTCAGTGTCGATATCGCCTGTCCGGTAAATGCCCGGAATATTCTGTTTGAGAATAAATTCCGGATGCACCCTGGCTATAAGCACCTCTTCGTAATATGAACGGTTGAATATACCTATCTTGCCCCTGCGGGGCATGTGAAGGGTGGTGCGCCAGAGGAAATCGTGATCCAGCTCTTCCTGCGAAGGTGTCTTGAAGCTGAATACAGAGCACCCCTGGGGGTTAATGCCTGACATTACATGCTTGATTGTACCGTCTTTGCCTGCTGCATCAATGGCCTGGAAAATAACCAGCACCGAATGGCGGTTCTCTGCATAGAGCCTGTCCTGCAGCCTGGATGTTCTTTTTACATCTTCCCTGAGTTTTTTGCGTGCCTTTCCGGGTGATTTGAAATTGCCGGCATAGCCGGTATCGAAATCCTTGAGTTCTATTTTAGTGCCGGGAACGGCTTTCAGCTTTGTGCGGTCAATATCCATAACATCTGTGTTTTTGTTTCTGCCGGTTACCCGGCAGCATTTTACCCGCGAACGGGCCCCGTGAATTATATTTAAATATTAACACCGACAAGGGCATTAAGTTAGGAAAAATCCTGACAAAATATTTTATCCCGGGAATTTTATAATTTAGCCGCTTCATAAATAGTCTTTATTATGCCGGTAGAGGTAAGAAATGTAACTAAGTCATATGGCAGCCAGCTGGCACTGGATGATGTTTCCTTTAACATTGGTAACGGACAGGTCCTGGGGTTTCTGGGCCCGAATGGTGCCGGCAAAACAACCATGATGCGCATTATGACAGGCATCATTCCGGCCACCTCGGGAAAGGTTTTTGTTAACGGCGTGGATGTCATGGAGGATTCCCTGGCTGTCAGGGAAAGGATCGGATACCTTCCTGAGAATAACCCGCTTTATACCGAAATGTATGTAAAGGAGTACCTGCGGTTTGTTGCCGGGCTTTATAAGCTGAAAAAACCGCGGGCCAGGGTTGATGAGCTAATCGGACTCACCGGTCTTGCCAGGGAACAGCACAAAAAAATAGCGGCTCTTTCAAAAGGCTACCGGCAGCGTGTGGGTCTGGCCCAGGCGCTGATAAATGACCCCGATGTGCTGATACTTGATGAGCCCACCGGGGGGCTTGATCCAAACCAGATTGTCGGGATACGAAATCTTATTGCTGCAACCGGGGAAAAGAAGACGGTCATGCTGTCCACCCATATCATGCAGGAGGTGGAGGCAATATGTGACAGGATAATCATTATAAAGTCGGGGAAGATCGTGGCCGATGACACCAGGGAAAATATTTCCAGGCTGAGCCGGCTCAAAAAGCAGCTTGTAACAGTTGAGTTTGATATTGACCTGGACGGGGAGGAACTTATGGAAATACCAGGGGCGGAAAAGGTCAGGAATGCCGGCGGCAAAACATGGACAATAGAAAGCAGTTCCGATGATGATGTCCGTGCCAGTGTGTTTGCCTTTGCAGTTAAAAGGGGCATCACCGTTCTTTCGCTGCAGAAAGAAGAAAAAACCCTGGAAAGCATTTTCCAGGAACTTACAGGGTGATCCGTTGTATGACGCTCGGGCAAGGGTTTTTTTTAATGCCCGGTATATATGGAGGCCAAAGGAATTCTTTGCCGGAAAAAAAATAATTTTGATTGGAACAAATAATCTCTATATATTTACGTATATAAACCTGGTGGAAAGATTTGACTGATTGCAACCACAAAAAAAAATGCTAAAATGTATATCCAATCTGCCAATCGCCAAACTCTGCCCCTTCGGTTATCGTTTTATTAATTAAAAATCTTTAAAATTATGGGCTATTTATTTACATCCGAGTCGGTGTCGGAAGGACACCCGGACAAAATTGCAGATCAGATATCCGATGCCTTGCTCGATGAGTTTCTAAGGCATGATCCCGAATCCAAGGTTGCATGCGAAACAATGGTAACAACCGGCCTTATTATTTGCGGGGGCGAGGTTAAAACCGAGGGTTATGTTGATATACAAAAGGTGGCCAGGGAGACGGTCAGGCAGATAGGTTATGTAAAGGCCGATTACAAGTTTGAAGCTGAATCATGCGGTGTGATATCCTGCATTCATGAGCAGAGTCCCGATATCAGCATGGGCGTTGAACGTGAGGATATTGAGAACCAGGGTGCCGGCGACCAGGGCATGATGTTTGGCTATGCAGTGAATGAAATGGAGAATTTTATGCCCCTGCCTGTTGAACTGGCCCATGTGCTGCTGAAGGAACTGGCAGCTATAAGACACGAAGGGAGGCACATGAGCTATTTGCGCCCCGATTCAAAAGCACAGGTCACCGTCGAGTATGATGACAATAATGTTGCAAGCAGGATTGATACCATAGTTATCTCAACACAGCATGACCCCATGGAAGGCACCGATGCTCAGATTCAGAAACGCATCAAGGAAGACCTGATAAAGATCCTTATCCCCCGGGTGAGAAAAGCCACAAGCCTGCCCGAGAGGGTCCGCCTGCTTTTTGACAACGGATTCCGGCTGCTTGTAAATCCCACAGGGAAATTTATCGTGGGAGGCCCGCACGGAGATACCGGACTCACCGGGCGAAAGATCATTGTCGACACCTACGGCGGCAGGGGAGCTCATGGCGGCGGTGCATTTTCCGGCAAGGATGCCTCGAAGGTTGACCGTTCAGCTGCATATGCAGCAAGGCATATTGCTAAGAATATGGTGGCCGCCGGAATAGCTGGCGAGATGCTCGTGCAGGTGGCATATGCCATAGGCGTGCCCGATCCCGTCGGACTGTATATCAATACTTTCGGCACTGCCGCAGTCGACATGAGCGATGATAAAATAGCAGCAAAGGTGCTTGAACTTTTTGACCTCAGGCCTTATTCCATAATAAAGCGCCTGGGACTGAAAAACCCGGTATTCCAAAAGACCGCCACCTATGGTCATTTCGGCAGAAGTCCCTACAAGGCCGAGGTCGAGGTTTACTACACCGATGAGGATACCTATGCCAAGGTAATAAACGGGAGTCCGCACCATTATAAAACCGTGGAAATGTTCGCATGGGAGAAGCTCGATGAGGTGGAGAGGATCAGAAAGGCATTTAATTTTGAAGCCGCCAGCGAAGAAAAATATAACTCCGTTAAAGTTTAACCGGCCGGACAAAAAATGCCGGCAGGCCTGAATAAAAAAACCAATCTCCGGGTGAACCTGATCCACAGTGCATTTT
>SLJO01000194.1 GCA_007135095.1 Bacteroidales bacterium | reverse complement strand
GTAGTCAGTGGTACTGTGAGAAAAACCATATTTTTTAGCGAGCACTGTACCAGTTACTCCACCTTTGGATGCAATATATTTCAGTTCGGCACCTGATCCTTTCAGGGCAGGGAGCATGGTCATATTTGTGAAGTTACCTGCCCCGATTATACCTATAACAGCTTTTGAGCGTGAAAAATTCTTATCACTAAGAACAATTGTGTTCTTAGAAATCTCATTTATTCCAATATTTGGGTATTTAAGAATAGATGCAATTGACTTGCTTTGTCCAATATTTTTATATATCCTCTGGTAATCATTCAGATCAATTACCTCAGAGACTAGTTCTTTGACTTTAAGTTGACCAAAACTTATAGAATGCAGGATTGCTTCAAAATTGCGTTTTTCGGTCCAGCGCACAAATGGTAGAGGATAATCATTTCCCTTTTGCTCATAGTTTTCATCATAACGCCCTGGTCCGTAAGAACAAGATACCTGGAACTTAAGTTCCTTTTCATAAAATTCAGACCGGTTTAATTGCAGGCCAATAACACCCACCAGTATAATACGTCCGCGCTTACGGCTCATTAGGGCGGCCTGTGAGATAATATCGTTGTTTTTAGCTGAAGCCGTAATTATAACTCCGTCTGCTCCTACATCTCTTGTAAATTCCATAACAGCTTTTACAGGATCGTCTCCTGACGCAGGATTGACAGTAATTACTCCCCATTTTTCTGCTATCGCGCATTTTTCTTTATCAATATCAATTCCTATAACGCGGCAACCATTGTTTATCAATAATTGTGAAGCAAGTAAACCAATTAAACCCAAACCCGTTACTACAATAGTTTCTCCAAAAGTGGGTTCACAAAGTCGGATTCCCTGAAGGCCAATGGAACCAATAACGGTGAATGTAGCTTCTACATCAGTAATATTATCAGGAATCTTAGCTGCCAGGTTTTTAGGTATACTTACAAATTCAGCATGCGGACCATTTGATGCGACCCGATCACCAATTGCAAACTCCGAAACTCCAATTCCAATATCTATTACTTTACCTACATTGCAATAACCAAGTGGTAATGGCTGCTCAAGTTTGTTGAACACTGCTTCGAGTGTGGGTAATAAACCTTCAGTTTTAATTTTATCCAGAACCTGCTTAACTTTATCAGGTTGTTGGCGGGCTTTTGCAATAAGGTTGGATTTCCCAAACTCAACCAGCATACGCTCAGTGCCCAATGACACTAAACTATGCGTAGTTTGAATTAATACAGAATCGCGGCTAACTATGGGGGCGGGTACATTTTCAAGCGAAGTTTCGCCAGTTCTAAAAGATTGAAGGATTTGTTTCACAATAAATTAAAGTATTATTTTAAGTTTTTCTATTGCTATTTCTACAGTAAACCTCTCAAAAACTGTCCTTTTTGCCTCAGTTGCATATTGAGCTCTCTTATCAGGTTCTAAAATGAGAGATTCTATTTTTTGAGCTAATTTTGCCGGATTATGGCTCTCTGTTAGAAGTCCATTGAAACCATCAATAACTATATCTTCTACTGCTCCGACATTTGTCGCAATAACAGCAATTTCAGAGGCCATGGCCTCTAACAGAGCATTTGGAAACCCTTCAAAATGTGAAGGCAAGACATAGATGTCAGCAGAGCATAATGCTTTAAGTTTTATTTTATGGCTGGCCCATCCTCTCAATGAAACACAATCATTAGTAAAATTAGCCTCTATAAAATTTTTGCAACTTCTGTAAAGTGAGCCGCTGCCATAAATATGACAATTAAACTCTCTTCCTTTGTCATATAAATTTTTCAGGGAATAAAGTAAATCATAAATCCCCTTATGTTCTTCAAGCCACCCAATATAAATAATTACTGGAATTTTATTCTTGTCGTTGCTGGGTTTTATACTCTCGGTATAATCCTTAACATCTATCCAGTTGTTAATAACTATGAATTTGTCATCATTAACCTTGCTTATCTTTTTGTAAAATTCCTTCCAGATTTCACCCTGACAAATAATAAAAGTTGATGAAGTTATGACTTGTGGCATGAACCATCTCATAAAACGAGATGATTCATAATCTTCGAGAGAAAGTCCTGATCGCGGTGCAAAAACCACTCTTTTTTTGAAAACCCGGGATAAAAATGCCATCATCCCTTTTTCAATGAAACTTAACTTGGCGCTAGAGAAAATAAGTACTGTGTCAATCCTCTTAAAAATTAAATTAAAAATTAATTTAAAAACCCTGCTGGCAGCTTTGAGAAGTCTCTTATAAACAGGCGGGGCAGGAACTGTATCTGCAGTTGAATCAATCTTAATAAAATTGTATAACAGGCTCAATTCAGAATCAAGCAATGAGGTGCAGGCAAAAAGCTGCCCGCCTGTACTTCCGTCAAGTGTATTATTGTTAAAAGCACCGACAAAGAGAATATTTTTCTTTTTCAATCCTGCTTGTTTAACCAGATGGCCAGTATTAAAGTTTTCCAAAGTAAAAATCCATAATAACCCTTATTTTCTTTATGCAACGAGAACAAACGAAATATTTCTTTTTTATCGAGATAATCAGAGACTTTCTTTGTTTCTATCTGACCTACAAAATATTGTGACAATGAAGTTCTCAGCCAATATCCATATGGCACACTGAATCCGGTTTTTTTTCCATACAATATTTTGTCAGGAACTATTCCAGTCATTGCTTTTTTGAAAAGGTATTTTTTTATTCCATTCTTAACTTTCAGGCCGGCAGGAACACTCAGCATAAATTCAGTCAGATCCTTGTCTAAAAAGGGTACTCTGACCTCCATAGAATTGGCCATTGTTGATTTATCAACCTTTTCGAAAAAGGTGTCTTTTAAGATTATTTGCGTATCGCAGTAGAACAAGGCCTGGACAGGATCAATATTTTCTGGCAGATATCTGTATATATTTTCATAACGGTCAAATGGATCAATTGTTTTTAAAGCATTCTGAAATTCTTTTGTAAATACATTCAATGGTTGAGAATACTTTGATTCCATTGTCAGCATAAGCGCATTCCTGATTGCAGGCTTATTTTGGGAAATGGCATTTATGAATCTCTGAAACCTCAGGATTT
>SLJO01000284.1 GCA_007135095.1 Bacteroidales bacterium | reverse complement strand
TGCATAAAAATTCACGCAACGGGGACGTGTCCAGGAAGGCAGATTCCCGGAGCAAGGGTGATGCCGGACTGATGTTCCATTACAAGGATGTGCTGGCCCTGCTTCAGCATCCGGATTATGCGGAAAAGGATGACAGCATAACGGCGGGCATAATCAAGGAGATCAGGGAGAAGAACCTGGTGTATGTGAGTGAATCGCTGCTTGGCTCCTCGGAGTTCGGCCGACTGGTTTTTCGCAGGGCACCGGCTGATATACTGTTCACCGGGTATCTTATTGATTTGCTGATGTTTATTGTGAAACACCAGCATGATAACGGCGGCGGTGACGATGGCGGCAGCGTTTCCTTCCCCGAAAGGGAATTTATCTTCCGTGTATATACCGGGATCGGGCGACTAAGGGATATTCTGGATGAATCGCAGACCACCCTGCGGTTTGACACGCTGACGAAGCTTTTAAAAAAGGTGCTCTCGGGCATCAGGGTTCCTTTTTATGGCGAACCGCTGGGGGGTGTGCAGGTGATGGGTGTGCTTGAGACGCGGGCGCTTGACTTTGAGAATGTGATATGGATGTCGGTCAATGAGGGGGTTTTCCCCGCCAGGCATTCGGGCTCATCTTTTATTCCTTATACTCTCCGGAAGGCTTACGGGCTGCCGGGGAGCGAGCAGCAGGATGCCGTTTATGCCTATTACTTCTACCGGCTGTTACAGAGGACCCGCCGTATGACGCTGGTTTATAATACAAGGAGTGAAGGGCTGTTTACAGGGGAGATGAGCCGGTTTATTTATCAGCTGAAATTCAGCAGCAGGTTCAATATCAGGGAGCGGAGCCTTGCCTTTAACCTGATGCAGCCGGAAGAAAGGCCGGTGCTTATTGAAAAGACTGACGGCATCATGAGCCGGCTGATGGAGTATACCGATGCCGGGCCTGATGGCAAATACCTTTCGGCCGCGGCGATCAACTCGTACATGGATTGTTCGCTGAGGTTTTATTTTCGTTATATCGCCAGGTTGCCTGAGCCGGATACAGTTACCGGGGAAATTGACATGGCTGCCTTCGGGAATCTTTTGCATACTGCTGCCCAGCTGATGTACACCCCCTTTACGGGGAAAGAGATACAGGCGGCTGACATAGACGCTTTGCTGGCGGATAACGAGGGAATTGAGAGTTATGTAAGGGATGCGTTCAGCGGGGTGCTGAAGGAGGGTGGGAGTGTTGTTGGAGGTGAACAGCTGACCGGTATAAACCTGATAATATCAGGGGTGCTTGTTACTTACCTCAGGCAGTTACTGTTAGTGGATCGCAAGCTGGTTCCTTTCACCATCGAGGCCCTTGAGAAGAAGTATTTCGGGAAGATCCCGGTGGGACGGGAAGGGGAGAGGTTCAATGTAAGGACCGGCGGGTTTATCGACAGGGTTGACCTGGTTCCTGGCATGGTAAGGGTGGTGGACTACAAGACCGGGGGAGACGATGCCGATTTTAAAACTGTGCAGTCGCTTTTTGAAAGGGGCGATTCAAAAAGACGCAAGGCGGTATTCCAGACTTTCTTCTATGCATGGCTGTATCTTGAGAACTCGGGCAATAAGCCGCGGGTAAGCCCGGTGCTTTACCAGGTAAGGAAATTCTTTGGCGATCAGCCTCTTGTAATCTCGCAGAAACCCGGAGGCAACGTTGCTAATCCTGTCTGGGATTTCGCCGATTACAGGAACGAGTTTGAGGCCGGGCTTGAGGCGGTTATGGCGGAGCTCTTTGACCCGAAGATTGGCTTTTCCCAGGCAGGGGACAGGGACATATGCAAGTACTGCCCCTATAGCAAGTTATGCCACAGGGGATAGGGGATTGGAATAAATCAGCCGGGGCACACAAAAAAAACAGGAGTAATACATTAATTAAACTTCCTTTTCCGCATTCCAAATAAGAGACCGGGCATCACCATTCCATCCATAGGGAATTTTCACTATCCATTCGCATTCCTGTTCCCAATTGTTCTCCCTCACGATTAAGCATTTTTTGAAGCCATACCGCATCATTGACCTCTGCCAGGTTGAGACGGAATTTCTTCATTTCCATAGGCACTAATTTCATTGACTCTAGTTTTCCGTTACCGGCATCAATTTGCGGAAAATACATTAAAGACAATTCCCCGCGATAATGCTGATGGCCGATTATCCCTTCATAGTCGTTGATGAAATCACCTGCCCCGTAAATGATCAGTTTGCCGTTATATACTTCAATACCCATGGGATGATGTGACGAATGGCCAAAAATTACATCCACTCCGGCTTCATCTATTAACCGGCGGGCAAATTCTTTTTGTTTCACTGATATCGTATAACCCCAGTTGCCACCCCAATGAATGGAAAAGACCACTGTGTCGCCTGTGTCTTTGACCAGGTCCACCTGGTGTTTTATGTTCCCGATCGCTTTTTTATTCAGGCCGGTCAATAAATTAATACCGGGCACATCCTTATTTGCAGCCCACAATAAAGGTATTCCACTGGATGGGGAGCCATAGGAGAAAACATGAACCCGCCTGTTGTCAGTTTCCAATAATGAGGGCTTGCCTGCTTCATGCCCGTTGTTTCCTGCACCGGAGTATTTTATGGTGGCTTGGTCCAGAGTTTGCATTGTTTCCCTCAGTCCCTGGTATCCCCAATCCATTGTGTGGTTGTTCGCCAGGCTGCAATGATCAATACCGGCAGCACTCAAAACTTCTACATTTCCGGGATGCATGCGGTAATTGATGCCTTTATCCGGCCATGGTTCATCATGGGTAGTTATGCTGGTTTCAAGGTTGATAATTCTCAAATCCGGGGCATTTTCTTCCCATACTTTCAGAGCATCACCCCATATATGATGATAGGGAACGGGTATATCTATATCTCCGTTGGTCTGTTCAGCCAGCCAGAGATAATCCCGGGCGTCCTTAATGTGGGATTCGTAAAGGACCGGATCAACTGAATGCGGCAATGCCTGATCAATTCCCCGGCCGGTCATTACATCCCCGCAAAGGAAAAGCTTCAGTTTATGTGTTTTTGATAAGTCGGGGTTTGTCATTATCCAGCAGATCTTTCTCCTCATCCACATCCGAAAGTTCCGGCAGGAGTAAAAACGGGATGCTCCTTGCATTTAGTTCACCAATCGTTTCACTAAGGATGAGTGAGGTACTCCATGATTTTTTTTCAAACAGGGCATCGTGCATCTGTTTTAGTCCAAGTAAATAATAACCGCCATCTGTGGCAGGCCCTATTACCACATCTGTATAATCCAGCATCCCGAAGGCATTGATTATTAAAGCCGGACTAATTTCAGGGCAGTCACTCCCGATTATTACAACTTTTTGAAACCCGTGCCCAAACATTGTTTTGAATGCGTTTTTCATTCTTTCTCCCAGATCTCTCCCAAACTGAACCTTTTTGTTAAAAACAGTTTGATTCCAGATATCATTATTATCAACAAAATCCGAATAAAAAACAACTTTATGACAGTCCGCACCCCTGGTTGAATTAAGGGTATATGCCAGCAGGTCATTGTATACGGCAAGGGCCTTTTTTTCCCCGATGGTATTGGCAAGCCTGGTTTTCACTTTTCCCTGGACGGGATTTCTAACAAAGATCATCAATGCCCTTTCACTGTTATCCCCTGACATATTTGTATTATAAGCGTTTTATCCGTTTTCGCGTGAAAGTTATAAATCGGCGGCTCCGCCGCAGCTGGAACCGGCGCCTGCGGCACATCCCGTTTGCGCCCAATTGAAAGTTATAAATCGGTGGCTCCTCCGCAGCTGGAACCGGCGCCTGCGGCACATCCCGTTTACACCCAACAAAAGTTATAAATCGGTGGCTCCTCCGCAACTGGAACCGGCACCTGCGGCACATCCAAAACAATGCCGGTTCAGGATTATTTCACGCATGTCAAGTGACTTCGCATTGAACCGGCTGATATGATTATCTTCTGTGTTTATTTTTAAATCCAGCATCTGATTAAAATCACAGTCATACAGATAACCATCCCATCCCACTGAAATCATGTTTCTGCACATCGCTTTTTCAGCAGCAGAGGGATTGTAGGCATTGCACAACCGGCTCATATATTCTTCATAACTACCGCTGCCTGTAAGATATTCCAGAAAGCGGCCGACAGGCATGTTGGTGAGCGCGTAAAGACTGTTGAACCGGATACCGAATTTATCAAGAAGAATCTTTCTGAACTGATTTTCAAGGCATTTCTGAGGTTCGGGTAAAAATGCACCGGAGGGATTGTAAACAAGGTCAAGAACAAGGTTTTTTTCAGTGTTGCCGTAACCTGCCATATTCAAAATTTTCAATGCTCTGATGGACTTTTTAAAAACCCCGTCTCCCCTTACCAGGTCTGTGTTGACTGCTGAATAGCAAGGAAGGGAGCAAACAAGATGTACATCATGGCTTGCATAAAATGCGGGCAGATCAGCATATTTTTCAAGTGTTAAAATCGTCAGGTTACAGCGCACCATCACCTTTATTCCCGACCGTGAACATTCTTCAACAAACCATTTTAAATAAGGATTCATTTCCGGGGCGCCCCCGGTTATATCCACTTCCCTTATAACTGTTTTATTCATCGCATCCAGGCAATGCTGCATGGTCTCCCTGGTCATAATCTCCTCCCGTTGCGGACCGGCATCGACATGACAGTGAATGCATTCCTGGTTGCATAGTTTGCCGGTATTTACCTGCATTAGTTCCACTTTCGTGGAATTCAACGGATAAAGGTGGGTTTCAGAGAGTTTTTTCTGGAATTCCGGAATACTATTGTATTTTCTTTCATGGTTACTGAGTATTTTGATTTGCTCTGCTGAACTCAGAGATGGATTTGCTTTCTTTTCAATGTTCATAGCATAAAATTGATTTTATGTCTTCTCAGTTGGATTAAACCGCATGGATATTGATCGCCGGCAGGCAACAACAATACAATTTACAAAAAAACCTCTTAATATAAGCCCTGCCTGTAAAATTTCATGTTTATAAAGTATGGTTATCAATTTAATGACTCGTTTCGTATTCAGTATTTCACTCTCATGAATGTCACATCTGCTGCTATCTATTGCTAAAAATTAATGCATCTGAGATCGACGAAGTCAAACCCGCATGGTTTATTTATTTTATTGTATCTGCCGAAGGATGATGCGGGTTTTACAAATAAGAATCTTAATTTTATATGATATTACCTGTTTTGACAACCCTCTTATGGTGAGCATAATAATTCCGGTTTTAAATGAGGAGAAATCCATAAGCGCCTTACTTGAAAACCTGGCGGACCAGGAAGGGGATTATGAAATTATTATTGCAGACGGTGGCAGTACCGATGATACTCTGGCAAAATGTATAACATATCGTGACATAAAGATAGTCACATCGGAAAAAGGCAGGGCACTTCAGATGAACAAGGGTGCCAGTATCGCGATGGGCAAAACATTGCTTTTCCTGCATGCTGACACCAAACTGCCCGAAAAGGGAATTCAGGCTATTGAAAAAGCTATGGGCGATAATAAAGTAAAGGGAGGCAGCTTTTATGCAAAGTTTGACGATAAGAACCGGATTTTGAATTTTCTTGCCTGCTTCACCAGGATAAATAACACATATCTGACATGGGGTGATCAAGGCATCTTTGTCAGAAAAACTATCTTTGATGAAATAGGAGGATATAAGGATATTCCCGTAATGGAGGACCTTGAGATACAAAAGAAGCTCAGAAGAAAAGGACGGTTCATTAAACTGCCCCTGGCTGTGACCACTTCTGCCAGAAGATTTATTCAAAATGGAGTTATCAGGCAGCAACTGTTGAATATTGCGTTAGTGATGGCATATGAAACCGGTGTATCACCATACAGGATCAAAGAATTCTATTCCGATAATGTAAGTTAAAGGCACGAGAGATGAATAAACAGAGCACAATGAAGGAATTTATCAATGGCGTCATTCAGACCAGCAGGTTTGCTGTATTGGCAACAGAGGGTGATGGCCAGCCACATGCGAGTTTGGTAGCAATAACGCCGGTGGATGGTTTCCGCCGCCTGGTCTTTGCTACCTATCGCAACACACTCAAGTACCGGAATCTCATGAATAACCGCAAGGTGGCTGTTCTCATTGAAGATGAGCATGTTAATATGAAAGGCCTGAAGGAAAAGGTGGTACTGACAGTCATCGGACACACTGAGAATATCAGCAAAGAAGAGAACCAGGCGGCTTTCATGGCGCATCTGAAGAGGCATCCCCAAATGGAATCCTTCATGCTCTCACCGGACTGTGCTCTTATACAGGTTATTGCCAGGTCTTATCAGGTCGTATATGGTCTTGATGACATAATGTGGATTCCGGCAGAGGATTTTGGTTCCGCCTGACCGGGAACGGTTGTAGTTTTATTATATGAAGATTTTTCAGGTCGAGGCAAGAATATCTGCAAGTACTTTCCCCATACTATGTTGTGCCACAGGGTACAGCCTTTATATGCTCTATAATTGTTAGAGCTATCTTAATCCTGCATGTCAGGTGCTATAATAGCAGCTGTATTGTTGTTTAAACGAAGGCTTTTATTTCTCCTCCGACAGCTCTGTGCCTATCATCCAGTTTATGCCAAACCTGTCGGTTAAGCTCCCGAAATATGCTCCCCAAAAGGTATCGCCCATTTGCATGGTAACAATACCATCTTTTGAAAGGCTGTCAAATACCTTGTCGGCCTCCTGTTTGCTGGCTACATCCAAATAAAGAGAAGTGTTGTTGCCAACGACCAGTGGCGGGCCCCAGGAATCAAGATAGTCACTGCCCATAATAACAGTTTCCTTGCTTATGGGAAGGCTCATATGCATTATCTTGTTGCTGTCATCATCGGAAACAGGCGGCATTTCCTCATGTGAAGGCATTTCTGAATACCTTGCAAGGTACGAGAATTCACCACCGAGCACATTTTTATAGAAATTAAAGGCTTCCTCACAATTGCCTTTAAAATTAAGGTATACATTTACTGTTGCCATTCTCTTATTATTTAATTAAGACATATTTTCCCGGTTCCCGTAACTCACTCCTCACAATCAACTTCAACCCACCGGCCTGCTCCAACATGCACTCCGTAGTAATTGTTTTCAGGAACTGCTTCAGTGAAGGTCTGGCCGGCTGCCGTAAATTTCCAGTCAAAACGGCCCGGCGTCGGATTGCCCGAAGGTGGCCCGGAATAATCCTGGATCTTTACATTTTCGCTGACATCAGCAAAATACCAGTCCTCATCAAGTTCAATTGTGATAGTAACCAACCCGCCAGCGGGTGCCGATAATTGCACAGTTCCGGCTTCATGGTGCTGACCGGCGTAGAGTGGTACTGTTGCATCGTAAAGATATGGAGTATATGTTGCCCAGCTGCCCCGTTGGGTAAAGCGGTCACCTGCAGCCCATGCTGTTTCACCTTTAAACTCCAGGCACCTTTCAGGTTCTTCGTCACAACACTGGACTGAGTATTGGATAATACCGTACCATCTGTGGGATATTTCGGATCCCCTAAAATCTCCGCCATAGGCGGTGAGAAAATCAACAGCTTCATCATCAACCACCTTTACAATTGCGGCATGCGCCTTGATCCAGAGGTCAGTCTCACTACAGACGACATCAAAGTCAAGTAGTTCAAGCGGTATGACCAATGTGTAGCTGGTTAACAGGTAAAGCTCGGTACTGGAAAAAGGTGCCAGGCCCGGTTGCAGAAATGAGTCCGGTTCATCGTCCACTACATGTACAAATATTTCATCCAGGTACCAGTCACCGGAAGTCACATATTGGACATACAGGTTGTCCTGGTCGTTTGAAACAAATACGGAACCCACATCAAAATCTTCCATTTGCTCTGAATATAACGTTATCAGACCAAATTCTTCAACGTTGCCACATATGGTGTTACCCGGGCCATTCAGATCATTACTTTCTGCCGGTGTTGTATCGGCAGACATCAGAGCATCCTTCTCGCAGGACAAGAGGATAAATGACAGTAAAATGGCTCCTGGCGCCAGAAAGCTTAAATTAATCATTTTTCGTTTCATAAGGATTTAATTTAGATGTCAGCTAATAGCTTTGAAATTAGGCATTTACGTTAAATTACCAAACAATTAATTTCGAACATGGATTAAATCATTATAATGATGTGATGAATTTATCACATCGTATTAAGCCATCTCATTTCTATTAAAAAACATTGTATTCTAATGACATATCCTGGAGATCTATTCCTGGGTAAGCTGACCTCTGATTTCTCCGGCAGGATACGCTTGTGAATGAATATTCACATAATATAATCCATCATAAAGGTCTGACTCCTGTTGAGCATCCAGCTGCTCGGATGTATAATTGATAGGTGAATCCGGCGGATCAAAACCAAAGACAACAGGTCCGTTAACATCTTCTGCACCAACGTGAATATGGGCACCAATTGCATCAATACCGGTATATTCTACCACTATCTCAAATATTCTTGTATCCCTGTTATACACAAGGTTAGCCGTTCCCGACGCATTTGAGTCATTAGGAGGATTTTCATTAGCACCGCTGAGAGTTGTGGTAAACTCATCAGTAACTGCCGGAGCTTCATCATCATCATCGCTACATGAAATCGCTGTAAACATCAAACCAGCAATAACCAGAAAGAGTGAAAAGGATTTTACTGCTGAAATGAATGGATACATTAATTGAATATTTATTGTTTCCATGATATTCAACTTTAAGTTTAAGGTTATGACTTCGTTTTCTTTATATAACTGCCCCTTATGAAAAAAAAGACAAATATTTTAAATAGTTGTTCGCAGATATTAATAATTGATTTATCCAAATTACGCTCCCGCATTTTAATTCCGGAATTCCCCGCCTAACGGCAATCACGGCTGTTTTTCCTTCTGTCTGATCCAGTGTATTTAAAGACGATATAAATAAAGATTATCGCAAAGCTTATATATGCTATCTGTTTATAACCAAGGTAATACAGCAGTATTTTCAATCCGAAGATCAGCATGGCTGTATTTTCTTTCGCATTTCAGCAACCGGATAAAGTTTTATCAATTCTTTCGACAGACATGCAAGAATGCTGAAATTTTTTATTAATGTTTAAGAAAAAATATAAATATTTGAACAAAAAAATTTGTTTGATGTTTATAATACAATTTTAAACTAAAACTTAAACATTATGAAAAACAAAATTTCTGAAATTTTCGGGCGTAAGATGATTTTAAATACTTTGTTATTGTCTGCCCTGGCACTTATTGCCGTATCGTGTGACAAAGACGATTCAGTTTCTATGGCTGAAGCAGAAACTTCTGATTTGGCTGAACTAAAAAGAGGGCGTGCTCAGGCTGCTCCGGCTCCTGAAGAAGCTTCCATTGCTGCTATCGCTATAAAGGCCGGTTTCACTGAGCTTGTTGAAGCCCTTGCTTATGTTGACAGTGAGCTGGACGCCGGTCTGGTGGATCTGTTCCTGAACGGAACCGATCAGTACACAGTATTTGCCCCTACGAATGACGCCTTTACCGCGCTATACGGTGTTCTTGGAATTGATGAAATTTCCGATCTTCCAGCCGAACTCGTTCTGGATGTCCTCCTGTACCACGTTACGGATGGTCGTCGGGCTGCAAACAGCGTGGTTCCCCCGGTACGGTCGCGGTCCATCACAACTCTCCTTGGTAAGGAATTCTCAGTGGATAGTAATGGCGGGATTACCGCAATCGGAAGCACCGCGAAAATAGGTCCTGCTAACATCTCAGCCTCCAATGGCATCATTCATGTTATTGATGCAGTGCTGTTGCCAATTGTGGTTGAATAAGGATTGAAGAAATCTCATATAAATTATGAAGAAATTTTTGCAGTGATAATTTTTTAAATGGTGTAAACATGAAAGAGGCTGGCTCAGAAAAGCAGCCTCTTTTTAAATTTTATTGTATACGAATATGTGCAAAAAGATAAACATCATATTTATGCTTCTGCGCAAAAGGACAAGGACGGAAAAAAGGCTCATCTGCAGGTACCAGTGCCAGCGAAGGCCTTCTGATGGCTGATCCCTCTACAGTGATATGCTGGGATATGCCGGATTCGGCCGGCTCAGGGATTCTGGCGGGAATATTTTCAGAGCGTCTGATCATTTGCAGCCTGCAGGTGTTTTTTCTTTTCGTGCCTGGTTAAGCTTTTTAACATGCCGCTGAAAATTATACCATGAAAAGGGTACATTGAATACCAGTAGAATCTTCCGGCCAGCCCCCTTGGCCTGAAGGTGGCGGTCTGGGTTAATTCGTTATCATGGATACTGAATTCAAGCCAGGCTTCGCCGGGTAATTTCATTTCAGCAAAAAGAAGCAGTCTCCCTTCTTCCTTGTTGGAATATAAAACCCTCCAGAAGTCAAGAGCATCGCCGGCATTTAATTCGGTCTGGCTGGTTCTGCCTCGCCTCAGGCCTACTCCCCCGGCCAGTTTATCGATAAAACCCCTGAACTGCCATAGGTATCCGGCATTGTACCAGCCATTATTTCCGCCTATCCCCCATATTTTCTCAACTGTTTTCCTTTTGTCAGTTATTAAAGCTTTTCTTTCATCCTTAAAACATCCGAAATCCGGAACATTTATAAATTCGGAAATATGAAAATTCAATCTCCCGCTCACCAGTGAATCTTTCCAGCTTGAAACGATTTCATTGTTTTCTATCCTGCCAAAAGCTTTTGTAAGCGATTCCCTGTAGGTTGAAGGTTTTATATCGAGTATCCCGTTAATACTGGCGTCTCGGCATATGACTTCAGTTTTCATGCTGTTGACCAGTGCTACCGCTAACCTGTATGATGTTGATGTAATAAAATAAAGCCAGTAGGAGGATAGTTTAGGAGTCATGACTGGCACGGTAATTATCCTCCGTTTCAGTCCCCTGATTTTTGCAAACTCCAGAAGCATTTCCTTGTATGTAAGTATATCCGGTCCGCCGATGTCAAAGTTGTTATTATAAGTTTCCCGGGCAAACATTGTTTTGGATAGAAAGCTGATGACATCAGAAATTCCAATTGGCTGACACTTTGTATTCAGCCATTTTGGCGCCACCATCAGCGGCAGTTTTTCTACCAGGTCTCGAATTATTTCAAAAGAGGCGCTTCCCGATCCGATAATAATTCCGGCCCTGAGTGTGGTAAAACCGTAATTGCCCAGTGCCAGCTCATCTTCAACGTTTTTGCGGGAACTCAGGTGCTGTGAAAGCTTGGATTCATTGACAATGCCGCTTAAATAAACAACATGACGTACATTAGTCCTGTTCATGGACTCCCTGAAATTAATTGCCGACTTTCTTTCAAGTTGAGCATAATCTTCGGAAACAGCCATTGAATGAACAAGGTAATAGGCTCCGTCTATATCCTCCGGAATGTTTTGAAAACTCAATTCATCCAGCAGGTCAAGCTGAATGATCTCAATTTCCTTCTCCAGGGATGCAGGTGGCTTAAACCTTGAAGGGTCGCGTACGCAGCAAACTACCTTGTGCCCGCTGCTGACAAGGACAGGGAGCAGCCGCTTCCCTATATAACCAGTTGCGCCTGTTAACATTATTTTCATCAGGTAAATATATTGTTAATTAAAATGCCGGAGTAATTCATGGGTGATGCGGGCTTTCCTTTTTGACACAAGATGTAATTCAAAAAAAGCCATGGCAATGACCAGCTTTATATTATATACGGTAAACCATAATGACCAAAATAAGTTCGATCAGTGTAATGCTTTTTTGGTTTTAACATAAACAAGGGGACTTTTAGTGCATACATGTTCCGGGGGTTGTGGTAATTTTGAAAATGATGGCAGACAGAGCATATAAAGGATAAATTGGCTGCAACTTTTATCGAATTTATTTGTTTATATTATGTTATAAATAGCTAAACATTATCCTTGTATTGCTGCGTAAGCAGGGTTTTTATTAAAAAAGATAAATTGGCATTCTATCAATTACATAAGAAACAGTTTGT
>SLJO01000046.1 GCA_007135095.1 Bacteroidales bacterium | reverse complement strand
TGGGCACGGGTGTGGCATATATATTCAGCGTGTTCAACACCCTCTTCCCCGGTTTCTGGCATGCCAGGGGCCAGCACGGACATGTCTATTTTGAAGCAGCGGCTGTTATAGTGGCTTTTATCCTGCTCGGCCGGTTACTTGAAGAAAAAGCAAAAGGCAATACCTCTTCAGCCATAAAAAAACTGATGGGTCTGCAGCCAAAGACAGTATCGGTGATGGATGCATCGGGACAGCAAAAAGTAATTCCCATTGAAGAGGTAAAGAAGGATGATGTGATACTGGTCCGCCCGGGCGAGAAAATCGCGGTCGACGGACGGGTGACCGAGGGAAGCTCATGGGTTGACGAAAGCATGCTGAGCGGCGAACCCGTTCCGGTGTTTAAAAACCAAGATGATAAAGTATACTCAGGCACCATAAACCAGAAAGGGAGTTTCCGTTTCAGGGCGGAAAAAGTCGGCGGGGAAACCAGGCTGGCGCAAATCATCAGGCTGGTAAGGGATGCCCAGGGCAGCAAGGCTCCGGTACAAAAAATGGTGGATAAAATCGCCACTGTTTTTGTGCCCGTGGTTATTGCTATTGCAATTTTATCTTTTGCCGCCTGGGTTACACTTGATGCGGTCAATGGATTTACCCTGGGACTTATCGCATCGGCAACCGTGCTGGTTATCGCCTGCCCGTGTGCGCTGGGACTGGCCACCCCCACTGCCATAATGGTGGGTGTCGGCAAAGGAGCCGAGAACGGGATTCTCATCAAGGATGCAGAGAGTCTTGAGCTTTCGCGGAATGTTACGGCGGTTGTCCTGGATAAAACAGGAACCATCACAGAGGGAAAACCTGTGGTAACCGATATTGAATGGCTTGACGGCAATGACAGTCCAAAACAGGTACTGCTCGGCATAGAGCAGAAGTCGGAACATCCCCTGGCGGAAGCAATTGCAGCCCATTTTGGGGATCTGGCCGCGGCGACTGTTGACGGTTTTGAAAGTATTACCGGAAAGGGCGCAAAGGCGACAGCCGGCGGTGAGACATACATAGTAGGGAACAGAAAACTGCTTGAGGAAAATGGCATTATGTTCTGCACGGATCTTCTGGATACGGCATCCTCCTGGAGCAGGGAATCCAAAACCGTGGTATGGCTGTCCGACAGCAAGAAAACGCTGGCCGTCATAGCCATTGCCGACCGTATAAAGGAAACATCGAAAGAAGCGGTTAAACGAATGCAGCAGATGGGGATCGATGTGTACATGATCACGGGCGATAATGAAACCACTGCTGCTGCCATTGCCAGGCAGGCCGGCATAATTAACTACCAGGCAGAAGTTTTGCCTGAGCAGAAGGCAGAATTTGTCAAAAAACTCCAGTCGGAAGGTAAAACCGTAGCCATGGTTGGTGACGGTATCAATGACAGCGCTGCCCTTGCACAGGCAGATGTGAGCATAGCCATGGGAAAAGGTAGCGATATCGCGATGGATGTGGCCAAGATGACCATTATCTCGTCCGATCTTAATAAGATCCCAACGGCTATAAAACTGTCAAAACATACGGTCACAACCGTAAGGCAAAACCTTTTCTGGGCTTTTATATACAATATTATAGCAATCCCTGTTGCAGCAGGGATACTTTACCCGGTAAACGGTTTCCTGCTGAACCCCATGATTGCAGGAGCGGCAATGGCATTCAGCAGCGTGAGCGTGGTAAGCAACAGTCTCCGGTTAAAAATGAAAAAGCTTGCACCCCGGGTTTAATGAGAGAATCCTCAGATCCTGTTTGTTAAGTTATCAGTTAACCTGAGTTCAGCCCCCTTACTGATGATATGCGAGCGCTGCAGATGGACAGAATCAGGGAGCTCCCTGAATCTTCTCCTGTTATTATGCCCGGCCGCAGGGCTGGTTATGTGTTGACATTATTTCCATAAGAAATCACTATGTTTCCGGTTTTCTGGCCTGCATTAACATATTGAAAAGCTTTTGGAATCTCTTCAAAGTTATATATTCGGTCTATGACAGGTTTAAACTTGCCGGAGTCGGCCAAGTCCCTGAGATAATGAATCATCTCCCTGTCGATTGACGGAATCGGAAAAAGAACTTTTCTGCCTCCGAATAATGGAGTAATAATCGCGATACCGGTGGCTTCAACCCGGCCGGAAAACTCACTTCCTGAAATATTATTCTTTGGCCTGAACAACCCGGTAAAAAAGCGTGCAATAAAAGGGCTTGCCCTCAAGAGTCCGTCATCTGTGCGGTTTACCGTGGCTGCGTGAACCTTGATTAGAATTTCATTGTCTCCAGGAACAGGATCAGGCACAACTTTAAGCTCAAGAACATCGGGAGGGCCATATTTGGTATGTACAAATGCTTTCATTTGCATTCAGGTTCATTAATTTATCATAATCCAGGTTTGCATTATTTATCAGCATTTCCTTTAAGACCACTAGCTGCTGTTGGATAGATATTGAGAGATAATCCTTTCTTCCGGCAAAAAGCTTCTGCCGGATAGCACTCATGATGTTGCTTATTTTTTCAATTTCTCTGAGTAAATAATCTTTTTGTTCCATATATAGGGGTTAGACCTGGATCATGTAATACATTTCAATGTTTTATGCTTTTACAATTTCGTGTTTTTTGATAAATTCCGGGTCAATGATCACCCCAAGGCCGGGTCCGGTGGGTACCTTTATTCTCCCGTTTTCAGCAATTTCCAGGGTTGATGTCGGACATTCCATTTCAAATCGCTGGCTGAATCCTTTAAATTCATGAAAAGATGCGGCATTGGGTAGTACCGAGACAAAATGCATCATGTACAGGTATCCTAGCCCGCGTCCGGACATGTGGGGTGTGCATTGTATGCCTGCTGCATCTGCCATCCGGGCAACCTTAACCGACCGGATCATGCCGCCATAATAGAACTGGTCGGGTTGGACCACCTGCAAGGCGCTGTTTTTTATCATCCATCTGAAATTAAACATGCTGGGCTCCTGCTCCCCTCCTGCCACGGGCATGACAAGAGCGTCGGCTACCTGTTTAGTACCCTCATACCAGTCAAACTGAACAGGCTCCTCAAAATAACCGTAGTTATATTCCTCCATCAATTTTCCGATTCTTACTGCCTCCTCCACGGAATATCCTCCATTGGCATCGGTATAAAGGGTCA
>SLJO01000130.1 GCA_007135095.1 Bacteroidales bacterium | reverse complement strand
CTTAAGCGTGACGGTCGGGCAAAAATCGTTGCCATTTCAGCCAGAAGTCCTTCAACAACAGATAGAATAAAAAATGATTTTGGAAATGAGGTGGCAATCTATCAGGGATTTGACGGGCTGTTAAATTCCTCAGAAGTGGAAGCCGTCATGATTTCTGTCCCCGATCATGTTCATGCGCCGGCAATAGAAGCAGCATTAATTTCTGGAAAACCAGTTTTCTATGAACCCCCTGTCGCACACACAAGGGAATTAATTCCGGAAGTCATCAGAAAATTACTTGCAGCACCGCAAATAACACATGCCGATCTGGAACTGGCTTTGGTTCCTGCTGTTTCAAAAGCATCACAATTAATCAAAGGACTGGCTATCGGCAAGGTTCAGAATGCAACCGTCATTTTGCAGTCCAAATGGGGCCCGGAAACCCATCAGGATGTCAGCAATATTAACCGGCTCTCTATATGGTACATCCATTTGTTGAATTCGGTGCTGGATTCATCACCATCAAGAGTACTGGTCATGGACGGGAATGGTGTGGAGGGCCGTCGTCAGAGCCAGTGCAGTGGTTTTTTTGATTACAATGGCATATGGGGTGAGCTCAAGGTAAATACTGAAAGTGTTGGAGACCTGGCCATTGACATAACTGTTACCGGAAAAGATGGTGATATCAGGGTAAACCTGATGACAGGGGCCCTGGAAATCAGGACCCGGAGCAATCCCCGCTGGCAGGTGGAAGTATTTCCATCCATTCAACCTTACGCTTCGTGGCCTGGAATGCACGAATCAGTCACTGCCTTTCTTGACGCTGTAATAACTCAGAAACCGGGTTTTGCCAATGCACAAACTGTTGCAAGACTACATTTAATCGGTATGGCTGCCGAGGTATCAAAAGATTCCGGCACATGGGCCATGGTAAATGATATTGCCGCCTTGTGAGTAAAACTCCCTGGTGTGTCAGCTAAATCCTGTTAATATCTTTAATATGCTCTTTCAGCTCCTGCAGGTCATTTCCGGCCTTGTGGTACTTTTCGGTTTTGTTCAGTACAGATTGCAGCTGTGACGGCATTTCACCGTACCCGTCAAGAATATTTTCCATTATTTCCGGAAACTTTGCAGGATGAGCCGTTTCAAGGAATACAGTATTTACTTTTTCATTATGTTCCAGGAGGTATTGTTTGGCACCAAGGCAGGCCACAGCACCATGAGGATCCATAATATAGCCGCTATTGCGGTAAACCTCAGCTATTGCTTTGCTGGTCAGCTCATCAGTAAAGGAATATGACAGGATTATATTTTCAAGGCCGGACATGGTGTTTCCGACCATATCCCTGATGCGGACAAAGTTGCTTGGATCGCCCACATCCATTGCGCTGCTTATGGTTTGCCTGGAACGCGACGGACTGTAGATGCCTGTTTCGATGAATCTTTTAAATACATCGTTAATATTGGTGGAAGCAATAAAACGGTGCACCGGCAAGCCTGAAGCCCTGGCCATCAGTCCCCCGGTCAAATTCCCGAAATTGCCGCTGGGAACACTGAACACGAGAGGCAGTCCGCTTTTCTTTAATTGTGAATATGTATAAAAATAGTAAAAGCTCTGCGGGATCAGCCTTGCAATATTAATACTGTTGGCAGATGTTACGGCTATCCTGGAATTTAGTTCCCGGTCGCCCAACAGTTCTTTGGAAAGTTTCTGGCAGTCATCAAAGCTGCCGTCGACCTCTATGGCATGAATATTACCGCCCCAGGTGGTTATCTGTTTTTGCTGCAGTGGACTTACCTGTGATTTGGGAAAAAGCACGAATACATTTATGCCACTGACATTGTAGAAACCTGCTGCCACAGCTGAACCGGTATCACCCGAGGTAGCAACGACCACGTTAAGTTCCTTTTTTTCATTACGGTACAGGTAAGACATCAGCCTTGACATAAACCTGGCACCCACATCCTTAAACGCCATTGTGGGGCCGTGATACAACTCAAGGCTGAAAAGGTTTTCCTCCACTTCCTTCAGGGGCATCGGAAAATCAAAAGCATCATCAACAATTCCGGCAAGTATCCCTGAAGGCACATCATCCCCCAGGAATGCAAGGGCAACGTCAAAGGCTATCTCCCTGAAGGTGAGCATATCGATGGATTGGAAAAATGAAGCCGGAATTACAGGCAGCTCCATAGGCATGAACAGTCCGCCATCAGCAGGCATTCCTCCTATTACTGCTTCCCTGAGGGAAACAGGATCTGATTGTCTGTTGGTACTGTAGTATAACATAATATGATAAATAATTGAATCTTACCCGGCTATCCGTTTTCCTGCAATTGCCGGGTAATAACCTGCGCTCCTGCCGGGTTGATTTTGGAAACATAACATGTCGATCCTATGCCGTATTGCTTTAATTCGGATTCCAGTGCGCGGGTCACCTTTTCTGCCGTGCTGACGTCTCTGCAAAGGGCAAATACCGTAGGGCCCGAACCTGAAATGCCAAAGCCCAGGGCGTTTTGTTCAAGAGCAAGTTTTTTCATCTCGTCAAAATGGGGGATCAGCATTTTCCTGACAGGTTCAACAATGACATCCTCCATGCTTCTGCCTATAAGGTCATAGTCATTTTTAAACAGCCCCGCCACCAGTCCCCCGACATTTCCCCACTGAATTATGGCATTTGACATTGGAATATTGGTCCTTATGATCTGCCTCGCGGCCATGGTGGGTATCTCAACATGCGGGTAAACCAGGGCACAGCTTAGTTCTCCCGGCACCGGAAGGCTTATTACATCGAGCGGCTTGTATGACCGTATAAGCACCATACCTCCCAGCAGCGCAGGTGCTACATTGTCGGCATGAGCATTTCCGCAGGCGAGCCTCTCGCCTTCCATGGCGAACGGCAGCAGTTGCAACCTGGTGAGAGGATTGCCCATCAGTTCATTAATCGCCACAAGCCCTGCCACTGCACTGGCTGAACTTGAGCCAAGACCGCTCCCGAATGGCATTTTCTTGAACAGTTTTATGGCTATGCCTTTTTTCAGTCCTATATGCTCAAGATAGTTTATCACCACTGCGCTTACCGTATTCTTCAGGGGATCCATGGGAAGCCGCCCTTCGTCCCCCTCTATCAGATCGAGGCTGACTTTTTCGCTGCCGTTAATGCTCATTTCAACCTCGTCGCCGGGGCAGTGAACTGCGAAGCCAAGGATATCATAACCACAGCCAACATTGGCTACGGAGGCAGGGGCAAAAACGCGGACTGACTTCATAGGTTAATAATCAGGTTAGTAACTTTTTTTGCAATTTATATCCTTTTAGTCTGCCCCAACCCTCACCAGATCGGCAAGCACTCCGGCGGCAGTCACCTCTGCTCCTGCCCCGGGACCCTTGATTACCATGGGATTATGCAGGTACCTGTTGGTGGTAAAGGATATTATATTGTCACTTCCCGAGAGGTTATAAAAGGGATGCCCTGCATCAAGCATCAGCAGCTCCACCTTTGCCTTTCCTTCAGAGAGTGTTCCGACATAGTGCATAACCTTGTTTTCTGCGGCAGCTTTATTTTTCATTGCAGCAAAATAACTTTCAGAGGCTTCCATCTCGGTATAAAAATCATTTACCGAAGGGGCATTCAGGCAGTTGTCGGGCAAAATTGGCTGTATGTCTATATCTTCAAATTCCATCTCCATACCGGTTTCACGTGCTATAATAAGCATTTTCCTGGCAAAATCGAGCCCGCTCAGATCGTCACGCGGGTCGGGTTCGGTAAAGCCTTTTTCCTGTGCCATTTTAACAACCCCGGCAAATTTCCGGTCACCCTTGTATTCGTTAAAAACAAAAGAGATTGTGCCCGAAAGGATTGCTTCAACCTTTAATATTTCATCGCCGCTTATGAGCAGCTCCTGCAGGGTTTTTATTATAGGCAGGCCGGCGCCGACGGTTGTTTCGTACCAGTAATCCACACCGAATTTGCCGGAAACCATCTTGTTCTTATGATACTTGCTGAATTTTCCTGTGTTTCCTATCTTATTGCAGGTAACAACTGAAAAACTTCTTTCAAAAAGCTTCACATAAAGGTCAGGAACTATGCTGCTACCTGTATTGTCAACAAAAACAGAATTAGGCAGGTTAAGGCTGAAGGCATTTTCAAGAAAATCATCTATCGTTCCGGATTTACCTTTTTCTCCGAGTTCCTGTTTCCAGGAGCGCACGTTTATGCCATCCTCGTCGAAAATATAGGCGTTGCTCTTACAGATACCCACGATGGTAAGCTTGATATGCCGTTTTTCCTCAAGGTACCTCATGTGACTGTCAATTTGCCGCAGCAGGGTGCTGCCAATATTCCCCACGCCACAGAAAAACACATTCAGCGTTTTAACCGGGGAGAGGAACATGGCATCATGAATGGAATTCATGGCTTTTGACCTGTCCTTTCTGTCTATTACGATCGATATGTTAAGCTCGGATGATCCCTGGGCAATGGCAATAACATTAACCCCGCTTCTGCCCAGGGAACTGAATACCTTGCCTGACAATCCTCTTTTATGCCTCATGTTTTCACCCACTACTGCAATAATGCTGAGATTATCATCAAAATGGGGAGTATCAAGCCTGCCGCCGGCAAGATCCTGTTCAAATTCCCTGCTCAGGACCCGGCGGGCAAGCGCTATATCCTGGGGCGCTATTGCGAAGCTTATACTGTGCTGTGAGCTTGCCTGTGTTATAAGGAATATATTGATCCCTTCGGTTGCCATTCTGCTGAACAAACGGCCGCTGAAACCCTTCTCTCCAAGCATTGCCCTTCCCTGCAGGGTTATCAGGCATATTTCCGAGATGCATGATATTCCTTTGATAAGAGACCCGTTGGCTGATGAACTGCTTGTAATGAGCGTGCCTTCGAAAGAAGGATTGAAGCTGTTCTTTATTATTATGGGAATATCCCTTGTCCTGGCCGGGAACATTGTGGGGGGATGAATCACCTTAGCACCGAAATAACTCAGCTCGACAGCCTCGCTGTATGAAAGCATGGGAATTGAAAAAGCCTTGCTCACCAGTCGCGGATCAGCAGTCATAATCCCATCCACATTAGTCCATATCTGTATTTCATCTGCACCTACTGCAGCGGCAACGATCGCTGCGGTATAATCAGAACCGCCCCTTCCAAGGGTCGTGGTTATACCTGCTTCATTGGTGGCGATGAATCCTGTGAAAACAGGTATTGCCCCATCGTTTTCCCTGATAAAGCTAACTATAAAGGAATGACTGAATTCTTCATTCACAATTGCCTGTCCGAAATTACTGTCCGTCTTGACAAGCTGGCGGGTATCGGCAAAAACAGCCTTACCGCAGAACTGCTCTACAAGTGAGGTGAAAAGAAAGGCGGAACAAAGTTCTCCGTATGACAATGCCCTGTCAACGGTACGCCGGGAAACCTCACCCAGGGCAATTATGCCGGTAAGCATTTCCTCGAGCTGATTGAAATAAAGTTTTAACCCCAGCAGGACCTGATTCTGGCGGCGGACTTCCAGATTATTTCTAACAAGGCTGTAATGACGCTCTTCCAGGTCCCTTAATCCCATGGAAATATCCTTCCCTTCAACAGCTTTCTCTATAAGTTCATTAATAAGATTGGTAACACCCTCAAGTGCCGAACATACTATAAATAACTCTTCCTTATTTTTCAATCCGGTTGAAATCAGGTCAAGCAATGTTGCAAGGGCAGGGGGTTCACTGATAGAACTGCCACCGAATTTTAAAACCTTTTTCATTTATCGGTAATTAATCATGTTAATAAAATTAGTATCCCTAATGTCAGGCAGAACAGGCTTGGTGTTTCAAAACAATGGATTCCCGGCACACTAATCCGGCATCAGGCCTGTTTGGCATGTAATCAGAATTGTTTGCTTTTTTCAATCCAGTCGGCCAGCAAGTCTCCCACCTCGGAGGTTGTGGCCGCATTCAGGGGCTCAATGTCCTGAGTAACAATCCCGGCCAGCAGGGAAGCCTCAACGGCCTGCCTGATAAGCGATGCTTCCTTATGCAGGTCAAAAGCATATTCAAACATAAGGGCAGCCGACAACACGGTTGCCAGGGGATTGGCAATGTTTTTACCGGCAGCCTGCGGATATGAGCCGTGGATAGGTTCAAACACGGAGGTATGCAAACCGATGGATGCGGAAGGCAGCATACCAAGCGAACCGGTAATTACGCTTGCCTCATCGGTAAGAATATCGCCGAACATATTCTCTGTTACCAGCACATCGAACCGTTTTGGCCACTGAATGATCTGCATGGCTGCGTTATCAACAAACATATAATCAACCTCCACCTCAGGATAGTCACCGGCGAGTTCCTGCACAGTCTCCCTCCATAATCTTGATGTGGCCAGCACATTAGCCTTGTCGACCATGGTAAGTTTCTTTTTCCGTTTCATGGCAAAGTCAAATGCCAACCGGCAAATGCGCTCAATCTCGTACCTATGATACACACACGTGTCATAAGCGGTATTACCGTCCTCGGAACGTCCCTGCGGCCTGCCAAAATAAATTCCTCCGGTGAGCTCCCTTATTGCGATAAATTCGGCTCCTTCGACAAGATCCTTGCGCAGGGGCGATTTATGCAGAAGCGAGGGGAAAGTCATTATCGGGCGGATATTGGCATACAGCCCGAGCTTTTTCCTCATTGTTAGCAATCCTGTTTCCGGCCTTACCCGGGCTTTGGGGTCATTATCAAACCGGGGATCACCAATAGCACCAAAAAGCACGGCATCTGATTCCATGCATATCCTGTGGGTTTCTTCGGGATAGGGATCTCCTGAATCATCAATGGCCGCAGCACCAACCAGGCCCCTTGTATATTCGGTTTCATGCCCTTTTTTATTACAAACGGCATTCACCACTTTTAAGGCCTGGTCAATAATTTCGGGACCTATGCCATCGCCGGGGAGAACTGCAATTTTTAGCTTCATTCTGAGAGATTAATTGTAAATAATAATAATATTTATCGGTTGCTGCTTTTTACTTTGGGCAACATCCCGTTTATCGGCATAAAAATAGTTAAAAAACAGGGAGTTTTTCTCAGGCATTGTCCTGGATGTTTTTTGGCCTCATTTTCAATTCCTGGTTTGCGATGATATTCAGCATCTTCATGGTTGCCTTAATGGCGGCTTCAGTCTGATCGGCATCCAGCCCCCTTGTTTTATATTCCATTCCTTCATAATCCCAGGTAATTGAAGTCTCGACAAGCGCATCAGTTTTTCCTCCGGGGGGAATGGTGACAACATAATCGGCAAGCACCGGCCTGGGTCTTTTCAGCCTGCCGTATATCTTCCACATTGCTTTTGTGAAGGCATCATACTGACCGTCTCCGACGGCGGTTTCATAATGTATTTCGTTATCGATGCAAACTTTAAGGGAGGCCACCGGCTTCATTCCCCTGGCCAGTGAAAGGTGGTAATTGATCAGCTTTATATTCTGGTCACTGGTCTGATTTTTCAGCACGTCGGAAATGATATAGGGAAGATCTTCGGTTGTAACTGTCTCTTTTTTATCGCCCAGCTCTATTACCCGCTGGGTTACCTTATCGACATCCTCCTTTGACAGGGAGATGCCGAGTTCCTCAAGGTTCTTGTTTATACTGGCCTTGCCGGAAGTTTTTCCAAGGGCATACCGCCTGAACCTGCCGAAGCGCTCGGGAAGCAGCTCATTAAAATAAAGGTTGCCTTTATTGTCACCATCGGCATGGACACCGCAGCATTGTGTAAAGACGAATTCGCCGGTAAGCGGCTTATTGGCAGGTATGCGCAAGCCGCTGAACAGTTCCACCATTTTGGACAGGCGTGATAATTTAGATTCCACCAGGGTGTTGCCGACCCTGAGATGATCATTAAGCACACCTATCACACTTGAAAGAGGAACATTGCCCGCCCTCTCACCAAGTCCGTTAACAGTAGTGTGAATACCAGCCACTCCTGCCTTTACTGCCATCATTACGTTGGCTGTGGCAAGGTCATAATCATTATGGGCATGGAAATCAAAATGCACATCAGGAAAGCGGCTGACAATCGAGCTGCAGAATTCCATGGTCTGGTCAGGATTAAGGATGCCCAGTGTGTCGGGCAGCATTATCCTTTTTATGTTACGGGTACTGAGATGTTCGACCATCTGGAATACATAATCAGGGGAGTGTATCATGCCATTGGACCAGTCCTCCAGGTAAACATTGACAGATATTCCTCTTTTTTCCGCTTCGGCAATCACCTTGTCAATATCACTGAAATGTTCCGAAGGTGTTTTGCGCAGCTGGCCCTCAAGATGCTTAAGAGATCCCTTTGTCAGCAGGTTTATCACCTTTGCCCCTGCCTCTTCCATCCAGTCGAGCGACAGGGTGCCATCAACAAAGCCAAGTATCTCCACCCTTTCAATATAGCCCTTTTGAGAGGCCCATTCACATATGCTCCTGACCGAGCGGAATTCTCCCTCCGAAACCCTGGCAGAGGCAACCTCGATCCTGTTGACCCTGATCTCATCAAGGAGCATCTTGGCCATGGCCAGTTTTTCAGATTCATTAAACGATACACCCGTGGTTTGTTCACCGTCCCTCAGGGTGGTGTCCATTATTTCAACTTTTCTCATATTTTTTATATTTCATAATTTCAGTAATATACTAAGGCATGGTATTCATCTGTTCGTATCTGTTTATTCATTTTGTCAGATGGAACTCGCCATTCAATGATCATAGTCGTGTTTAAAAATTCCTGCGGCATCCTGTTCGTTATGAAGTACCGGTCAAATCATTTCATGCTTTTTTCAAATTCAGCAATCCTGTCACTTATGCTAAGCAGGTAGTCTATATCGTCATACCCGTTAAGAAGACAGTTCTTTTTATAGGGATTGATCTCAAAACCTTCTTCCGGTCCGCCAGGCAACACTGATATTTTCTGATTTTCCAGATCAACTTTAACTTTCAGTGACGGGTCAGCCTCTGTCATTTCAAACAACCGTGCAAGGAAGGTTTCGGAAACCTGTACGGTAAGCAGACCGTTGTTCAGCGAGTTGTTCCGGAAAATATCTGCAAAAAAGCTTGATACCACAACGCTGAACCCGTAATCCTTTATCGCCCACGCAGCATGCTCCCTGCTGCTCCCGCTGCCGAAGTTTTTTCCTGTTACCAGGATCTTGCCTGAATAGCGGTTGGCATTAAGAACAAAATCGTCTTTTGGCCTGCCCGACTTATCATATCGCCAGTCCCTGAAGAGATTTTCTCCGAACCCTTCGCGTGTAGTTGCTTTCAGAAACCGTGCAGGGATGATCTGGTCAGTGTCGACGTTCTCTATTGGCAGGGGAACACAGGTGGAAATTAATGTGGTGAATTTTTCTATTGGCATACAGCAATGGTTTTATATTTTACAAAAAAGTTCTCGGATCAGTTACGCGTCCGGTAATTGCAGCGGCAGCAGCGGTCAGCGGACTGGCAAGCATGGTGCGGGATCCGGGCCCCTGCCTCCCCTCGAAGTTCCTGTTGGAGGTGGAAACTGCGTATTTGCCCTCGGGAATCTTGTCTTCGTTCATTGCCAGGCATGCCGAGCAGCCGGGCTGGCGCATTTCAAAACCTGCCAGTTCCAGGATTTGCCTGATCCCCTCTTCTTCGGCTTGTTTTTCAACCTGTTTGCTTCCCGGCACAATCCATACGGTAACATCTTCTGCTTTCTTTTTTCCTTTCACAAATGATGCAAAGTTCCGCAGGTCCTCAATCCGCCCGTTGGTGCAGCTTCCCATGAAAACGTAATCGACTTTTTTCCCTGTCATTATATCTCCCGGAGAAAAGTCCATATACTGCAGGGACTTCAGGAACGAGTTCCTTGAGGCGTTGTCTACCTCTTCCATTAACGGGATCTTGCCGCTTATGCCTGTTCCCATTCCCGGGTTTGTTCCATAGGTGATCATGGGTTCAATGTCGGCGGCACTAAAGAACAGCTCCCTGTCAAACTCCGCCCCGTCATCCGAGGGCAGGGTTTTCCAGAACTCAACCTGCTCTTCCCACCTTTCACCAGAGGGGGCATATTCACGGCCCCTGATATATTCGAAGGTAACCTGATCGGGGGAAATCAGTCCGCCCCTGGCCCCCATCTCGATACTCATATTGCAGATGGTCATCCTTGCTTCCATGGAGAGGTTTCGTATTGCCTTCCCGGCATATTCAACGAAATAACCGGTTGCGCCGCCCGTGGAAATCTGTGAAATGATATAAAGGATTATGTCCTTTGATGTTACTCCTTTCTGCAGCTCCCCGTCAATGTTTATACGCATTGTTTTCGGCTTGGCCTGCATCAGGCACTGGCTGGCGAGCACCATTTCCACCTCGCTGGTTCCTATTCCGAAAGCAATACTGCCAAAAGCACCATGCGTTGAGGTATGGCTGTCGCCGCAGACTATAGTCATTCCAGGCTGGGTAATTCCCATTTCAGGTCCGATTACATGAACAATGCCATTGTAGGGATGATTCAACCCATAGAGCTCAATATTATAATCCCGGCAGTTCGTCTTAAGCTTCTCTACCTGGATCCTGCTTAGCTCTTCATGTATTGTGAGGTGCTGATTCACTGTCGGAATATTATGATCGGCAGTTGCAATTGTTTTTTCAGGATGAAAAACCCCTGCCCCCCTCTTTTTTAAGCCTGCAAAGGCCTGCGGACTGGTTACCTCGTGAATAAAATGACGGTCAATATAAAGCACATCGGGACCTCCGGGCACGGTTTGAACAACATGCCTGTCCCATATCTTATCAAAAATAGTTTTATTATTCATTGATGTTATATTATAGCTGATTGATAACCATCCGGGTACTTCTCATATACCGGATTTAACTGGAAATGCTGCGGTTGAATATCCCTGTGTCATCAGGAAATTTTCCCGAGCGCATCCAGAAATGCTTCCACCGAAGCTGTGACTATATCGGTATGAGCCGAAAAACCATAGTAAATGTCACCTTTGTGTTCAATCTTAACATGGACCTTACCCAGGTCATCACTTCCCCTGGTAATTGCCTGTATCAGAAATTCCTCCAGCCTTACCCGCCTTTTAACCAAATTCTTCACGGCAGTGAAGGCAGCATCAATCGGACCGTTGCCCGAAGCAGTTTCGGTAAACACATCCCCCTTGAAACTTACCTGTACGGTTGCAGTGGGTATCGTCGATTTGCCGCACATAACCTGGAGAGAAACCAGTTCGATGGGAGGCTTGCCCTTTCGTTTTTCACGTCCGGCAAGCACTTCCAGGTCCTCATCGCCGATATCCTTTTTCTTGTCTGCAAGTTCCAGAAACCGCTCATAAAATTTGTCAAGCTCATCTGTTTCCAGTTCATAGCCCAGCAATTGAAGCCTGTGCTTAAGGGCGGCCCTTCCGCTGCGGGCAGTAAGGACAATTCCTGACTCTTTGACCCCTACCGCGGCAGGGTCAATTATTTCATAATTCTGCCTGTGTTTCAGCACACCATCCTGATGAATGCCGGAGGAATGGGAAAACGCATTTCGTCCAACAATCGCCTTATTGGCCTGAACCGGCATACGCATGAGAGTGGAAACAAGGTTACTGGTTTTCAATATCTGCCTGGTGTCAATACCGGTTTCAAAATCAAGCAGATGATGACTTTTTATTGCCATAACAACCTCTTCGAGCGCTGTATTCCCCGCCCGTTCACCTATGCCGTTGAGAGTTACCTCGACCTGGCGGGCTCCGTTTACAATTCCTGCCAGTGTATTGGCAGTGGCCATACCCAGATCATTATGACAATGTGTTGAAATTACAGCTTTATCGATATTGGGAACATTATTGACAAGAAAAGCAATTTTTTCACCGTATTCCAGGGGAAGGCAATACCCTGTGGTATCGGGAATGTTTACCACGGTTGCCCCGGCCTTAATAACCGCTTCGATCACACGGGCAAGAAATTCATTGTCGGTCCGCCCTGCATCTTCGGCATAAAACTCGACATCGTCAACAAATTTCCTGGCTAACTTGACGGCATCCACTGCCCTTTTGAGTATGTCCTCAGGTTTGGATTTAAGTTTATACCTGATATGGAATTCGGAGGTTCCGATCCCTGTATGGATCCTTTTTCTTTTGGCAAACTTGAGAGATTCGGCGGCTACTTCAATATCTTTGTGAACGGCCCTGGTGAGGGCACATATCACAGGCG
>SLJO01000226.1 GCA_007135095.1 Bacteroidales bacterium | reverse complement strand
AGCAACTGGTCAATTGCCCGTTCAGAGATGGTTTTTGAAATGTACAGGCTGCGCTGCTGCATTTCCCCCTCAAGCGATGTATAGATTATGCGTTTTATCAGAAGTATGTTGATTGTTCCAAACAAGGCAACTACTACAAATATCCCAAGTGTGAATTTCCAGAACAGGGGTATTCTGACTTTTATATTAATTGGCTGAGGCAGGTCTGGCATGGTATTTAATACTGTATAAGTTAGGATTTTTTCTACAGGTATTTGCTGCCGGCGGATTCAGTTTCCCAGTGCGGATCTCATCGCACGAATGCCGTCATAATCTGCATCATGACCTTCAATAAATTTATCAATTAACAGTTTGTCAACCAGTTCGCGGCTCTCGTCATTAAGGTGCATATTCATCAATATATCCCTGACATTCATTTTAAGCTCATCATCCATTCGAAATGTTGCCACTACCGGGGGAATACCAAAATATTCCGACTTTTCCAATATCCTGATCCCCCTGACCCTGTCAGGCTCATTTTCCACCAGGTATTCAAAAACCATACCGTGAACAGAAGCCCCATCTACAAGCCCCCTGGACACCATTTGTATTGAAACATCGTGTGCATTGGTGAAAACAGTTGATTTAAAAAAAGCATCCGGATTTTCCGTTTCTTCCAAAATCCTGTATAGAGGATACACATAACCCGTATTGGACAGCAGATCGGTAAAAGCAAAATCCAGGCCTTCCAAATCGGCGAACTGCTGTGCCGGTGAACTGTCGGGTACAATAACATAGGCCTGATACCATGCGTTGCCCCTGGTTACCGGAACAGCCAATATTTCTATATTTGCATCCGGGCTCAGCTCTACGTATGCTCCCGAGCAGATAAAGGCAAAATCCAGCTGACCTGTTTCAATTAAATTATTTACTTCGCGATAGGTTCTTCTCTGGTGAAATTCATATGGTATATCAAGACTTCCGGCAATATATTTTATTATATCCTCATAAGATGAAAAGGTTTCCCTTGGCGATGACATTGCGGAAACAGCCACCCTGAGAATCCTTTTATCAGATCCTGGTATGTGAGATTGCCCGGATCCGGAGACTTCAGAAAAATCCAATGTCCTGATGTTTTTTGGTTCCTGCCTGCAGCCCGGGAATAAAAGGACAAGTAAAATAACCGGTATCAGCGATCGCATAAATTTTATTTTCTGCAAGTTAAATTATTTATTCAACAGGCGGATTATCTGTTAGGTTGAAACTTCAATAAAAAAGGCATGCCCTGCTTAACTGCCTGGCTACCGGGATTTTTATTTTTCCCGCCTTTCCTGAGATCAGGAGCGTTAAAGCAGGCAGGTTTAATCATGTCATTGGAAAAATTAACGGTTTGATGGTGTAATATGGTATACCAGTACCGAAAATTATTCATTTGGATATTGCCCCATGCAGGTGGGGTGTGCCGCTTTTCCAGTTTTTCTGGCATGTAATTGTAATAGTTAGTGTGGAAAAAATCAACAGTCATAATGAATACCTTTATTTTGCAATTCAAGCAGGTTCGTAATAACAGCCGGTTTAATTTTGCCTTATCTCCCGGAGCTATTTCCATTCTTGCTGGCCGGAGGAATGAACTATATGTCATCAGAACCTGATCTGCACACCGGAATTTTGCCTGCCAGGGAAGTTTTGAAACACCGTAATGGTTGAGGCATTATTCCCCAATCTCAATGTTCACGGCAGGTATTTGCATTTATAACTGGTCAGACAATGTTTATAATGATTCAATTAGGCCGGTCATTTAAAAAATGTTAATATAAATGGAATAGCTTTTGCGCAACCATAAGCGGTCCATAAATAGATCACAAAAAATCTGCAAAATGAAAACTTTACTTGCACTTATTAACGATCCGGTCAATTCCGAAGGGTTTATCAGGTATTCTGTGGAAATGGCGGGAGATATGAACATGAACCTTCATTTATTCTATATCCAGAATCCTGCCCTCTATACCCTGAGTTCAGGTACTGCAGCGGCTACTTCCCATCCCGTGGGCAGCGAAATTGATGTAGTACGGCTGGAAGAGGAGAGAAAAAATGCAATAACTTCGATAGAGAAAAATCTTGAGAATTTCAGGAACACCATTTCCCCTGATATTTCGATCAATGTAAGCAGTGAAGCAGGAGCAATGGATTTGGTTGTTAGCAGGCTTGTGGCAGAAAATAAAGCAGACATGCTGATTGTGGAAGGTCAGGATGAAAAAGATTTATGGATTATGGATTCATCGAGCACCGAACTGATTTTAAGGGCAAATTGTCCAGGCTGGCTGGTACCTTCGGGAGCAAAATATAAATCCTGCAGAAAAATTATCTATGCCACCGATTATCACGAAAAGGATATACAAACCCTCAGAGACCTCATAAATATAACCGGCAGGCTTTCCCCGGAAATTACCGCGCTTCACATTACGGATTCTGATGCAGCCGGGGATAAGACAGAAAAGCCGGAATTCAGGGAAAACATTGTCAGGCAGACCGGGTACACTAAAATTTCTGCCCAATCTATAAAAGATGAGAAAGGCAAGGACCTGGGGGAGAATATCCATGATTACGCCACAGGGGTAAATGCAGACCTTATTGTACTGCTGAAAGAAAACAAAAAATTTTTCGAAAGGATATTCAAATCAAGTGTTACAAAGAAAGTAATGAAGAAAACCACTTTACCGGTTCTTGTTTACCATGAAAAGTTGCTGGAAGAATCATCTGACTGATTTTTTCATCCGTTTTTACAGCCAGGTCCATACAGACCACATAATTATTGCAGTAATGCGTTAAAATCCGATGATAATGAATTGGCTTTGCACCGGTTTTCCGATCCGGTGCTGTTTAATATCAAATTAATAATTGTGCGCAAGTCAAATTAACCCAGAAGAAAGATAAAAAAGAGGCTGGTTTTTATGAGATTGCTGATTGTGTCAAACAGACTGCCTGTCACTGTAAAAAAAGGTAACGGCGGGTTCTTAATGGGAAAAAGTGCCGGAGGGCTTGTCTCCGGTCTTAATGATTTCCTTGCTTCATTAAAAGTTTCGTCAGCAGAGCCCCGGGAATATCTATGGATTGGATGGCCTGGAATATCAATTGATAAAAAGTACAGGAAAGCCCTCAGGCAAAAATTCCAGAATGATTACAATGCTT
>SLJO01000013.1 GCA_007135095.1 Bacteroidales bacterium | reverse complement strand
AGGTCTTCAGCCAGTCCCCGTTTGAGCCCAAGACCCGGCACTCCAAAAGCACGATACTGATAATTTAACTGGACATCAACCATATTATAGCCAGACTCGGAAATACCCCATGGCACTCCCCGCTGATTGCCATATTCTATTTGTCTTTTGACTGCTGCCCTGCAGGTCTGGTATAAAAGACTATTTTCATAGGTTGGCATAACAAGTAGGGGCATGAGGTATTCAAACATGGAGCCACTCCATGAAAGAAGTATTGGGCCCCCATTGCTTATTGTCAGAAGACGGCCCAATGCAAACCAGCTTTCCTGTGGGAGCTGGCCCTGCGCAATAGCCACAAAACTTGATAACCTTGCTTCTGATGCCAATAAGTCATAATAACTCGAATCACGCCGCAGGTCTTCTACATTATACCCAATTGATTGAAGGTGATTGGAGTTATCGTACAGAAATCCATATTCCATTTGTGCAAACTCTCCCGATTGAACGACAAGTGCATCTATCCCCTCAATCCTTTTCTGCGCACGATCAGCAGCGAGTTTGACCTGCCCCGTAAACCCATCATCATTATCCGAGATCAGAAATTGAGCATGCGCTATTTCCCGTAATGTTGGGATTGTATTTATAATCGGATAGTTTTTCAGTAATTCGGGGAAGCCCGGATCCAGGATCCAGGGAGCCAGGTATGTTAATTCCCCGAGAGCGGACTTACATTGTTGGGACAGCTTATTTGCCCAGACGCTGAATTGTTCATTGGAATTGACCACTGCGGTATTTACAATTTCAGATGATGATTCTGTAAGTTTCTCAAGACATTTCCGTAAATGGGTAAGCGTAACCGGGCGTTCATGCAATACAGCATCCAGATAAACACGGAATTGATCAACCGGAACCGGCACCGATTTTCCCGAATGCTCCAGGAGAATTTGATAAGTATCAAAAATCCCTTCAAACATCCTCGGTCCGTGTATTGTTCGATCCGGAAGGCTGAGTAATCCCTGTCGCAGGGTCAGTAAGTGACCTGCGAGGTTTCCGCTGTCAACAGATGAAATATACAGTGGTCTTAGTGGTTTAAGCGTTTGGGTGTCGTACCAGTTAAAGAAATGGCCACGATACCTTTCCAATAAATTCATTGAGCTGAAAGCACTAGAGGTTCTTTCAATAAGCTCACCGCCATATATGTAACCAAAATCATACGCCGAAAGATTCGAAAGAAGAGAAAGTCCGATATTCGTTGGGGATGTCCGGTGGGCAGTGACTGAAACCGGATTTTCCTGGTAGTTGTCGGGAGGAAGCCAGTTATCCTCAGGCCCTGCAAAAGTTTCAAAAAAGGACCAGGTCTTACGGGATATACTTCTTAGAAAACGGAATTGTTTATCGGTCAGTATAGCCTCATGTGCTTTATTAGGTATGCTGATCCACCAGGCAATCCCCGGAAAAAGAAACCATAATGCTAAAATTGGCCAGACCATTAAAAACGTGACAGGAAAGAAAATATTAAGCAAAATTGCTGAAATGATCGCCAGGAATGGTGATATCCACATTGTTCGGTATGATTCAATCAGTTCAGACCTGTCCTGTGATTCACCACTTGCTGCTGCATTCCATTCGAGAAGTCGTTTTTTGGAAATCATCAATCTCCAGCATGTTATCAGGATGGCCCTCAGGCTGTAAAATGCCTCATAAGGAAGGCTAATAAGGATAAATGCAGACTGTGCTATTTGTTGTACACCCAATTTACCGGATGCCTTAAAATGTTGTACCAGGTTAACTTCCTCCGGCTTTTGAAACAGGTAAACAACATAAGTAGCAAATGAAGGAATAAATACAATTCCGATCACAACCAAAGTCCAGAACCAGGATGAGGCCAAAATAGTCCAGCCTGATAATAAAAGCAATGTCAATGCCAAAGGGATCAGGCTTCTCCTGAGGTTATCCAGAATTTTCCAATACGATAACAGGGATAGCGGATTTTTCCGGGAGGAACCATTTACCCTGGGTAAAACTGGAAGCAACCAGGGAATTAATTGCCAGTCTCCTCTTATCCAGCGCGATCTGCGGGCCACGTCTGCCTTGTATTTTGATGGATACTCTTCAAACAGGAGCACATCGCTAAGCAAGCCTGATCGTGTATAACAACCTTCAATTAGGTCATGGCTCAGTATTCTGTTTTCCGGAAGCCTGTCTTTGAGTGTTCGATCAAATGAGTCGACATCGTATATCCCTTTGCCTATGAAAGACCCTTCACCAAAAAGATCCTGATAGACGTCGGATATAGCCCTGGTATAGGGGTCTATTCCTGGATCATTGCCGAAAATCTTTGCATATTTTGAAAGGTTTGTTCCGGGTAAACTGACAGCAACCCTTGGTTGAAGTATCGTGTATCCGTCTGTGACACGATGTTTTTTTGTATTGTATTCGGGTCTGTTCAGAGGATGTGACATGGCCCCTACAAACTGTCGTGCTGAATCACGGGGCAATTGCGTGTCAGTGTCAAGCGTAATCACATATTTGATGTTACTAAGAAATTGCGTGTTCCCCACGATAACCGAAAACAATTTTTCAGGAAGGCCTCCGCGCAGCAGAGAATTCAAATCTGAAAGCTTTCCCCTCTTTCGTTCATAACCCATCCATATCCGATCATATGGATTCCATTTTCGCGGACGATGGAAGAGAAAGAAAGTATCGGTGTTCTCTCCCGGATATTTTTCATTTAGTTCTGTAATTTTCCTGCTGATCAGTTGGATAAGATGATCATCTTCATCAAGTGTCTCATGCGCTGAATCCTTAAAGTCTGTCAGAAGCCCGAAATGCAGGTGTTTGTCCCGGTTTGCCAGAAAACGAACCTCGAGAGCTTCTGTCAGATCTTCAATATTCTGCTTGCTTAACAGCATGGAAGGAACAATAACCAATGTTCTTGATTCGGGTGGTATTCCTTTTGAATAATCAAGGCGTGGCAATGGAAAAGGATTAACCAGCAGAGTCGACAACCAGTTCACTATAGCTATTGACAAATAACTGGTACAAAACACCAGCAGCAAACCAAGGAGCCAGAGCTGCCAACTTCCAACTCCATCACTTTGGGCTTTTCCCAACAGGCTCCAGCAGAAGACAATTGTTAATAAAATGATCGAACCCAGATAGAACAAGAAAAAAAAAAAAAAAAAAATACTTT
>SLJO01000121.1 GCA_007135095.1 Bacteroidales bacterium | reverse complement strand
TTTGACCTGCGCATCGGCCTGGCCCGGGTGCCCGGGACCAATGTGGTCGGATATCTGCCAGGGTCGGATCCTGAAATCTATGATGAGTATATTGTTATAGGAGCGCATTATGATCACCTTGGTTATGAATACCGGAACGGTGAACGCGTGATTTATAATGGTGCAGATGATAATGCCTCGGGAGTGGCCGTTGTTATTGAGCTGGCGCGATATTTCGTTCAAAACCCTGATTTGTTGGGTCGCAGTGTCATTTTTGTTGCCTTTGACGCCGAAGAAAGCGGACTTCTGGGCTCCGAAATATTTATTGGTGAAAATGAAGTTCTCGATATGGATAAGGTAAAGGTGATGTTCAGCCTTGATATGGTTGGCATGTATGAAGCCAATAGGGGACTGAGCCTTCCCGGCATCGGCACACTGAAGGGAGGCGAGGACCTGGCCCGGGAAGTAGCTTACGCACAGGATTTACAATTGAAGAATACCACATCAGAAATCCCGTCAAGGACAGATACCTGGCCTTTTGGTGAGATTGGTATTCCCGCAATTCAGGCCTTTACCGGGTTGAAATCTCCATACCATCGCCCTGAAGATACTTATGACCTGCTTGACTATGATGGGATGGCCAGGATAACAGTATACCTTCAGGCACTGGTTTCCGGGATGTCAGTCATGCCGGAACTTGATTCCTCCCGCAGGTTTGCCAGGCTGCAGCGACCTTATGGATTGCGGTTCCATACCGGCATAATGGCAAATATCGGCAGCACTCATCATAGCTACCAGGATGAGTTTTTTCGGGCAAACAGCGTTTTTGCCTTCAGCACCGGATTATTCCTTCAGATCCAGGCAGGCCGTAAATTCTCTCTGCAGCCTGAAATACTGTATGACTTTAACGGCAGCAGATCACCCGAGGGCACATACCGACGGCACTCGGTAATTACACCTCTGAACCTGCACTTTTACCTGGCAGGCGATGAAAGGGGAATGGTAAGGGCCTATACCATTACCGGTGGTTACCACAGGTTTAATTTTGCCGGGAAGAACGGGGGTGAAAACATGGACTTTGATAATTCCCACCCTGCAAGCGAATGGGGTGTCAATCTTGGTTTCGGCCTGAAGGTAATGAAGGTTGATATTGCATTTACCTGGCGCAGGGCGCTTACGGATATTTCAATTGTGCCGGAAAATACAATATTCAATACCGGCCAGTATTTCACTATTGGATACAGGTTTTAATTTCTTAATTTGTCCATCACCCTGAACATAAACCGCACGCATTTCCTTTGCCAGGCTATATGATTGAAGTTGCCGATTATATAGGCGTCCAGTTCCGGATGGTAGAACATATAAGCGCCGGTAGCACCCAGAACTCCCCAGGATTTATACTTTGCAGGAATCAGCAGCGGGATGGTCCGTACCTGCCAGATGGCGTATCCGTAATCATACCCAGGGTTAAGCCTGCCTTGATCACTTTTCATTTTCTCAAGAGTTTCCCCTGATAACAGCTTATTTCCGACCAGCGCTTTCATAAATAACAGCAGGTCTTCCATGGGTGCCACAACACCCCCACCGGCGAAATCAAGGCCGGCAAACCCCTTGATGCCATTCAAACGGGTCTGGTTTTTATAAAACCCTGCTTCAGGATAGGGAGAGGTTTCCCGGGGACTGGAATAATGGAGCATATAAGCATGTTTCATGCCAACCGGATCGAAGATCAGCTTTTTTAGAACGGCATGAAAGGGCTCTCCGCATACATTTTCGACAATCAAACCCAGCAGGTGGTAGTTGGTATCGGTATAATAAGTTTTACTGCCCGGAGCGGACTTCGGGGCCAGGTTGTTTTTGGCCCATTCAACGGCCTCACGCGGACCAATGTCGAAGCTGTGATCGGCAAGCAGCTTGTCGAACAGCGGATAAAAGTTATCGGGGAGGCCGGAAGTCTGGTTCAGAAGGTGCCGTATCTGAATTTCTGAGGAATAGTCTTTGCCCTTATAAACATGCAGTCCTTTCATTAAACCTGCATCCAGGTACTTGCCGATGGGGTCGTTAAATGACAGTTCTCCCTTTTCATGAAGTATGCCGACTACAGTGGAGGTAAACAGTTTCCCCACGCTGGCCATGTAATTGGGCTGCCGCGGGTCAGGTTTACCGCCTTCTCCGGGGCTTTCTCCGGGGTCTGCCAGAGGGCCTTCTCCCGGGCCTTCTGCCAGGTTAATGTGCAGTCCGGTCCTGTCGGAATGCACGAGCAAATAGGCATTTTTTAACCGCTTGTCTTTTTGTACCTGTTTCCGGAACAGGTTTTCGATAGGTGAAATTTCTGGTGTATTAGTCATGCAAGTATTTTGGATTTATATTGTAACTTTCAATTAGCGGTGTTTCTTCCGGTCTGGTTCGAAGTGTGTGCTTCGGAAGCAAAGCCAAACATCCTGTTGAACAATGCCTCCAGGTCGGTCAGCAGTCCGGCATCTTCCCCCGAAAGGGAAATTATCAATGCCTCACCGCCTGCATAGAAGACAGTGCGGTTGTAGGGCATCCTCCTGCCTACCAAATTCCTTTCAAGGCCAAGGTGATCCCTTATCCTGTTTTCCAGGAAAAGTGCAAACCCCTCTTTCCACTCCTGCCAGACCATGTACTGGTAATCGAAGGAACTGATGGCATCTCTCAGCCCATTCCGGTAAAGCATAGCCCCTTCGGCATCACCCTGCTCAAGTGCCTTTATAAATGCTGCATAGTTTTCTTCAAACAGGGTATTATCATATGGAAATGGATAATTCATCTCCCACATAAAGTCCTGTTCGGCCGCGGCTTTCAGAGCCAGCGGCAGTTCCCGGCGAAGGTCCGGCTCAACTGTGTTCCACTGATGGCAATGAACAAACTCATGAAAAATTGTAACGTACCCCTGCGGGGTATCAAAAACCTCTCCGGTTACAACGCATGCGGGTATGTTATCATAAAAATCAAGGGGAAAGGCGGCCCTTACCCCGGCCGGCACGGGCATCCCGGCTGGCGCACTGCGGGCAAAGACATACCTGCTCCCCGTTTTGTTCAGGTCAAAAACATGGAATGTGTCATTTTCAACTATTGCCACAGGATGCAGTTCGCTTAGAAAGGGATGCAGGGTTTTCAGTTTGTCCCTGTAATCAAAAAGCCTCTGGAGACTCTCCCTGTACTTCTTCTCAATGGAGGCAGCAGGAAGAGTTTCT
>SLJO01000249.1 GCA_007135095.1 Bacteroidales bacterium | reverse complement strand
AGAAAAGGATGCTGGGAAATCAGCCTGTCGACAGCCTGGGCTATGTTCATGGGGATTGTGCTTTGTTAAAAATTAAACACAAAGTTATAAAAATAAATCATGCTTTTACAACCGGGCTTAATAAAAAGCGTAATCGATTTTAAGCATGAAACTATTGTTGGGGAAAATGTTAAAAAGATCGCCGACCTGTTTGTTTATGGGCCTTTCATATTGCACCTCACCCAGGGGTGCCAGTGGATTCATTACATCATTCTTTCTGCGTCCGTGGCTCCAGACCAAATAGATTGTTGAACTGGGCCTGTACTCCCAGCGCATTACAAGATTGGACTGCAAATTCGAATAATTCAAATCCCTTCTTTTGGGATAGGTGTCAAAACCTACCAGCTGATCGGGATTTACCAGTATGCTGAAATCATTGTATTCTCCCCTGGCAAGAAATAGCTGGGTGTATAACTGGACGGAAAAAGTACTCGTGAAAGTAAGCGAACTTCTTAGTGTAAGATCAAGCGACCTGGTGTCGCGTGCACCAAATACCGGCACGTAATATTGGCCGGGTGCAAACTGGCTGACGCCTGCCAGAATATCATGCAGTGGCTCACTGCCGGTAAAACCTGTATAATCATCAGTTGTCAGCTGATCAGGGGATTTTGAAAAAATACCGATCCTCCATTCTCCGTCTGTCTGCATAAATGATTCATTCGATGACCATGCTGTAAATGATTTTTCCCATTCTCCTTTCAGTCTTGATAAAAATGACAGCCTGGTTCCGACATTAACAATGCTTTCCAGGCTCGTGCTATATGTGCTTCCCCCATCACCAACCATCCTGTAATCAGCCTGGGGGGTTATCTTCCAGTTGCGCCGTTCATCAGTGTTATATTCCCCTGTTACCTGTATGTTGTATGGTTTAGCCCATATTCCAAGGCCCCTTGTTTCCCAGATATCATAACCCCCGAACATATCTGTGAACCTGGTACCAACCCTGATCAGCCTGAAGTTCCTGGTCATAAGGTCAGTTCTTAAGTTTTGACTGCTTCCCATGTCGTACCATTCAAGGTATGAATACCTTCTGGTATAATGCAGATTAATATTTCCCCTCTGAAAGGCTCCGAAGGGTTGCCCGGATCTGATCTTATAAGTGACATTTGACCAAATCTGATACCAGTTTTGTTCAAAACTGATCCAGCCTATATCATTGGGATTATACCTGTCGGAAAACAGGAGCAATGTAAAGTGACCATCAATGGCTCCCTCTCTTTTCCTTAAAACCAGTCCGCTCATAAATCCTTTTTCATCGTCCCTGCCGGGAAGCAGCGACTGCCGGTTTGAAAAAGCGGTGATGCCTTCAAAACTGTATCTGTTGTCATTAAACCGCATGTCCCAGTCAACCCCGCCGGTCATGCTTTTCCAGCCGATACCATCCTTTGCGGGACTTTGATAGGCAGTGAGAATACCCCCGGCTGAGGAGTATTGACTGACTTGCTGACTCATTCGCAGTACCCCGTAATTATGCGACGGATTGAAATTGCTCCCCGAGGTTGTTCCCATTACTCCAAAAGACAATCCATTGGCCGAGCGGCCTGACAGCTTGGCTGCGCCGATAATCGGTTCGTTTGCTCCAAAACGGCGGGTATAAAAAAGGCGGCTGTTGCCGATGCCGAATTGAAAAATATCCGCCCCTTCCAGAAAGAAAGGACGCTGCTCTGCAAAAAAAGTTTCGAATGCAGTAAGGTTCAAGACGGCCGGATCGGCTTCAACCTGACCAAAATCGGGATTGAAGGTGGCATCCAGCATTACATTGGATCCCAGCCCCATTTTGAAATCACTCCCGATATCGTACCTTGAGGTGCTGTATGCCCTGCCCGGTTCAAGCATATTTTCAGAAACATTCAATCCTGATAAAGCGTATGGCCTGATTTGGATATTGCGGGCCGGCTTAATATTTTCGATATATCTTATCTGTCCGTATCTTGCCACCATGTTGGATCGTTCTGTGCGCGGGATATGCGGCCATTCGGATAATTCTCCAAGGCGTGGTATCCGCCGTGTAAAATGGATCCCCCAGGTTTGCGATTCAGACTCGGGGAAGCGGAGCATGCTGTAGGGTATCCGAAATTCGGCAGTCCATCCTTCATCGGTTATCCTGACGGCTGAAAACCATATGGCATTCCAAGATACATCCAATCCGGCCGGTAACATCGGATTCCTTCCCCTGATACTCAGCCTTTGATTATCATCCTGCATCCCGTCCAGTTGCACTCCCGCAGCATTTACAGCAAAGGTATATGCTGTTTTTTTATGAAAATATGAATCTATTGATACCATGAACCAGTCGGCTCTGTTATATTCATCCCTTCTGCCCAGGTTGTTCTCGATATCTCCCGGGTTATCATACATTACCGCCCCTATATAAAGATCGTCCTGGCCAAAGAGAACACGAACCTCGGTTTTCCGCGATGACGGTTGTCCTTCATTTGGTTCTATCTGGAAAAAGCCTGAAACAGGCTCGGCTTTTTGCCAGGCTGCCTCATCCAGGCTACCGTCTATGATAACAGGTAAATCTGTCAACCTGGCCTGAATTGAAGATGTATTCTGGCAGATAGCAGTGAAGGGCATAAAAGCAGATAAAAACGAAAGCAAGATGCAGCTTATTACACTTCTGGCCGCCAGTGGTATAGTGAAACGGCGAAGATTTAAATCCCTGAGATACATGAAAGAAATTATTGAGGATTAATAAAATTGGAATCTCAAAAATAGAAAAAAAATTCTGTAAAAGGGGCTCACTATTGGTTCCTGTCATGAAAAAAACTCTGGTGCCGGCATTTATTTCTTTGCCAGATTGACATTACAGAACCAGCCCCATTTGCTATATCCTTTTCAGGAAATATAACAAGCGGGGCTGTATTTTACTCTTTTTCTGAATTTCCGCAGGTGCCTGATTTTGATGCCTTGCATATTATGCACCATTATTCCTCCTGCCGGCACCTGACTTGTGCAGGGTTAACCATAAGCCATCGACCGGCTATTTTTAGCGTTGGGATTCCAGATACAATTCACCTGCACACCCAGTTATCCGGAATCTAAGGTGAAATAATCGTTCCGTCCCTTTTCCTGATGGTCCAGCGCCCGCCGTCGTTAGTTGCCGGATATTTGGCTGCAAGTTTTTCATTAATATCCACCCCATGGCCCGGTGCTTCATT
>SLJO01000132.1 GCA_007135095.1 Bacteroidales bacterium | reverse complement strand
TTATCATTTAATGTTAAAAACCATTCTTATTGTTATGATCCATTAAGATATTTCCAATATGTATTATCAAAATGCATTGACAATGAACATTTAATCATACCTGCGCTGGAAGAACCAGAAGTCATAGAGGGAAACGCTAAAATTGAACATAACATAATTCTCACGTATCAGGTTGAAATCGGTTGTGCCTCTTCGCCCAATATCGACGGAGAAATTAAAAGTTGTATTAGTATTGCCGTAAGGAAAGCCAAAACCAAATGTTGCAGCGTAATCATTTAACTGATGGCCCCTTAACTGGAGGTAGGAGTCTGTGTAATGAAAGCCCACCCTGTACTGAATGCGGCTCAGGTAGCTCCTTGTGCTTGCATGGTTGGGGGTATACTGAAAGCCAACATTCAAAGACGAACTGTTAACAAGTGAATCCTGTTGCTGGCCCAGGAAACTTGTTTCTGCCCACTGCTGGATTGAATAATCTGCACCTATCACAAACTTATTGTCTCTTGAAAAGGAGGCGCCTATGCCAATATTTGCCGGCAGTTCAATGTGGTTTTCCCCGGTCAGGTGCTGAATCGTATCCCTGCGGACCGTTTCTGTGGCTAGTTCATTGAAAATCACCCAGTCCTGATCAGTTCTGAGCGGGGATTTATTTTCGTAGATCATTCCCACGGTAAACCTTGAATTATTACTGATCCGGCTGGTATACTGAAGACCGTACCTCATGTGAAAATCGCCGACAACAGCGCTTGATTCGCTCTTTACAGAGAACATATTATCTTCCATCGGGAACTGCAGCCTTCGTGTTTGGGTGAGAGACCCAAAAAGATAGGAAACATTGATGCCGGCAGAAACATTCCTGGTAATGTTCCACGCATTACCAATGAAGAATTGGTTAATGCCGCCCGATCCTTCATAAGAATGCTCTGCTCCCTGGGCAAGTTCTACATCAACTATATTGTAGCCCATCAGGCTGTAAGGCACAAGACCGATATTGGTTTTCCACCAGCGGCTTAAAGGGAAACCTATGGCAAGGTGGCTGAGGGTGATATTGCTTACATTGTGGCTGCCTTCGTTGCTTAAAAGCTGCATTGTGTTTCCGGTTATACCTGTTGAAAAGATAAAAGAATTGGTATCCTGTGCGGAAGCTGCGGCCGGATTCAGGTAATTGATGTGGTTCCGTTCACGCAATCCCAGTCCAATTCCTCCCATAGCGCGGTTCCGGCTAAAAGCATTTTTAGCAATATCTCCTATTCCAAATCTTGAATAGGGAGAATAGGTGTTGTTCTGGGCCTGGATATCTGTTAGCAATATAAATACTGAGAAGACCAGTAAAAGTAATTTAATTGTTTTCGACATTGTATGTTAATATTCTGTTTAAGCCCGTTAATACTAAATCCGGATCTGCAAAGATGGTGCTTTTTAGTTTTTTATCAAAGTGTTTGGAATCGCCGCCGGTAAAAATAATAATCAAATCCCTGAATTGCTCTTTGCACCGGCTGATATAAGATTCCATTTCAAACACAATCCCGTTCTGAACGCCTGCAGCAATTGCATCTTCCGTTTTCCTTGCCAGAAAAGGCACTTCCGGCTTTGGTTCCACCAGGGGAAGTTTCCCGGTAAAATCATGGAGAGCCCGGAATCTCATCGAAAGGCCCGGTGAAATATTGCCGCCAAGATACCGGCTAAACTCATCAACCATATCAAATGTTATGGCTGTACCTGCATCAATAACCAAAACGCTCCTGCCCGGATAATTATTGTTGGCTCCCGCAACTGCTGCCAGCCGGTCTTTTCCCAGGGTATTGCCTGTTTCATACAAACTTGTTAACGGAACCGGCGTATTTTCATCAAAAACCAGCAGGTGCCCGAACTGTTTTTTGAGCTTTTCAGCAAGGGTCTTATTTTCCTGTTTTACTGAACAAAGAATGACATACTTGATCAGTGGATGATTTGTCGCCAGCTGCCGGATTTCATCATTATCCAGGTTAGTCCACTGATTTTTACAAATCAGGGAAGGGCCTGAAAAAACTGCAGTTTTAATCGTGGTATTGCCAATATCGACGCACAGGTTCATGATTGATCTTTAAAGTACAGATTTATTGCATGTTGCCATAAAATTGTTTTGCCTTTTCAAATGCTGAAATATTGCCAGGGCTTGTTTTCACCAGGCCGGCATTAATGTAAACCTGGGTTTATCAAAATTATTCAAAAATGCCTTATATTTTTTGTAATTTTGAAAAACAGTTTTTACAGCTGTGATTTTTTAAACTAATAAATAAATTGATCATGAAAAAACGTTTTATTTTTCTTTGCCTGCTCCTGCTGTTTTCAGCTGGCGGGTTAACAACGTACGGACAATTATACAACACTGGAGTGGGAGCCAGGCTGGGCTTTTTCAACGGGCTTACAGTCAAGCATTTTATGCAGGAAGGCCGGGCTATCGAAGGTATTCTTGCCACAAGGTGGAATGGTTTTATTATAACGGGGCTGTATGAATACCAGCAACAGTTTCCCGATGTCAATAATCTTGAATGGTTTGTAGGGGGCGGGGCTCATATCGGATTCTGGAACACCAACAGGTATCCGGGCAGGGCTCTCAATGACGGATCACACAGTGTCTTCGGGCTCGATCTTATTGTGGGGGTTGAATATACCTTTGATGAATTTCCTTTTTCAGCCTCGGTGGACTGGAAGCCGGCTTTTAATATTTTGGGCGATACCAGCTGGTGGGGTGATGGCCTGGCACTATCCATAAGATATACATTCCGCTAAAGCCAGGGATAAATCCAAAGTCCTTATTTAACAAAGGCGTGCGGATGGGTGGTTCGAAAGGGAGGGTTCAGGCCCGACCGGCAGAATCACCTATTTCTTTTAATATTTCAAGGGCGGTTTCCACAGAATTAACATTTGGAATGCTCAGTGTCAGCTTATGTTTAGCTTCCTTCATTTTCATGTTTTTCTGGCCCTGGACAAATGTGAGAATTCCTGAAAAGACCGGAGATTTGTAGTAGGGGGACATTTGGTTTGATATGAAATATATCAGCATTTTCCCCTTCCTGAGTATGATCTTTTCAAATCCAAGTAAAATGGCAAGCCTGCGAAGCCTGACAATTTTTAACAGCTCTTTGGTTTGCCCGGGCAGCGGGCCAAACCGGTCAATCAGTTCTGCCTCGAACCTGAGCAATGAGTCCTCATCAATAGTGTTGTCCAGTATCCGGTATAATCTGATCCGTTCAGCATTGCCGGGTATATAATCGTCAGGGAAAAGCAATTCCATGTCGGTGTCTACATGACAGTCTTTTATATAGGTATGACCGGTTGACTTTCCGGCAGCCGGCTCGGAGAAAACATCGCTGAACTCTGTTTCCCGCAATTCCTGCACCGCCTCATCAAGTATCCTGTGGTAAGTGTCAAAACCAATATCTGCTATAAACCCGCTCTGTTCCCTCCCGAGAAGATTCCCTGCCCCTCTTATATCAAGGTCCTGCATTGCTATATTGAATCCGCTTCCCAGATCGGAGAATTCTTCTATGGCCCTGAGCCTTTGACGGGCTTCCCTGGTTAATGTCTGGGGGGCCGGGGCCAGAAGGTAGCAAAATGCTTTTTTATTGGATCTTCCAACCCTTCCTCTCAGCTGGTGAAGGTCGCTGAGACCAAAATGATGGGCATTATTTATAAGAATCGTGTTTGCATTGGGAATGTCCAGGCCTGATTCAATTATTGTAGTTGCAATCAGTACATCAAAGGTTCCCGTGATGAAACCAAGCATTATTTTTTCCAGCTTGCTGCCTTCCATCTGTCCGTGAGCAACGACTGTTTTTACGCCAGGGCATAATTTCTGCACCAATCCCTCCATTTCAGATATATTCTGAACCCTGTTATGGATAAAAAAAACCTGTCCGCCGCGCTGGATCTCATATTCAATTGCTTCACGGATGATATCAGTATCGAACTGATGAAGCTCCGTTATTATAGGATGCCGGTTAGGAGGAGGGGTATTAATAATGGCAAGGTCCCTGGCACCCATGAGTGAAAATTGGAGGGTACGTGGTATGGGTGTTGCCGTGAGGGTAAGGGTATCGACATTCAGTCTGATTTTTTTCAGTTTCTCCTTGACACTAACGCCGAATTTTTGTTCCTCATCAATTATCAGAAGCCCCATGTCTTTAAACCGTATATCTTTCCCGATAATCCGGTGGGTGCCTATGATGATATCAATCTCGCCGGCAGACAAGGCTGCAATAATTTCCTTCTGTTTCCCGGGCGGTCTTAATCTGCTGATATGATCAACTTTACACGGAAAATCCTTTAACCTTTCACTGAATGTATTATAATGCTGCAGAGCCAGAATGGTAGTGGGAACCAGCACTGCAACCTGCTTGCTGTCTGCCACAGCCTTGAAAGCGGCCCTTACCGCAATCTCTGTTTTACCAAACCCCACATCACCGCAAACAAGGATGTCCATCGGCACAGGTGACTCCATCTGTTCTTTGACCATGCCTGTAGCCTTAAGCTGGTCGGGTGTGTCTTCATAAATGAATGATGCTTCCAGTTCCCTTTGAAGGTAAGTATCACCGGAAAACCGGAAGCCCTCCTCCAATTTACGTTTTGCATACAGGGTAATCAGTTCCCTGGCAATATCCTTTACCTTGTCCCTGGTTTTTTGCTTGAGTTTTTGCCATGCACCAGAGCCAAGTTTATAAATTTTCGGTGGCACACCCTCTTTCCCCTTATATTTTGATATGCGGTGAAGGGCATGAATATTAACATACAATGTATCTCCGTCTTTATATACAAGCTTCAGGGCCTCCTGGATTTTTCCATGTACATCAATCTTTTCAAGTCCGCCGAAAATACCTATGCCATGATCGGTATGGACGACATAATCGCCCGGTTTGAGATCATGCAGGGTTTTTACTGATACCAGTTCCTTCTTTTTGAACCCCTCCTGTAACCTGAACTTATGGTATTTTTCGAATATCTGGTGATCCGTATAACAGGAAACACGAAGGTCATGATCGGTAAAACCCTTGTGTATCCCGGCAAGGACCGGATTAAAAAGGACAGATCCATAGATCTCCTGGAATATCTCCCTTAACCGCTCGAACTGTTTCTGGTTTTCTGAAAAAATGTAATTAGTATAACCTTTTTCTGCGTTGCCTGCAAGGTTTTCAGCAAGAAGCTCAAAATTCTTCCGGAAGACGGGCTGGGGACTGGCATTGAATTCAATTGTTATCAGGTTCTCCCTGCAGAAGGCTGATTGTCCGAACTCCAGCAGGGGGAGGTGGCTGATTTCATCAATCAGCTCCGCGCTGCTGCTGAGAAAACGGTTGCCGCTTTCAATATGAAGGCCAGGGTCATCCAGCCTGGATGAAATCAATTCCAGGTCACTTGTCCAGATAAGGGTGTTTTCATTCATCAGTGAAATAACCGACGTCCTGCTGGAGGCTCCGGCAGAGTGGTCACCGTAATTTTCCGGATCCTGGATATTTGGAATAATTGAAACAGATTCCAGCCTTTCTTCAGAGAGCTGGGTTTCAATATCGAAAAGCCTGATTGATTCCACCTCGTTACCAAAGAAATCGATCCTGTAAGGGCGGTTATCTGAATATGAGAAAACATCGACAATGCTTCCACGTATGGCAAAATCGCCCGGCTCATAAACAAAATCCTTTTCACTGAAGTGGTACTCACTGAGAACCTCCACAAGGAAATCCCTTGTAACGACCTCCCCCGTTTTAAGGTGCAATTTCAGCTTTTTCAGCTGGTCGCCCGGCATAACTTTTTCAGCCAGGGCTTCGGGATATGTTACTATAGATATTGGCTCCGGGTCACCAGAGAGCCGGTCCAGCACTTCTGTTCGCTGGATCATCCCTGCCGCGTCGTCCTGCCTGCTTTTCGCAGAACGCTTGAAGGAAGAAGGGAAAAAAAATATTTTCCGGCCGGGACAGAAGCTCTCAAGGTCGTTATGGAAGTAGGCAGCTTCTTCCTTGTCGCCTAACACGAACAGGTGGCTGGAGTTCTTGTTGATAAGGATTGTGGCGGCAAGCATGGCGGCGGATGATCCTGGCAGACCCCTGAGATGGCAATTGAAACGGCTGCCACTGTCTATCAGACTATAGAGTTTTAAGGTATTCGGGTGCTGGCCGTAAAGTTTTTCTAACAAATTTGACACTTTATATATTATGTGATGCCGACCCCTGTAAACTATGCTCCCTAAAACCGGGACATCAGAACCATTTTCCCCGGTGCTGGCTTAGTGCTTGATACTGAAAAAACTAACCACTATATGCAGTCAGGGGATTTGAGTGTGTCAGGGAATCTTCAATAAAATAATAAATCTCCAATAATCTGCAAAATTAGTTATTTTGGCAGAAAAAAACGATTGTCAATCCTCTCTCATTCGCGTAATAAATATTAACCGGTATGGTGAGAAGCTGAAATTCAATCCCAAAAAGTGAAAGCTGCTATTTATTTTCTGATTTAAAGTGAGTTTGAAATTATGCTGGTATACAAATTTGGCGGTGCCTCGGTTAGTTCTGCATCATCGATCAAAGACCTTTCTGATATTGTTTCATCGGCCGGGAATGAACTGGTGGTAGTTGTGTCTGCATTCGGAAAAACAACCAACACCCTGGAAAATTTGCTGGCCCGGTGGTACGAGAATAGTGCTGAAAGGTTTGTGATTTTTGAAAAACTGAAAAAATATCATTTTGATATCATCCGGGAATTGTTGCCCGCAGCGGGGGATCCGGTATATAATGAGTTTGCCGGGCTTGTCGGACAAATTGAGAAAAAACTGAATTCAGTTCCTTCTGCAGATTACGACTTTGAATATGACCACCTGGTAAGTTTCGGCGAAACAGCATCCACGAAAATCATAAGCGCATACCTTAACAGCATAAATATTAATAACACCTGGATAGATGCCAGGAAATGGCTGAGAACAGATAATGCTTTCCGTGAGGCAAATGTCGATCTGGACAAATCGGGGTCAGAATTAAGGAAAATAATTCCTGCCGGCCGGCATGGCATCTGGGTTACCCAGGGGTTCATAGGCGGAACGGAAACCGGATGTACAACTACCCTTGGCCGGGAAGGATCAGACTATTCTGCCGCTTTAGCCGCAAACCTCCTTGATGCCCGGAAGCTGGTGGTCTGGAAAGACGTTCCCGGAATACTGACTGCCGATCCGTCCTTTTTCCCGGAGGCAGAAAAAATTGATGAATTATCATACCATGAAGCCATTGAACTTTCATTTTACGGTGCCAGGGTGATCCATCCCAAGACTATAAAGCCATTGCAAAACAAAAATATTCCGCTTTTTGTAAAATCGTTTGTAAATCCCCGGGAATCCGGAACCCTGATACATAGTATTGATGCTTTTGTTGAAATTAAACCTATTTTGATAATCAAAAAAGCTCAGATGCTTATATCCCTTACCCCCAGGGATTTTTCATTTATAGCCGAGGATTATCTCAGCAGGATATTTGCCCTGTTCTTTAAATACCGGATGAAGGTTAATCTCATCCAGCATTCGGCCATCAGCTTCACTATATGCATGGACAACAGCGGCCCTTTTGTGCGGGAACTGCTTTCAGAAATGAAAACCGATTTCAGGGTGCTTTACAATGAAGGGCTTGAGCTTATAACCATAAGGCATTATACCCAGGGGGTAATTGAAAAATATACTGCCGGAAGACTGGTGCTGGTTGAACAGCGAAGCCGCAATACTGTTATGTTTGCAGTCAGGCAGGATTTCTCAGGTAGCTGATGATCTTTTCAGCCATTACCTCTGCCAGCCTTTTGTTTGATTCATGAGTCCATCCGGCAATATGGGGGGTGAGAATAACCCTGGGATGCTCAAGAAGGAATGAATAATCATCTGGCAGATCTGTCCGGTGAAGTTCTTCAAAACTTGTTTTTTCATATTCCAGGACATCAAGGGCTGCTCCTTTTACTTTTCCGGTTTTAAGATTGCAAACCAGGTCGGAGGTATTTATTATCTTTCCTCTTGCAATATTAACAATATAGATGTCTTTTTTAAAGGACTTCAGAAAATCATTGTTTACCATATAACCGGTTTCCTTTGTCAGCGGTACGTTCAGGCTTAGTATATCAGAGTTGATGAACAGATCGTTCATGGACGACTCGGTCGCGTAACGGTCTGAGTAACCCTGTTTATATTTATCATACGCCAGCACCCTGACATTGAAACCTGACAGGCACCTGGCAAAGCATTTGCCGGTATGCCCATATCCAATTATGCCTACTGTCTTTCCCATGATCTCCATGCCGCGGTTGACCTCCCTGAACCATTGCCCGTTTTTAACTTCATTATTCGCCTTGCATATGTTGTTCACCAGGGCCAGAAGCATTCCGGCAGCATGCTCACCGGTTGCATCCCTGTGACCTTCCGGGGAATTAAAACAGGCAATATTCCTTGACCTGACGAATTCCTCATCTATATTTTCAAGACCTGACCCCACCCGGCCTATAAACTTCAATTTTATTGCTTTGGAAAGCAAATCCCTGTTCAGGGGGAATTTGCTCCGTATTATTATGCCGTCATACTCGTGAATGGATTTTTCTGCACTGCCGATTGTGATCTCAGGCCTGTAGTCGCATTCCATTCCTGCGTCGCACAGTAATTCGAACAGCAGCGGATGGGTGGAATCTATAAAGAGTACTTTCAGTTTATCGGGTTGTTGGTCCATTATATTTGCGTTTTATTTTCGGTCAAAAAACGGGTTTTTTGATGAGGAAGACAATGGTATTCCATAGGCAATACGCACGCCTGCTTCAAAAAAACCGAGTTCCATGGCTGCCTGTCCGACGGTATACATTATCCTGTTGTCTGCCCTGTTATCCATACACACTGCGGCAGCAGATCCCAGGGCAATGCCCAGATCACCGGTGTTAAAGACACATGGCACTTCAGGATGCCTGTTCTTCTCCTCACAACCAGGGAAGCCGCACATACCGCATTTTTTAAGGCCGATGGATTTAATGCTGGTGCCTATCAGGAACACAACAGATGAATCGAGTATATTATGTGCATCCCTTTCAAAAAAGGGCACATCATACTCTTTAGCCATTTGTGTCATTTTCCCGGCAAGTTTTTTTATCGATTCCCCTTCGGCAATCATGATCTCAAATGTGTCGATTCCCCTGGCCTTCGGTGCGGTTCTGGCCGCAACCGCCATTTTTGCGGCAATATTCCTTAAAGTGCCTGGAGTTAAATTTTTTTCATCTGTAATGCTCATATCCGGTTAGTTTAGTATCACCATAAACGCAGGCTTATAGCCTCTAAGGTTACCCGTCAGATCGAAAACTTCGTAACCAAACGACATTGAATTTACCCGTTTTTCCATACGAAGGTTATCCTGGTCAAAATACCATTCCTCTGAGAATTGAATCTTGCCTACATTGTCTCTGCTGAATTCAGCATCTTTTTCCAGATTCTTGATATCTGCCACAGTTAATGGCTCGTGTGAGAGGTGATCATAGGCTATCAGCTCTTCGCGGTATATTGCCTCAAAGATCATATTGACAAGCCCCTCCCTGTCAAGATCCCTTAGGCAGTCCTCCATCCAGGTGTCTTCGGCTGTCGGGTTCCTGACTATAACATCATAAATAACCGTACCGGCAATTACTGATGCGTCGATTGCTGCACGGGAAACAGCCGGTTCTTTTTGTCCGCCTTTGCCGCCTCCGCAACTGAGCAACAGGAACGGGGTAATTATAAACAATGTAAATATTAATCCTGACATAATTCCGGGTTTTATAGTTTGCATGGCTCCTTTCATTGTTCGGGGTTTTACTTTTTGCCTGGCGGCGACCCTGCAATTTTACTTATTCCGGGTTTAATTACAAACAGATCATTCCGGAATTGCATAATTACCGTTTAAATGTCAGTTGCATACTTCTGGGCTGCTGATCAATAACGCGGTTCTCGTATACTATGTGGCCGTTAACGATTGTATGGGTGACCTCGGATGTAAATGTTTGCCCCTCCATGGGCGACCAACCGCATTTGTAAAGAATATTTTCCTTGTTAACGGTCCATGGCGAGTTCATATCAACAAGAACAAGGTCTGCATAATAGCCTTCCCTGATAAAACCACGCTGGTGAATATTAAAAATAAGAGCCGGAGCATGGCACATTTTTTCCACCAGTTTTTCCAGGCTGATCTTTTCTCTTCGAACAAGTTCCAGCATGGCAACCAGTGAATGCTGCACCATTGGTCCGCCGGAGGGAGTATTGAAATAGGAGCCGGATTTTTCCTGCATGGTATGCGGAGCGTGATCAGTGGCAATTACATCTATTTTCCCGACTGTAACTGCCCTTATCAGCGCTTCCTTATCCAGGGAGGTTTTTATTGCAGGGTTCCATTTTATTTTCGACCCAAGCTCCTGGTAATCCTGCTGATCGAACCATAGGTGATGAACGCAGACTTCGGCTGTTATTTGTTTTTTTTCAGCCGGTGTAACTGAATCAAACAATTCAAGTTCTTTTTCGGTGCTGATATGCAGCACGTGTAACCGTGTGCCGTGCTCCCTGGCCAGACTGACAGCGAAGGATGAAGATTTATAGCATGCCTCCGAGCTTCTTATTGAAGGGTGCATTGCAACGGGAATATTTTCCCCGAATTTTTTTTTGTGGGCCAGAGTATTGGCCCTTATGGTGGCCTCATCTTCACAATGCACTGCAACAGGGATCCTGATCTTTGAAAAAATTGACCTCAGAACCGCCCGATTATCTACAAGCATATTTCCTGTTGATGATCCCATAAATACCTTGATGCCGCATACTGAAAGCGGGTCAGTATCAACCAGCTCAGAGAGGTTGTCATTCGTGGCCCCCATATAAAAGGAATAATTGGCCAGTGAGGTTCTGCCGGCAATCTGTAGTTTTTCTTCAAGCAGTGATTTGGTAGTGGTGGGAGGATTTGTGTTCGGCATTTCCATATATGAGGTTATGCCTCCAGCAATTGCAGCTTTTGATTCGGAAGAGATATCAGCCTTGTGTGTTAATCCAGGTTCCCTGAAATGAACCTGGTCGTCAATTATTCCAGGCAGAAGTACCTTGCCTGCAGCTTCGATAATCCTGACAGTATTATTTAGGGGAAGGTCCCTGGCATCGTGGCTGTAAATCTTTTCTATCCGCCCCTTATTGCAGAAAACATGACCCTCTGTTATTTCTCCTTCATTCACAATCCTTGCATCTCTTATAAGTATTGCCTGCATGGTTTCCGGTTGGGTTTTAATTTTTCATTATCCTGCAATACGCGATGAATAGTTATATCCGAATAAGCTTTTAAGCTTGATAACAATCACTCCCCAGAGTGCCTCGTTGAATATGCCGCCTGACATTTTCGAAATGCCGTGCTTACGCTCGGTGAAAATTATCGGGATCTCTATGATCCTGTAACCAAGTTTCCAGACGGCAAACTTCATTTCGATTTGAAAGGCATACCCTTTAAAAGTAATTTTCTCAAGGTCCAGGGCTTTAAGAACCCCGATATTGTAACATTTGAATCCGGCAGTCGTGTCTTTTATATCCATACCCGTAACTATGCGGACATATACCGATGCGAAATAAGACATCAGTATCCTTCCAAGGGGCCAGTTTACCACATTAACGCCTGACACATACCTTGAACCAATGGCAAGGTCTGCACCCCTTTTCTGGCAGGTTTCCAGAAGCCCCGGAAGGTCAGCCGGATCATGTGAGAAGTCGGCATCCATCTCAAAAACGTAATCATAGCTGTTCGTGATAGCCCACTGAAACCCCTCAATATAAGCAGTACCGAGTCCAAGTTTCCCCTTTCGTTTTATAAGGTGAAGCCTTCCGGGAAAACTATTAATGAGTTTCCCGGCAATATCGGCGGTACCATCAGGTGAGTTGTCATCTATAACAAGTATATGGAACCGCTCATTATGCATAAATACAGCTTTAATCAAACGCTCAATATTGTCGGACTCATTATAAGTTGGTATGATAATCAAAATTTTACTCACCGTGGCATATTTATTCCTGATAGGCGAAGATATTACAATATAAAATTAAATGAAAGCCTGACGATACTGTATCGCGCAAAAAAAATGAACACCATAAGGGCGGCATGGAATATCAAAGGAGCGATATTTTGTTCATGACGTTGTTACAAGGATATCTGGCCCGATGGATGGGAGACATTCAAACGGATAAACAGCCGGTTGCGTGAGGCGGGCATTTCCCACATTTTTCATACATATGCTTTTTTTATTGATAAAAGTTCAAAATA
>SLJO01000173.1 GCA_007135095.1 Bacteroidales bacterium | reverse complement strand
TCCGATCTTTATTTGTTTAATTTTTATTATTTTCGATACAACAATAAATTCATCATTTAATGGCATGGTATTTATACCCGTCATTAATAAATAAATCCGGATATTTACATCCGGCATAATCAACCGGATAAGACAATTTATGAATCATATTATTACATTCACCATATTCATATACATCCTGAATATTCCCTTTGGCTTCTGGAGATCAGCTACAACCATATTTTCGAGGAACTGGTATCTTGCAATTCATATACCCGTTCCCGCGGTTATAATGCTGAGAATCTACTGTGATCTGGGCTGGTCATGGCAAAGTTATGCACTGATGGCAATTTCCTTTTTCCTGGGACAGCTTACGGGTAAACTGATACACAGGTATCATGAAGTGCAGTGATTAAAAGACGGAGTTTTGCAGAGCCTTTTATCTGGCTTTTTAAGGCATTGGTATATTATTTCTGTTTCCCTGACGGGGGTTTTTCAGAATAGTTCTGTTTGCAGGACAGCCTATTATCTGGCTTTTTCGAGGCGCTTGTATATTAGTTCTGTTTCCTCCCCGAATCCTGGTTTTTTCAGCAGGGCAAACATATTATTTTTATATGCCTCCACCCCCGGCTGATCAAAGGGATTGACGTTCATAAGATATCCGCTTATCGCGCATGCCTTTTGAAAGAAATACATGAGCTGACCGAGGTAATACTCACTGAGCTGTGGCAGGTTAACAAGTATATTCGGAACCCCTCCGTCAACATGGGCAAGCATGGTCCCCAGTTCCGCCATCTTGTTGACTTCATCAATTCTCTTGCCGGCAAGGTAATTAAGTCCATCTCCGTCATCTTCCTCCCCGGGAATGACAATTTTCCTGCCGGGCTCGAGAATGGAAATCACGGTTTCGAAAAGATTTCTCTCCCCTTCCTGGATGTACTGTCCCATGGAATGAAGATCGGCTGTAAAATTAACGCTGGCGGGGAAAATACCTTTTTTTTCTTTTCCTTCACTTTCCCCGTAAAGCTGTTTCCACCATTCTGCCAGGTAAACGAGTTTAGGATGATAGCTTGCCAGAATTTCAGTTTTGGGGCTCTGCCGGTAAAGCGCATTTCGTGCGGCGGCATAGACGGCTGCCGGATTCTCCCAGAATGGGGTTCCGGGCCGGGTCATTTCCTCCATCTTCTTTGCCCCGGCAATCAGTTGCCTTATATCGAAACCAGCCTGCACAACAGGCAGCAGTCCCACAGGGGAAAGCAGGGAATAGCGCCCTCCGACATCATTGGGAATAACAAATGTTTTGTACCCGCGTTTTTCAGCAAGGTTACGCAATGCACCGCGGTCTGCACTGGTAATGGCAATTATGCGTTTGCCCGCCTCTGCCGCCCCGAATTTTTTCTCAAGATGATTCCTTAGGATGCGGAAGGCTATGGCAGGTTCTGTTGTTGTTCCTGATTTGGAAATAACGGTAATAGCATAGGATTTATCCTCAAGAAAATCCATTAGTTCTCCGGTATAATCTTCACTGATATTCTGACCTGCGAATATGATCTTGGGAAAGGAACGATCGCCGGAATAATCGCCGAAGGAATGGGACAGTGCATCTATCACGGCTTTGGCCCCAAGGTACGAGCCCCCGATGCCAACCACAACCATCACTTCGATCTTTTTATTAAGCTCCAGGGCAACGCTTTCAATCTCCTTTACCGATTCGTCTGTGATACTGGAGGGAAGATCCAGCCAGCCCAGGAAATTGGCGCCTTTTCCGGTACGCTGATGCAGCTGGCGAATATGGTACCGGGTAAGTTCTTCATATTCATCCAGCTTCTTTTTTAATATAAAAGGGAATACGTTTTCGATGTTTATTTCCAAATTCTTCATTGCTATAATATTATGATTAGAAAATCTTTATAATCAAATGGGTATATACATCCTTTTCCGTTTTCAGTACCGGTGGTCAAAAAGCCGGCAGATAAGGTTTATCATGCAAGCTTGTCAGTGAGAAGTTTAATTTCTATCGAGGGTGCAATGCCTTCATAGAGTATATTGTAAACAGCATCGACAATAGGAATGTTCACATTATATTTCTTATTTATTTCTTTAATACAACGGGTTGCGTAATATCCCTCGGCTATCATATTCATTTCAAGCTTTGCCGTTCTCACCGAATAACCCTTGCCGATCATTACGCCGAAAGCGCGGTTACGGCTGAACTGTGAATATGCAGTAACAAGCAGGTCGCCGAGGTATGCAGAACTATTGATCGAACGCTTGCTGGGGTATGTATGATCAAGGAACCTTTTGATTTCCTGGATTGCATTGGATATCAGAACAGCCTGAAAATTATCACCGTAGCCAAGCCCGTGACACAGGCCGGCAGCAATTGAAAAAATATTCTTCAGAATAGCAGCATATTCGGTTCCATAAATATCATTGCTGATTACGGTCCTGATAAAATGACTGTCAAGGCAGGATGCAAGCAGTCTCGCCTGATTTTCTGTTTTGGCAGCAATTGTAAGATATGAAAGCCTTTCGAGAGCAACCTCTTCGGCATGGCACGGGCCCGTTATTATCCCTATACGGTCGAAAGGAACACTGTAATACCGGTTAAAATACTCGGCAATGGTAATGTTATCGTCGGGTATAATTCCCTTTATTGCTGAAACAACCAGTTTGTCAGCAAGGTCGGTCTCCACGGCAGAAAGGGTGGGTTTCAGAAAGGCAGACGGAATGGCAAAAATAAGTATTTCAGAATCACGAATAATTTTCGAAAGATCATTGTAAAAACATATCCTTTTGACATCAAAATTTACAGAACTGAGGTATTTTGGATTATGATGAAACTCCTCCATGAACTCAATAGTCTCCTGGTTGCGGATATACCAGTTTATTGCCCCGGTATTGAACAAAAGCATTTTGGCTATTGCGGTTGCCCAGCTGCCACTTCCTATTACGGCAATTTTTTGTTTATCTATCATGTTCATTTTGATATCCATTCAGCTACCTGATCAATGCCCGGATTACTGAGTCCAAGTTTATGCTTCTTGTTATATCCGCATAACTCATTATGCAGCTTGCCGGGAGAAACTTTCGCCAGACTGTCAATGCGCAGATAGCCGATTTTTCGTAAAACAGCAACCCACTCCGGGGGAATTCCAAGGTCTGTGAATGAAGAAGCATCATCCTGGAGGGCTTTCTTCTCCGGCCTCATCTGCGGGAAAAACAGGACATCCTGTATTGAATTTGAGTTTGTCATAATCATGGCCAGCCGGTCTATCCCTACTCCCAGTCCGGCTGTTGGCGGCATGCCGTATTCAAGCGCCCGCAGGAAATCCTCATCCAGCACCATGGCCTCAATATCTCCCCGTTTTGCAAGTAATAACTGCTGTTCAAAACGTTCACGCTGATCTATGGGGTCGTTGAGTTCAGAGAATGCATTGCAAAGTTCCTTCCCGTTAACTATTGCCTCGAAACGCTCCACCAGTCCGGGACTGGATCTGTGCTTTTTTGCCAGGGGAGACATCTCAACGGGATAATCGGTAATAAAAGTAGGCTGAATAAGTTCAGGTTCGCACTTTTCGCCGAATATCTCATCTATAAGCTTGCCCCTGCCCATGGTTGGGTCAACCTCAATGCCAAGTTTAACGGCTGCAGTCATAACCTGATGCTCATCCATTGCAGATATGTCAACTCCGGTAAAAACCCTTATTGCCTCATACATGGTGTAACGCTTCCAGGGCCTTTTGAAGTCAATAAGCTTATCGCCAACCTGGACCCTGGTGGAGCCCGTCAGGTCAATGGCCGCTTTCTCGATCATTTCTTCAACCAGGTCCATCATCCACAGGTAATCCTTATATGCAACATACAGCTCCATCTGGGTAAATTCAGGATTGTGAAAACGGCTCATTCCTTCATTCCTGAAATCCTTTGAAAACTCGTAGACTCCCTCGAAGCCTCCTACTATAAGCCTTTTCAGATACAACTCATTGGCTATCCTGAGGTACAGGGTCATGTCGAGGGTATTGTGGTAGGTTGTAAAGGGCCGCGCTGTAGCTCCGCCATACAGGGGTTGCAGAACGGGTGTTTCCACTTCAAGATAACCACGATGGTTCAAAAAATCACGCATTGAATCAACCAGTTTTGTTCGCCTTATAAAAACCTCCCTGATGTGGGGGTTCACTATAAGATCAACATACCTTTGTCTGTACCGCTGATCCGGATCACTGAAGGCATCGTACGTCCTGCCCTCTTTTTCCTTGACAACCGGAAGGGGATGCAGCGATTTGGCAAGCAGCCTGAATTCCTTTACATGGATTGATATTTCTCCTACCCGGGTCACAAATACAAAACCCTTTACCCCTATTATATCGCCTATATCAAGCAGTTTTTTAAAGACTGTGTTGTAAAGGGTCTTATCGTCGGTGGGGCAAACATCATCGCGCCTGAAATAAATCTGGATCCTTCCCTGCTGGTCCTGCAATTCCGCAAATGATGCACTTCCCATGATCCGGCGGCTCATGATGCGCCCGGCAATCTGTACGTCCTCAAAAACCATGGTTTCCGGATGAAAGTTATCAAGTATTTCTTTTGAGGTGGTATTTACCTCAAAGCCTTCGGCAGGAAAAGGGTCTATGCCCAGCCTAATCAATTCATCAAGGGCATCTCTTCTTATCTGCTCCTGTTCGCTTAAATGCAACTGATCCATATTTTAAAAATTTTTTGCAAAGATAGAAGAATATCTTTGCTTAGCCGGTTTTTACCGGGGCTAAATACCCATGATACTAATGTTCTTGTTTAAAAAAATATATTCGCCTGTCAAATGTGCCGGCCGAATGAATATTGAGAAGCACCTGTCATAATTTCGGACTGATGACTCAAAATTTAGAATTATTTGGCTTATTTTTAACATCTGCAAACTAAGGATACCATGACAGGGCAAGATCACCCAGAAAGAAAAACCAAACGTCTTCCCGGATGGCTGAAGATGAAGATGCCTATGGGTTATAAGTATTCAAAGGTTAAAAATCTCAGCAACAAGAATAATCTCCATACAATCTGTTCAAGCGGAAACTGCCCCAACATCGGGGAATGCTGGAATAATGGGACAGCTACTTTTATGATTCTTGGCGATGTATGCACCAGGAACTGCAAATTCTGCTCGGTCAAAACCGGGAAGCCTGAACCTGTGGATACAGGTGAACCTTTAAGGCTTGCTGAATCTATTCGTATGCTTGAACTGAAGCATTGCGTCATAACTTCGGTCGACAGGGATGACCTGCCTGACAAAGGGGCAGGAATATGGACAGAAACAATCAGAAGCATTAAAAAACTTAATCCCGGCACCACCATTGAAGTGCTGATACCCGACTTTGACGGTGAACAGCAGCTTTTGCAACAGATTATCGATGCCGGGCCCGGGGTTATATCACATAACCTGGAAACAGTCAGGCGCCTGACGCCCGCAATAAGGAGCAAAGCCAGGTATGAAACAAGCCTGCGGGTAATAGAGGTAATAGCAATGTCGGCAGTAAGGTCCAAATCAGGAATAATGCTTGGCCTGGGAGAAACCAGGGAGGAAGTTCTTGAAACGATGGATGATCTGATAAGCGCCGGCTGTGAAATACTCACCATCGGCCAGTATCTTGCGCCCAGTGCCGGGCACATGCCGGTGGTGGAATATATCAGTCCCGGGCAGTTTGAAGAGTATGGCAGGACAGGACTGCAAAAAGGGTTCCGATTCGTTGAAAGCAGTCCCCTGGTCCGCTCTTCATATCACGCTGAAAAGCATGCCGGGGTTACAAAGGAAAAGAATAAATCAAAATATGTCAACCAAAGTAAAATTTCAGGACCTTGAGTCAGCTGATTACAAAAAAACATGGGAATACCAGGAGAAACTATTTAACGGGATATTGACACAGAAACTTGCAGGGCCGGCCCACCGTCAGGAAAAGGATGCTTTTGCCGGATATCTGCTGTTTTGCGAACACCCCCATGTTTATACATTAGGGAAAAGTGGAGCTGATAACAATCTTCTTATCGATGAAGGCTTTTTAAAAAAAATCAGCGCCGGCTATTACAGGATTGACCGTGGTGGTGATATCACATACCATGGTCCCGGACAAATAGTTGGCTACCCCATACTGGACCTTGAAAGCCTGGGGCTGGGGATAAAACAATACATTTTTAACCTGGAGGAGGCCATTATCAGTACCCTGAGGGAATTCGGACTTGAATCATCCAGGCTGGATTCGGCATCAGGGGTATGGCTTGACACTTCCGATGCATCAAAATCCAGAAAGATTTGTGCAATAGGGGTTCGTGCCAGCAGGCACGTTACAATGCATGGCTTCGCATTCAATGTAAACACCGACCTTAACTATTTCAGCTATATAAATCCCTGCGGCTTCAAGGATAAGGGGGTCACCTCAATGGAAAAGGAGCTGGGCAGCATTCAGGATTTAAGGAAAGTAAAAGAAATACTTAAAGCGAATCTTTCCTCTGTATTCCGGGTGGAGCTTACAAATGAAAATTAAAGCTTTAACAGGAATGGAAAAAGAATGGGTCAATAAAATACCGGGTAATAGCAGCGAAGTCAAAGAGCTGGCAGCCGCCCTGAACATCGGAAATGTTCTGGCAAACCTGCTTGTTCAGCGGGATATAAAAACATTTGAGCAGTCGAGGATGTTTTTCCGCCCTGCTTTAACCGATCTGCACAATCCTTTCCTGATGAAGAATATGGGGCTTGCCACAGAAAGGCTGCTGTCTGCATTGAGAAAAAATGAGAATATCCTGATTTACGGCGATTATGATGTTGACGGAACAACATCGGTGGCCATGGTCTACTCATTTTTGAAACTGCGGTATTCAAACCTCGCTTTTTACATACCCGACCGTTATTCTGAAGGCTACGGCATAAGCAAGAAAGCGGTTGACTTTGCCTTTGACAACAATATCAGCCTTATCATTGCTCTTGACTGCGGAATTAAAGCAATTGAAAAAGTGGAGTATGCAAAAACCAAAAATATTGACTTTATTATATGCGATCACCATACCCCCGGAAATATTCTGCCTGAAGCCGCCGCACTGCTTGACCCCAGGCAGCCCGGTTGCGAATACCCCTACAAAGACCTTTCAGGATGCGGGGTTGGATTCAAATTTCTTCAGGCCCTGACCATGAACAGTGATTATCAGTGGGATGAACTGATAAAATTCCTGGACCTTGTGGTTGTAAGCATAGCCTCTGATATTGTGCCTTTAAACGGCGAAAACAGAACCCTGGCCCATTTCGGATTAATACAGCTGAATGAAGCCCCCTGCAACGGGCTGAAGTCCATTATTAACCTGGCCGGAATAGAAAACAAAAGCATCACGATTGATGACATCGTCTTTAAAATCGGCCCCAGGATAAACGCTGCCGGGCGGATGAAATCAGGGAATAAGGCGGTCGAACTGCTTACTGCAAAAGATGACCACGTGGCCAGGGAAATAGGGGATGTTATTAATGTATTTAACAATGACCGCAAGAACATTGACCGGCTGATCACCGGCGAGGCGCTGAAAATGATAGCCGATGACAGCCTTTATGCCGAAAGGAAGTCGACAGTATTGTTCAACCCCGAATGGCATAAGGGAGTTATCGGGATAGTGGCCTCACGCCTTATAGAAACCCATTTCAGGCCTACGGTAATCCTTACAGAGTCCAACGGCTTTGCTACCGGCTCAGCCAGGTCTGTTCCGGGATTTGATATATACCAGGTAGTGGAGGCCTGCAGTGACCTGCTTGAAAATTTCGGGGGACATATGTATGCGGCAGGCATGACCATGAAACTTGAAAACGTGGAGCTCTTCAAAAACCGTTTTGATGAGCTGGTATCACAAAATATAACCCAGGCTCAGCTATCTCCCAAAATCGAAGTTGATTCGCTGATATCAGTAAAGGAAATTGACGGTAAATTTTGCAGGATACTCAAGCAGTTTCAGCCCTTTGGCCCCGATAACATGTCGCCGGTCTTTATGGCCAGGAACCTTGTCAGCAACGGTTCGGTGAAGGTAGTGGGACCGCATAAGGAACACCTGAAGATGGAGGTTTTTTCAGAAGATGCCCATCACCATGTTTTTCAGGCAATTGCATTCCAGCAGTCACATCATTACAACCTGATCAGCTGCGGAATCCGCTTCGACGCCTGCTTTACGATCGATGAAAATGAATTCAGGGGCAACACTACATGGCAGCTTAATATAAAGGATCTGAAAACCAGGGAAGACACTGATTATTCGCTAAAACCTTAGTCTTACCTGTGCCTTTAATTCGGACCTCATGGAACCCGTTATCTCATTGAGTCCCGAACCGATGCTTTCCCGGCCCGGCAGGCGGGTGATTTCATACCGCACCCAGATATCAAGAAAGTTTCCGGCAGAATACTGTGCCAGCAGATAGCTCCGGTAACCGCTGTCATAGTAGGAGGGAATTGAAAATGCATATAAAACATCATTTTCGTATGCATAGAAACGGGCATTGTAGCTGTCAGTTTCAAAAACAGCACAACGAAACGCCAGGGAAAACGGAAGTTTCCGGGGTTTGTAAAGAATGTCCTGATAGAGCAGTATGCCCCTTTCGGGGGAAAAATCCTCTCTGCTGTATTGGGAAAATTCCAGCCTGTTGCGAAGCTCCACCGATGGTGAAACAAAATAATTAATGTTATATCTCAGCCTGGAAGTACCGGAGTCATTTAATATCCGCGGACCGGCTTCCCCGGCAGGGGAATTCAGGGGTTTGTCCTTGTGCCGGAAACTAAGGTATGTGTGAAGGTTTCGTGAGTAACTGAAGTCGATTTGAAGGAAATATTCAGCACCTGCTGACGGGGCCCAGGCTCCATAGCGCATCCAGGGAAAAGAAAAAACATCCAGATATGCCGACAGCTTCCACCGGCTGAAGGGATGAATCAGTGTTCCGAAATACAACCCCTGCTCATTGGCGGTCCGGGTATTCTCCCTGAATCCATTGCTGAAATATGCATGATAATCACGTGCATAGTTCCTGTATAATGATGATATGCTCATTTTCGGACTCAGGTTTGCCATTGCTCCCGTCAGAAGTGCAGTACCGCCGCTTCTGCTAACCGCACCCTCGCCAAAAATCCTGAACGGTCCGGCCGAAAAATGGTAATCGAGCCCCGCATTAATATTTTTGTCGCCCCTGAAATCAAAAGTATTATAAATACGAACGGGCGGATTAAGCACAGCATCATACCTGAGTGCGGCAACAGTCGCGCCAAGTTTGAAGCGATCATGGTTATAGGTTATGTTGCCCCCGATGATCGTTTCGCCAAGCACATTCTTTCCGGCCATCTGCGAGGGTGTGGCATGCAAACCGGTATTCTGAAGTGACGATACTTCAATTACAGTACCACTGGCATCGGCATGCAGAATGCCTGCATCGATTTTTTTTCTTGACAGGAAAATGCTGCCCTCGGTATTGCCCGTCAGGCGGCGGGTTATGCCTGCACCCCTGAAAAACATATTCTCATCGGTCGATGAATATTTCTGAATTCCACGGGCATTTTTCCTTATGTTCAGAACGCTTGATGATTTACTGAAAGCCAGTCCCGACCATAAAACCAGTCCCTGGCCAAAACCGGCCTGAAAATCGCCGAGTGCAATGGTCTTGAATTTGCCGGCATCATTTATCTGAAAATGCATGGTGTAAAAGTCAAATCCCCGGGGATTGCTTCCCCTGAAAAACTCCTCCCCCTGATCTTTTTCCGCTACATATCCGGCCTGCACCTGCCTCTGGTAATTAAACTGGTACCGGTTATAAATTTTCAGCCTGCTGCCCAGGTAACGGGAGTTAGGACTTTCTGCCAGGTGGGAATCAGTTGCGGGCAGGTACCCCTTTTGTTCCTGGAGCACCTGCTGAAGCCGCACGAAAGCCTGGTGGCGGCCATGCTTCAGGGCCGATGAGGGAGAAAGGGCCATGGCAGTGGCTGTCTCCTCCACCGTTACAAACAAAAGTATCTTTCTTAAATCATCGGACGAAAAACCATCGACATACAATATCTCCCAGATACTTTTAAACTCCCCATAGGCAAGCCTGTAACCGATAAGGTTGGATATCTGCAGCTCATCGAGAAAATACAGGCCTGCCAGATCGGTCGCCCCGGCAGTATTAATATTCAGGGGATGCGCCATAAAGAATAAAAGGTCATCGTAAATGACAGTCGGGTCCATATCCGGCATATATGAATCCATAAGTTCTCCTATCAATTCTTCGATCACCTGCTGATGCCCGGGCTGCTGGGCAGATATGGCGGCAGGCAGCAGCAGGAGGATCAGGGCATATTTTGCAAAAAGAATCATCCTGGTCATCTTAGGATATAGCTGATGCTGATATGAGGTGAATAGCCCAGCTGCTGATGGTTCGTAAAAGCCAGATCAGCCAGAAGCTTGCCATAAATATACCCCAGGCCAAATGAGGTCTGAACAGGCCCCGAAGCCACGCCTGCACGCAAATAAAACGGCCCCTGGAACCCCATTTCAAGTCCGGCCCTGAAAACTGTTTTGCGGCCGGATTCTTTCATGGCTTCCGCAGCTGCAAGTATCCTGTCACCGGCAAAAGCAGCAATCCCCATCCGCATGATGGAGGGAAAAGGAACGCCGTAATGGACAACATTTTTCATGCGGGTGGGATTGTAAATGTGAGCAGCAACAAAAACACCGTCGAAGGGCTGGGTTATAAAGCCCCCTTCAACGCTGAGGCTGCCGGAATCCCCATAATCATCGGCAATGTAGGTGTACAGGTAGTTGATCCCGATCCCGGCCGAAATTTTTTCTCCGAACATGCGGCCAAAAGCCAGTCCCAGCTTACTTTCGTAATACCGGGAGATCCCGAAACGGGTATAGCTTAATCCAAGGGTGCCCGGACTGGCGGGGACTGCCAGGGCAAGGGCCTGTAAACCAAGATCGGGAACGAGGAATTTATTTTCATAATGAAATCCGGCCTGGATGGCTGACAGGGAAGCCAGACCAGCCTGGTTATGGTGGACAGACCATAGATCACTGGTTGTTACGGCAGCATTTCCCATAGCGGCGGCCCTGCTTCCAAAAGGATAGTTGGCACCCGGAAATGACTTCTGGGGGATAAAAAAGAAAGCCGGAAAAAAGACCACCATGATCCATTTCCCGGCTAATAAGGCTGAATGTCCCTTTTTATGCATTGAATATGTCTGAATAAAACGAACATATTCAAGTTAGCAAAAAATATTTAATTCGTCTTATACTGGAACTTTATTTCTGCCAATTGCTCGTTTGCCTTTATTATCTTGTCTTTTAGCGAGCTTTTGAATTCCTTTACTTTTTCCAGCACCTCCATGTCGCCGGTGCCAAGGATCTGTGCAGCAAGTATGCCTGCATTCCTTGCTCCGTCAAGAGCAACAGTTGCTACGGGGATGCCGGCAGGCATCTGCAGAATTGAGAGAATTGAATCCCAGCCATCCAGTGAGTTGGATGAGTTAATGGGAACGCCTATAACGGGAAGCGGGGAAAGCGCGGCGATAACACCGGGCAAATGCGCGGCACCGCCAGCACCGGCAATAAAAACACGCACGCCCCTTTCATATGCCCCCGTTGCAAACTCCAGCACCTTTTCAGGCGTGCGGTGTGCAGACAGTGCATTGATCTCAAAGGGGATCTTCAGTTCATCGAGGACCTTCGCTGCTTCTCCCATTACGGGCATATCAGAAGTGCTGCCCATTATAATACTCACTCTTGGTTCCATAAGTTATATATTTTTATTTAAAATTACTGATATCTCTGTGCAGAAAACTACCCTTCTTCCGGATACTTTGTTATTTATTATTTGGTTTTAGCTAAAGTTAATCCCTTATTTTTTTAATTTCGCAAGATACTTAAAATATTAATTGAAGGAAATGCAAAAAAGCAAGTTTTACATAAGAAGACACCCGGTAGCACCGGTTTTTTATTAACACCCTGCGAGAGAGTTTGGGAAAACCGGCAAATTAAATAATCAGATTCAACCATTCCCGTCCGATGGAAGAGAAGATAAAACTACATGACAGGGAATTTATACTGTCAATTACAGCTTCACAGATACAGGATGCCGTTGCGCGGGTTGCCTCAGCCATTAATCGCGATATGGCAGGAGAAGATCTGCTTTTTATCAGTATCCTAAACGGTGCATTCATGTTCACCGCCGATTTGCTGAAAAGGATCGGCATGAACTGCCAGGTCACCTTTGTAAAGCTATCTTCCTACAGGGATGCATCCAGCACGGGAATAATAAAAGAATTGATAGGGCTGAACGAGGATATCAGGGGAAGATCGGTAATTGTTGTGGAAGATATTGTTGACACGGGTGCCACACTTGGCAGGATCATGGATCAGCTGACAATTCACAATCCAAAGCAGATCAGGGTTGCCACCCTTCTGCTGAAGCCCGATGTATTCAAAGGAAAAATACCCGTTGATTACGTGGGCCTTGAAGTGCCAAATGCCTTTATCGTAGGCTACGGTCTTGATTACAATGGATTGGGAAGAAATTTAGAAGGCATATACGAAATTGTATAATATTGAAAAATTAAAATAACTATTTTAAAAATTCAACTTCTGTTTTTCTGCCCCGTTCATCAAACGATTATTATCAGTCTGCAAGAAGCAGTATTTTAAGGATTTATAAATATAAATGTTTCCAGTAATTTCTAACTTTAAAAAAAATCAAGTATGTTCAATATTGTAATATTCGGCCCCCCCGGGGCAGGCAAGGGAACCCAGTCAAAACTGATTATTGACAAGTACAGGCTGACGCACTTATCCACAGGCGATATACTGAGGGGAGAGATGGCCGCTAAAACTCCCCTTGGCCTTGAAGCAAAAGATCTTATCGAAAAAGGACTTCTTGTTCCCGACGAAATAGTTATAAAAATGGTGAAAAACAAAATAGATGACAATCTGGATAAGAAAGGATTCATTTTTGACGGATTCCCCCGTACCTGTGAGCAGGCAGCAGCGCTTGACAAAATTCTCAGGGAAAGGAACACCACAATATCGGTAATGATATCACTCGAGGTTGAAGAGGAAGAGCTTATCACCAGGCTTCTGAAACGGGCTGAAACAGAGGGACGCCAGGATGACAATATAAAGGTGATAAAGAACCGGATACAGGTATATAACGAGGTTACCTGCAAGGTGGCTGATTATTACGGCAAAACAGGCAGACACCGGCCGGTTGACGGCACCGGCAGTGTGGAGGAAATATTTGATCGCATTTGCCGGGTTGTTGATGAATCCGAAAAAGTAACGGCGTAAGATACGAAACTAAAATAACCGGTTCCGGAATTCGTTTATTTCCAGTAAACCACCCGGAGCCGGTTTATTTGTTTTTATATCTCAAGGTGAGGTATTGCTCCCGGTTGCAAAACGAATATCAAAATTATTTTTACGATGGCAGATTCAAATTTTGTTGATTATGTAAAGATCTTTTGCCGGTCAGGCAAAGGAGGCGCGGGTTCTGCCCATTTGCACAGGGACAAGCTTACATCCAAAGGAGGTCCGGACGGGGGCGACGGCGGGAAAGGGGGTGATGTTATTATCAGGGGCAACGCACAATTATGGACGCTGATCCACCTGAAATACAAGAGGCACGTATTCGCAGAAGACGGGCAGGGCGGCTCATCGAATAATAAAACAGGCGCCGGGGGCAAGGACAGGGTTGTGGAGGTGCCTCTTGGAACTGTAGCCAAAAATGCAGACACCGGCGAGGTCCTGTTTGAGATCACCAAACATGACGAGGAAAAAATTATAACACCAGGCGGCCGGGGAGGATTGGGCAACACGAATTTCAAATCTGCCACCATGCAGACCCCCCGGTTTGCGCAGCCTGGCGAAGATGCAACTGAAGGATGGTATATCCTTGAACTGAAAATACTTGCCGACGTGGGTCTGGTAGGATTCCCCAATGCAGGCAAATCAACCCTGCTTTCGGTATTATCAGCAGCCAGGCCCAAAATAGCCAACTATCCGTTCACCACACTGGTGCCTAATCTTGGAATAGTGGCTTACCGGGAAAGCCGTTCATTCGCCATGGCCGATATCCCCGGTATAATTGAGGGGGCACATGAAGGCAGAGGTCTCGGCCTCAGGTTCCTCAGGCATATCGAACGCAATGCCATGCTGCTTTTCATGGTGCCTGCCGATAGCCGGAATGTCAAGGAAGAGTACAATATCCTGCTGGGTGAACTCAGGAAGTACAACCCGGAGTTGCTGGACAAAAAAAGGTTCATTGCAATTTCAAAATCGGATCTGCTGGATGAAGAGCTCAGGGATGAACTAAACAAAGAGATAGGCAACCAGCTTCCCGGTGTTCCCAGGCTGTTTATCTCTTCGGCTACAGGAGAGGGATTAACCGTATTAAAGGACAAACTATGGGAAATACTGAATTCCTGAAAAAGCCCTTCCCCCCTGCCTGATCACCCCGGCAGGAAACCCTGGTAAAGTCAGCCCTTAACGACCATAACACAATCAGGAAGTTAATTATATACGCAGCATGATTGAATTTTTAAATCAACTTGATACCAGCTTTTTTATCTATCTCAACAGTCTTCACAATGATTTCTTCGACGCCGTATTTTTATGGGTCACTGAGAAATATTCGTGGTTATTTCTTTATGTTATTATGCTTTCCCTCCTGATGTGGCGTTACCTGGCCGTCAGGGTGCAGGTTTTTCCCAGTCAGGGCCTTCGCGCAGTAAGGCTTGATATGAATAAAAGCTGCTGGCCGTGGCTGCTGCTGGCCGTCATTTTTGTTTCACTGGTGGTGGCAATTGGTGACCAGGTATCTGTCCATCTTTTCAAAAATGTTTTCCAGCGGCTGCGCCCCAGCCATGAACCTGACCTGGCCGGGCTTATACATCTGCCCAGGAGACAGGGAGGGCTGTACGGGTTTGTTTCAGGCCATGCCACCACCTCCTTTGCGCTTGCATACTTTAGTGCCCGCATAATCGGTTTGAGATGGTACACCTGGGTTATTTTTGTGTGGGCGGCAGTTTTCTCATACAGCCGGATCTATATCGGCGTCCACTATCCCGGTGACAGCCTCTTCGGAGCCCTGCTCGGATTATTTACCGGCTGGTTGCTGCTGCGGGTCTGGGTATCAATCGGGAATGAATGGTTCCGGCCACTGCTTCCCGCAAACCTGCAAACAGCTCCCGAAACCCCGCGATAGTCCGGCTGCTTCTTTGCGGCCCCGATTGTCCGCTGTGTCAGAGCGGCCCGCGACAGTCCGCTGTGTCAGTGCGGACCGGTTATACGCCAACCCGGTAATACCCTGAAAAAAATATATATCTCCCCAAGACCTCTCCCAGCAGGAGGCAGGAAAACGCAACAGGAACAAGATACCTGAGAAATTTCTCACTGGTAATGGCGGAGATGAACCCCCATCCCAGCAGCAGCACTATTCCTGACAAACTAAATAAATAATGCAGCAGGATTATCGCAACGGGAATTGCCCGGGGCGGGAAACCCGCATCTTCAGAAATATCAACGGCAAATGAGGCAAAAATCAATCTTGCCAGAAAAGCAAACAGCACAAATGATACCATCAGTCGAAAAAACCGTTTTGTTCCCTGTTTGTCAAGATGCACGATATTACCGGCAATCAGAAGATAGAGGAATAAAGGGATTCCCAGCAAAAGACTGCCGGAAAGGAAAAGCACCATGGTCGATGCCTGATCCCACGCAGGGATCGTCGGGATCATGTACACCCTTGCCATGGTGTATATCATGGCGAATCCTGCTATTAAACAAATCCATAGCACTATGCGGTTCAGCACCTCCCCGGTCCTGTAAATAATCAGGATAATGAGCCTCACTGCCAGCATTCCACTGAAAACAATGACCATGAAGATTTCACGGCCCAGCCATGATGTCTGCAAATTGCTCATTGCATATACCGCCCTGAACGGGGAACCCAGGTGGAAAAAGGAAAAAAGCACAGCGGCAGCCATCAGCAATATGGCGATGATCGTAACCTGCTGCCTGACCGATGTGTAAATAAGCCGAAGAACCATATGCCTGCCTGACGACATCACTGCCATTGAAAAAATCAACCCGACGGCGGTCGGCGCAAAAAGAGTAAAGAGTAACAAAGCCCATTCACTGCTGTCCATGCCTTACCTCCTCCCTGTTATTTATTTTCAGTTGTCCCTTTGCTGCCTTGAGCGAATGCGGATGAGGATTGATCACCAGTGCGGGCCTGGTAATTGCCGGATCAGGGAGGGGAAACATCGCGGTCCCGCCCGCACCTCCCGGGTCTTCTGAGAGAACACTCCCGGAACCCTCCTTCAGCTTCTCCAAAGGACCGGCATCCAGAACCCTCATCGGGCATGCCGAAACGCATGCAGGCACCTTGCCCCGGGAAGTATAATCCGAGCACATTGTGCATTTTGTCATTATCCCTTTTTCCCAGTCATAGAAAAGCGCACCGTAGGGGCAGGTCCATTCACAATACCGGCATCCCATACACCTTCCGGCATCAACCAGGACCAGTCCGCGCTGATCCTTTACAATAGCAGCATTCGGGCATGATTTCAGGCATATCGGATCCATGCAATGATTGCATGCCATGGAAACATAATAGGAAAATATATCAGGCACCCAGGCTTCTCCCCTTTTTTCCCATTCACCCCCTACCACCTCATAGACTCTTCTCCATAATATCCCCTTGCCCAGATTATGTTTATCCCGGCAGGCTACCTGGCAGGTTTTGCAACCCGAGCAGGAAGATGAGTCAAAATAAAAAGCTAGTTGTTTTCCCGGCATATGAAATCTGGTAATTTTTTATACTCACTTTCGTCGGTACACGGTACCTGTTGTTTGATGTTTGCTTTCCAATCGCCTTGAATTCTTTTACCCCCTGCCATGAACTGATGTTCCCTGCAGTGTCGCGGCACCTGCTTCATGTTAAACCCCTGCCGGGGAACCCTTTGCTCACCGGCAGGATAAGTATCCTCAGGCCTTTTCCACCTGCACCATGATTGTATGCTGGGCATTGCCAAAAGCCAGCGGTGTCCAGCGGTGAGATGTAAGCACGTTAACGCAGCCGCGCCGGTCCACCCCGTCTGCATCAGGCGTCCACCACGCCCCCTGTGGTATATTCACCACGCCGGGCATTATTTTTGGTGTCAGCCTGCAGGGAATGATCATTCGTCCCCTGTCGTTATATGCATGCACGTCGTCACCGTCCTTTATTCCTCTTTCAGCGGCATCGATGGGATTCATGAACAGCCTTTGGGGAAACGCCTCTTCCAGCCAGTCGACGTTATCGTGGGTGGAGTGCACCCTTGCCATGTAATGATGCCCCATTGCCTGAAGCGGATGCCGTATGCTCTCTTCCCCGAACGGGCTCTCCCACTCCTGGATATATTTTGGCACTGCCGGAATTTCCCGGGGGTTTCCCATCCGGAACAACCTTTCGGAAAAGAGCTCCACTTTTCCCGATGGTGTGTTCAGGGGATTTGCAGCCGGGTCTTTCCTGAAATCCCGAAATGCCACAGCCGGGTCGGTCACCGGCCTGCTGTAAACCCCCGTGTTCTCTTTCTCCAGCTCATCAAGTGAAGGGATACCGGGGAAACGTGTGCTGCGGTACAGATCAATTGCCCATTCAATCCAACCCTTTTCGTCGCGGCCCTGGGTGTATTCCTGCCTCAATCCAAACCTCTCAGAGAGTCCGGCGCAAATATTGTAGTCACTTTTAGTTTCCCATGGCGGTGCGGCTATCCTGGGCATTATTATTACCTCGTCGCCATACTTCCAGCCGTCTTCCAGTCCCCAGCTCTCAAACTGCATACAGGCAGGCAACACCAGGTCGGCAAACTTCCCCGATGGAGTCATGAACTGGTCCTGGAAAGCAATGAACTCAACAAGATTCTCATCTGCAAGTATTTTTGCCGTACGGTTAACATCGGCATGCTGGTTTATCAGGATATTGGAGGCCACACACCATATCAGTTTCACGTTGCTTTCAAGCCTGAGGGCACCCGTCAGTCCATCGCCGTGACCCATTTCTGTGCCCCGCAATACGGCCTCGGTCCATAAAAAAACCGGTATTCTCGCGCTGACAGGATTATTGCCTGTTGGAAAGACATTCCAGAACGGCCCCCCGTCATCTGCCTGCAGGGCAATTCCGCCTGCCCAGCCCCCGGGAATGCCCACATTACCTGTGATGGCCGGCAGCACGCATCCGGCTATTACAGGCTGCTCGCCGTATGCCCGCCGCTGCATGCCGTATCCCTGGTAGAGAACGGCAGGCTTGCTGCTGCCATACTCCCTTCCAATGCGGGCAATGGTTTCTGCAGGAACACCGGTTATGGCTTCAGCCCATCGGGGTGTTTTGGGCACTTTGTCATAAGTGCCGAAAATATAATCATGATAACTCTCTTCATTCTCAAGTCCCACGGGCATCTGCGACTTGTCAAAGCCAATGCAGCAACGATCAATAAAATCGCGGTCGTGGAGGTTCTCTGAAATTATGACATGGGCCATGGCACTCATCATTGCCACGTCAGTGCCGGGGCGTATCGGGATCCATTCATCTGCAAGCGATACGGCACTCATTGTCATCTGCGGGTCGATGCAGACTACCCTTGCTCCATTTTCCCTTGCTTTTTTTATAAAAAAATCGGTATTGGTGCCATCACGCATCTCGGCAGGGTTCCAGCCCCACATTATTATGTACCTGCTGTTAACCCAGTCCTGCCTCTGGTTACCGGTAACAGACGTGCCGTAGACATAGGGAGTAGCCCTGCTGATGCAGGCCCAGCTGTAGGAGTTGTAATAACCAAGCGATCCGCCAAGCAGGTTCATCAGCCGGGCGGCCGTTTGCCTGCCCCCAACCTGGTTATAGCTTCCGGTGCCATAAGGCACAAGGATGGCCTGGTTTCCGTATTTCTCCTTTACACGTTTAATCTGTGTGTACATTATATCATAGGCTTCATCCCAGCTTATACGCTCAAATTTGCCCTCGCCTCTTTTACCGGTCCTTTTCATCGGATACTTCAGCCTGTCGGGATGATATTGCCTTCGGCGGTATGAACGCCCGCGGATGCATGCCCGGAGCTGCGGATCAGCCAGTGTGTCGGCGGACCGGTCGTCGGTTTCAATACGAAAAATGATATCGTTCTTAACATGCAGGGTGAGCACGCAGCGGCCACCACAGTTGTGAGAGGGACACCCTGCACGGATAATTTTCATGCCATCTGCCTCCTCCACCAGCACGGAAACATGCTTTTCAAGCTCCCCGATGCAGCCCGAGAGCGGTCCTCCTGTCATTAACGCACCGCCAAGCACCACCCCCATCTTAAGGAAACAACGGCGGTCCACTGCAATATCCTTATTCTTTTTTACAGACCCGGGCAATTTCATCTCAATTAAAAAGTTCAGGGAGCTTTACAGTAAATAATCCGCTAAATTACAAAACAACATGTTACCATATCGCCGATTTGATGATCACCCTGTTATTTAAAACTGTTTTAAGCTTTAAAGGCCGGGCAGAACATAATAAAATTTATGCATAAAGGTTATTGATATTGTGTATTTTTACGGCACTCGAAAAAGACAAAAATCAGGAAACAATTTTTTTAATAATGAGAATAAATATCATACTTTCAATGCTTTTACTGGTCCTTGCAACCGGATGCGCGGGTATCAGAAATCTGCCGGAGCAGATCGCAGGCACTTATTATGGATATCTGCCATGTGCCGGTTGCCCGGGTATTTTTTATGAGCTGCGGCTGAATCCTGACCGCACTTATACAGAGATTATAAGGTATGACGGTGAATCAGATGATCCGATAATCTCGCAAAACAGATACAGGCTGACAAGGGATTCGGTGGTAATTTTAAGAGGCAAGCATGAGACAGAAGGGATGAACCAGTTTGCCATCAGGAACGGAAAACTGGAAATGCTTTCACTGACCGGAGAAAAGATTGAAACGGGTTTTCCGGAAAGATATATCCTCACCAGGGAAAAGCATGAATTTGCATTCCAGGACACAACCAAAACAGGCTTCAGGGCCACCGGAAATGAGCCCTTCTGGAGTGTGGAAATCGAATTTGACAATTTAATCAAATTCAGCACACTTTCGGCCGAAGGATTTGAGTTCAAAGCACATTACGAGGACCCCGAAAAGGCAGGTGACCTGTCGTGGGTCAAATATTCTGCAAAACCCAATAACGGCGAATTTCAGGTTACCATAACCAGGGAGGAATGCATGGATACAATGTCGGGAAAAATCATGCCCTACAGTGTGTTTGTTGCCGCACGCAGGAGTCACAGGGAAAGTTTCCGCAGATTTGAAGGCTGCGGACAATATCTCGGCAGTAACCGGCTGAATGATATATGGATACTTGAAAAGATAAATGACAAACCGGTTGAAATGCCCGATTCAAAAAAACATCCCACCCTCCAGGTTGATCTGGCAGGGAAAACCATATTTGGATATGGCGGATGCAACCAGTTTCACGGCAAGGCCGAACTGGTAAACAACAGGCTGGTAACCGGGCCGGTTGCCGCCACAAAAATGGCATGCATCAATACTCAGGATACAGAAGAACGGTACCTGGAAACCATATCGGGCAAAACCCTTGATTTTACAATAGAAAATTCAACCCTTATACTGGGTGACGGAATAACCAAACTTACTTTCAGTCGACACCCCTGACATTCATTTTCAGACCGAACACCGAATCCATGGCTGTGATAAAAAGCATGTCACGTTCAGGGCCCCCGAAACAGATGTTTGCCGTCCAGCCTTTATCGACCGGTATATGTGCAATCTGTTCGCCGTCGGGGTTAAAAACGGTCACTCCCCTGCCGGTCAGGTAAATGTTCCCTTGGTTATCGATGGTCATCCCGTCGGATCCAAGCTCACAGAAGAGTTTCCTGTTTGAAAGGGTTCCATCTTCGTTAATATCATAAACATATGTCTTTCTGTCGCCGATATCCGCCACATACAGCTTCTTACCGTCGGGAGTGCCGATTATACCATTTGGCTTGACCATATCTTCATCAACCCTGAAATAGCGTTTATTGACCGGATCAAGGAAATAGACATGCTCGCCGTCCTGCTGCATTTCGGGATCACGTTCCCAGTAGCCCCGTTTATACAGGGGGTCGGTAAAATATATGCCTCCGTCGGGGCGTATCCAGAGGTCATTGGGACCGTTCAGCAATCTGCCCTCCCAATTGTCAACAAGAACAGTCACCTCTCCGGTATTCATGTCGATTGACCACAGCTCATTGTCCATGTCGGCACAGGTGACAAGGTTACCTACATGGTCAAAATACATTCCGTTTGAACGGCCGGCATCATCCATAAAAACAGATAGTTCGCCGGTTGCATAAGTCCATTTTACAATGGTATTATTGGGCTGATCGGTAAAATATACGTTACCTTCATCATCAGGTGCCGGCCCTTCAGTAAAACTGAATCCCTCTCCAAGGAGTTCGAGGGCCGCGCCCTGGGCAATGATAGAATTTTTATCCATAATCTGGGCATTTACTGGCAAATGTTGAAACATCAGAAAAACTGCAGTTAAAACTGTTATCAACCGGCCGGCCTTGCAGTCGCTTCTTCCGGCAACGGAATCACTTTCAATAGGATTGAGTATTCTCATGATCTGGATTTTATTAAACATACACAGTAAAACTATGAAAAAGTAATTGATTAACCACGATGAAAACGCTATAATTGGTAAGACCTCTTCATTTTACAAGGCGTAAACTTTCTGCCGGCACAGTTGTTTACCTGCCATAAACTTGATATGCAAGCCATGTCTCCATTATTCTTCAGCAATAAGCAAAAACTGTTTGCCGGCATATTCAATAATAAGGAGCAAATAATACTCAGGGACTATCTTGCCCTCGAACGGACCAGGCTGGCTAATGAACGTACGCTCCTGGCCTATTCAAGAACATCCCTTGTTATGCTTATCGGCGGGTTGACTTTTTTGCAGCTTGAGAGTTTCAGGACCATCAAATGGGCAGGCTACCTTGCCCTGGGCCTGGCTGTGGCACTCATATTTGCCGGGTTTTTCCGCTATTTTCAGATCAGGGCAAGGCTAAGGAAGTATTATCAACGGGGAATAAATGAAAATCAGCAGGCAAATGTGAATAAACCAGGTAAAGAACCTGAACGGGAAGGCCGGGAAACAGAACAGGATGATACTTAGGCCGGCAACCGAACCATCAATCAGCCGGCCCACCTGTTGTCAACCGACCAGCGGCCGGGTCCGCTGTATAGGAGGGCGACGAAAACCACCAGGCCCTTCAGGGAATGCAGGGCTGAGTTGACAGGATCACCGCCGGTAATGTGCATAAAGGTGGCTAAGAGCATTGTAAATGCCATAAAGGCTGCCGCAGGGCGGGTCAGCAAACCAAGCACCAGCAGCAGTCCGCCGCCAAACTCTGAAATGGAAGCCATAAATCCCCAGAAGACAGGTGCAAAACCAATTCCCACATTAGCCATTGCGCCGCCTATCCCTTCCCATCGCTCTGGTCCCCCGGCTATCTTGGGAAAGCCATGCATGATATAAATGATGCCAAAACTCACCCGTATCAGGAAGAGGGCGATTTGGAGGCCTTCACTTGAAGTTCCGAATATTCTATTTCTCATACCTTAATTAAAATTGGTTAATAATATACAGAAATCCATATAATCAACAAATCAATTTATCATAAGTTCATTGACGGGATACCCCGGACAGGGTCCCGGGGGCAGAAAAAATTATCGCCCTGCTGTAAACAGGGCGATAACCGTAACCTTTTCCATAAAAAAGGAAACCTTAATAAATCATATTGCAGATTTTATCTCCGCATCTCCTGCAGGGCAGCTTCCACGGCGTTGAACATGGGCCGGTTGCTTATCTGGCTTCCTGTTGCCTTATCCATCCAGTGCCGGGGAGTAAGCTGTCCGAGTGAAAACATACGCAGGACTTCCCCGGCAAAATCCTTGTCTGCTATATATTCCTCTAGCTGGAACATAATCAGCCTGCCGTATGGATAATTGGAAAGGTATAGCGGCGACTGGATCATGTGTGAATAAATGGCCAGGAGGGGAATATCGCTTTCCCCGAAAATACCGGCAAAATATTCGTTCCATATATCAGTGGCTATTCCGGTAACAGCATCTTTCAGTTCCAGGGGTGTCGCACCGGGATTCTCATACATCCATTCCCAGACATTCATGTCAACCAGCGACACGCCCATCATCTCAAAATTATTCCAGAAGAAGTCCAGTACATCCAGATGCTCCTTCAGCGGGTCCTCTTCTTCCATCCCAAGCAGCTCAAGGTCCCTTGCCTGGAACATGAAGGCAAGCGCCTCGGTGAAAGCGGTATTGGGAATCCCGTTTATAAAATAGTTATCCACCATGTATACGCTAATGGTTTGTTCCACATTATGGCCAAATTCATGGATGGCGATGTTGTAACCCTTATAATCCATTCCATCGCTGCCTATCCGCGTTCTCAGGTGGGAAGGTTTGCCCCTCATTGATGCCCTCCAGGCATGACCCGAGCCCCTGGCAGCATCAACATCCACCCTGTCACCGATAAATACGGCCTTATCCCTGTCGAAGCCAAGGTCAACAAGCATCCGTGGCAAATCCCTGTTCATGGCCCCGGCATCCGGGTAGCGTGCTTTTGTTATCTTATCGAGATCCTCTTCCGAAATAGAGCTCCTGGCCTTGAAACCATCATACCACAAGTCGTATGGCCGAAGCTCACGTCCAAGGCGCTGGCTGATCAGACCGGCAACATCCTTCAATAAAGGAGAAGAAGCATATTCCCTGAAAAGGGCTTCTACCTCTTCCCGGGGAATTTCCATTCCCATCTCGAAGCTTCGTTTGATATATGTATCCATCCCTGGATAATACGGGTCCATATCACTCAGGGCATTGAATATATTTTTAAGATGTGAATATCTGACGTCACCCTCGGGCCGGGCATCAATTTTTTCTTCCCCGGCCCATACTTCGTTGCTCAGTGGATTCCATTTGTACCGATCATTATTGATCACCACCGAAGGAATATCCTGATTTATTATCCTCAGCATAACCTTATACAGCATCTCCTGCTTCTCCTGTCCGCCCGGCTGACCGTAGTTGGATTTTATTTCATCACGGATGTTCCAGTGGGCAAGAAGCTTCATGCCTTCAGGAAACGGCGATTCTCCCTGATCATTCACCAGCCGGCCGGCAAAAATATTGTATTCCGATATATACATTCCAGCCTGACTTGATGCATTACTGTATTGCTGAATCAATGCCGGCGGCACCCTTGAAGTGAAATAGTCGCCAAGACGCACAAAACCCCATTGCCGCTGATCCCACTGACCTCCCAGGCTGTTTTTTTCTTCCAGCGAGTAAAAGGGAAAGTTCAGGGTTATAAAAAAAGCAATTTTATTGGTGAAAAAGTCGTCTGTCAGGTGCGCTCCGGGACTAAATGAGGCGAACATCCGGTCGATGGCGTGAACGGGACCGACATCCTCATGTATGGGCCTGTTGAGTTCAAGGGATATGCGGTTCAGATATCCGTAGAGGTATTCAAAATTGTTGGCCAGCCGGTCAAATACAAGATCAAGCTCCCGGTTTTCGGAAATGAAGTTTTCTGAACAGAAATCCTTAAAGGCACCCGCATCACCATCGGTATCCCGCCATAGTGACGCAACCTGTTCAACGCCGCGCCTTATCCTGTCGGAATGGCCGGCGCCGTGATTGGATTCCAGGGTGGATATCACATCAGAGACTGTCTGCCGGCCGATCGGGCTCATATTGCTGTTACCGGTTTTATCGTTGTTGCATGCAGAAAAGACAATCAATGAAAAAAGAATTAAGAAATATTTTACCATAATTGGATATACTAAAATTAAACATTTATTTATAAACTATTGCCGGAACATCGTCCCCGGCAATTGGTACATGCCTTTCTCTCAGGGCCCCGCCGTGGCATCAAAGTGCCCGTGGAGCAAGGACCTGCTTCCGCGGCTGCACCCAGGGGAAATGGAATTACAGATGCAGCCGGGTTGAAAAGTTCGTTTTCAGGGGCCTTCCAGCGGCTCCCGGACAAAAATAAAATATTAAAACGGTTTACACATACCAATAGTACCTCTATTTTAATGATAGTTGTCATGCCAGAGATTCCGTGCCACCATGCCTGAACAATCAGGTTTGCCCATGAAGAAAAGTCAGGGCGGTGCTATAACCGGGATCGTACAGTTCCGAACGCCCACTGTGCGAATATGAACGTTTTCATGATAATTTCATATCCCGGAACAAAGGGGTTCTGGTTACACGGAGCCAGCGATCAATTAATTAGCCGGTCTGGTACATAAATTGATAATAGTTGTCATGCAAAAGAGCCGGGACTCCTTGCATGAACAGTCAGGTATGCATTTTTTTATCTCGGGCAGCAATTTCTGCAGCACATGAAATATTTTTGAGTCTTTTTAATATGGAAATCTGCCCTTAATTAGGTAACTATCATCAGGATATTGAAATCTGCCTGATAAAAACATCTGCTATGAATCCTCATCTTGTTATAAAAACAGCCATCCGGTCATTGCGTTCCGACATTAAAAATACCCTTATCAATGTTGCCGGGCTCTCGGGCGGTCTTACGGTATTTATTCTTATCGTACTTTATGTTCATTCACAATACGCCTACAATTCACATATACCGCATGCTGATGAAGTTTTCAGGCTGGAAAGGGGATTCCACGGAATAACCAATGCCGTTGAAGCAGTACCACTTGCCTCAGGCATCCCGGAAATAACCGGGTACTCCAGGATAGCCCCTCTTTACGGCGCTTTATTTTACAGGCCCGGAGGCGAAACATCCCCCGGAAGGGTTGATATCAGTGGTATGGCCGCCGATCCATATTTCCTGGACCTGTTTTCAATCGAAATTATCGGGGAACCGGTTAGTGCACTTATGGGTTCACCTTCTACCATCCTGGTCTCCCGGGATGTTGCTGAAAAGCTTTTCGGAAACCGCTCCCCCATCGGGGAGACCGTTTCATATGATGGCAGGCAGGACCTGATTATAGGAGGGGTTTTCGAGCCCCTGCCCCCAACATCGACACTCGATTTTAATGCGATTTTTTCTATCGACTATTTTGCAATGGAATCGGGTAATCCGCACTTTCTTGAAAACCGGGGCATGTGGAGGTATGAAACATTTTTCAGGTTTGATCCCGAAAACATGGAGACAGTAATCGAAAAAGCACGCGACCAGCTTTTCGAGCTTTACGAGGGACAGGATTATGACGCCTTCCGGGAAAATATGGAAATCGGGCTCAGGCCGCTTGGGGACATCTATTTCTCCGGAGTGTACGGAAATCACAAGCTCGGGGACAGGAAAAACACCTACATATTCATGATCATTGCCGGTTTTGTGCTGCTGATTGCTGCAATTAATTTTATCAATCTCACCACGGCCCAGTCGGCCAGAAGGTCAAAGGAAACGGGGTTAAGAAAAATTCTCGGTGCTGAAAGGACCGGTCTTATCATGCAAATATGCGCAGAGGGAGTCATCACGATACTGGTTTCCGTAGCTCTTGCGCTTGCAATATCCGAATTACTGCTTCCCTGGTATTCGGGATTTATCAATACCAGTCTCTCGATAAAATATTCTGCATTAAACCTCATGCTGCTCATGATCGTCGCGCCTTTACTGCTGGGTATCCTGTCTGCCCTGTTCCCGGCCTGGTACCTGAGCAGGGTATCGCCCCTGAGCGTATTGAGGAAAGAATTGAACACAGGCCGCAAAGGGGCAGGTTTGCGCACCTCACTAACCGTCTTTCAGTTCAGCATAAGCATATTCCTTATCATAGGAACAATTGTTGTCAACAAACAACTTCGCTTTATAAACTCCTGGGACCCGGGGTATGAAACAAATGGCATTATAGAAGTGAAAATGAATGACCAGATAGCGGAAAGATTTGACGTCTTTAAACAATCAGGCCTGTCAAACCCGCTTGTAAAAGGAATTACCCGTACAAACCAGCCCCTGTACAATACAGGCAATGTTTGGAGTGTGTATCACGGGGAGAAGAACTTCACGTGGCCTTTCTTGCAGGTTGATGAGAGTTTTGCCGGGGTTTTCGGTCTTCACATAATTGCCGGGGAGGATTTTTCCGAAAGCATGGCACTGAGGCCTAACTGGGTATTTCTGGTGAACGAAGCTGCAGCAGGCGCCCTGGAAGCAGAAGATATCCTGGATGAAACCATCAACAACCACGAGATAGTCGGCATGGTCAGGGATTTTCATACCGCCTCCCTTAAATCTGATATCAGGCCGGTCACAATAGCCCTGTCGCGGTCAGGGGCAAGAGGATTTATCTATATACGGACCGAACCCGGCGATCTTGTTCAGAGCGTTGATTTCCTAAGGGGCGTCTGGGATGACCTGGCACCCGATTATCCTTTTGAATATGCATATCTGACCGACCGGCTGGAGAGTGCGTATGAATCGGAAAAGCGGTTCGGAGAGCTTTTTACCTGGTTCTCACTGGTGTCAATACTGATATCGTGCCTGGGCCTTTTTGCTCTCTCGTCTTTTACCACCCGCAGCAGGGTAAAGGAAATTTCAATAAGGAAGGTTCACGGCGCAACCACCCCGGGAATTAGCCTGCTTCTGTCATCGGGACTGACCGGCAAGGTTATAATCGCCAATCTACTGGCCTGGCCGGTTGCCTGGTATTTCATCAGGGGATGGCTGGACAATTTCGTTTACAGAACCTCTCCGGGACTGGCTGATTTTGCACTGGCGGCACTGATAGCACAGGTCATAGCCCTGGCAACGGTTTCCTGGCAGGTTTATGCCACTGCTCGAAAAAATCCTTCTGAAACACTGAAATATGAATAGGAATATACTGTCTGACCGTTCAGGGATGAAGCAGGATTCCGAAGACCAGGTATAACATGGTTGCACCAAAGGCCGCTATCAGGGCGTAAGGAAGCTGGGTCCTGACATGGTCGATATGATCACTCGCCGCGGCCATTGATGAAACAAGCGTGGTGTCGGAAATGGGCGAGACATGATCACCGAATACGCCCCCTCCAAGCACCGCCGCCACGCTCAGGGGTATGTTCACATCCATGATCAGGGCAGTGGGAACGGCTATTGGTATCATAATGGCAAACACGCCCCAGCTTGTCCCGGTTGAGAAAGCGATAAATGCCGATGTAATGAAAATTACCGCGGCAATATACCGGGGATGAAGAAAATCATCGGCAACAGAGGCCACAAATACGCCTGTGCCAAGTTCACGGCTTGTGTCACCTATTGAAAAAGCAAGTATCATCACTATAGCAAGAGGCATCATTCCCCCTATCCCCTTAAGTGAAAGATCGAAAACTTCCCTGAACGTGAATATTTTCTGGATTACAGGCAGCAGTCCCGCCACAAAGATAGAGGCAAGCACCGACCACAGAACGGCTGTTGAACCTGTTCCTGCAAGCATATCCCCCTCCCCGGTAATGTATAGGCCCACGGGCATCATTGTCATCATCACAATAACGGGTACAATCATATTAAAGGCCCTGAATGGAATGCCTTCCTTTGGCCCAATTGAGGTTACCTCGTCCGATACCATTGGCACAGAATTGTCGGAAATGGTCTTGCCGGTCGTTCTTGCACGCTGCTCTGCTTTCTTCATCGGGCCGAAATCCATGGCAGTGACAATAAAAAAAACTACCATAATAATTACCAGTATGGCATAAAAGTTATATGGAATGCTTTTTATAAACACCTGTACCGTGTCACTGAGCCCCTCGGTTTCAAGCAGCCCTATAACAAAAGCACCCCACGCATTAAGGGGGATCAGCACACATTTAGGGGCTGATGTGGAGTCAAGAATATATGCAAGCTTCTCGCGGGAAATGCGCAGCCGTTCAAACAGGGGCCGCGCAACAGAACCGGCAATCAGGGCGCAGATGCTGGATTCAATAAAAATAACAAATCCGGTTATTCCAGCGAGGGCCGCGGCGCTCCTTGGTGTTTGCGCCAGGTTCCTTCTCCGGAGCCAGTCAACGAAACCATTAACTCCACCGCTGCGCTGGGTAAGGGTTATAAGCGCACCTATCAATGCGCAAAACATTATCACTCTTGTATTTCCCGGATCCTGGAACACATCCGTCATCGACTGGATGCTGGCTGCAAGCCCCCCAGGCAGGCTCCAGCCGGAAAGGATCACCCAGCCTGACAGGATCCCCAGAAATAAAGACACGTAGACCTGACGGGTAATAATGGCAAGCAGGATTGCCAGCAGGGGAGGCACTATTGAAAGCCAGCCGTAGTCCATCTGTCTGAAATGACGGTTTTAGTTTCCGGGCTCAGGGTCTCCCGGGTAATTTCAAATTCAGCTGCTAAAATAACCGTAATTCCGGTTTTTGCAACCGTTTTTTTGCTTTTACCGACCCTGACCATGCGCTCAGGCGTCTTTAATTGGCATATAATTCGATGAGTTTGAAAAGCTTTTCGGGATGGATCGGTTTGAAGACATAGTCATCAAATCTTTCCTTAAATGCAGGTTCACCGTGGAGCTCCTGAACAAAAGCAGTCAGGGCAATGAGGACAATATTTGCAAATTTACCCCTTATTATCTGTGCTGCCTGCAGGCCGTCCATAACAGGCATTTTTATATCAAGTAAAGCAATTTTGATATCAGGGTTATTCTCGGCAAAATCGACGGCTTCCTGACCATTTTCGGCCATGATTATTTTTGCATTGGTATGTTTGAACAACTCCTTAAGGAGGTAACGATTATATTTTTCATCTTCTGCAATCAAGATGGTAATATTCCTGAAATCATATTTCATAAAATCCATTTCCACAAAATTTATACTTGGCCTGCACTGATTTACCCCAACAAAACACTCGAAATTATTTTGTTGGAATTTAATTCAGTATGTTCTCATGGATTAAACGAATAATAAAGTGAAATGGTTGTAATTTTCATGATCTTTGATGTAAGCGCCTGTATTACTGCTGCTTTATAAATTCACTGCCTGAAAAGTCTCCTGATATCGCCTGAAATTATATATATGCCGGGTAAAAGCAACAGGGTAAAGATCATGCCCAGTGCAAGTCCGCCGATGACTGTAATGGCCAGGGGCTGCAATAGTTCTGAACCCTCGCCCAGGGCAAGCGCCAGGGGAAGCATTCCAAAGATAGTTGTAAGCGTGGTCATGATTACCGGCCGCAGCCTGATTGCTCCGGCCATTGTGACAGCTTCAGCCGGTGAACCATCTTCCCTCTCTTCGATCCTGTCGGCAAACTCAACAAATAAAATTGAATTGTTTACAACTATACCTATCAGGAATATCACCCCCAGCAATACCGGCGCACTCAGGGAAATGCCGGTAAGCCACACCAGCAGGGCCACACCGGAAAGGGAAAATGGCAGTGTTGAAAGTATTACAAGGGGACTTGAGAGTTTTTCGTACTGAACAGCCATCACTACAAGCACGAAGAAAAGGGCAAAAAGAATTGCATGGAACATCGAGCGATTGATTTCCCTTATTGAATCTGCTGCACCACCGTAAGCAATTGCATATCCGCCGGGAAGTTCAAACCCCTCCAATGCAGCGCGCACCCTTTCATTTACCTGCCCGAGAGTCGACTCTTCCGGGTTAACGGTTCCGTTAACCCTCACTATCCTGATCTGATTGAGGCGTTCAATATGCGCTGGCGACATAACCTGCTCAAATTCTGCAAGGTTTCCCAGGCTAACGTACATTCCATCGGGAGTTTTGATTGGGAAATTGGCAAGATCATGCACCGAACCTGTAATAGTACGAGGCAGCCGAAGCCTGATATTATATTCAAAACCACCGGTAACAAAACGTGTAGGGACCATTCCGTCAACCGCGGTGCGGATAGCCTGTCCGGTGCCGGCGACGGAAATGCCCAGGTCGGCAGCCCTTTCATCATCAAGTCTTATTATTACCTGCGGTATTCTTTCGTCACGTCCGATTTGCACCCCTGTAAGGCCCTCCACCTCCCTTATCCGATCCATTATCCTTCTTGCTGTCTCTTCAAGGATATCAAGGTCTTCACCCACCACTCCAACAGAAATATCGTAATCAACCAGGGAAGTCTGTAACCCTTCAATGCGTGGTCCTCTTATACGCTGCTGAATAAATGTAAAGCCTGTTCCCCTGATTCTGCTGCCAAATTCAGCCACCCATCGTTCTGAAGAATACCCTCTTCTCTCATTACCGGGAGCAAGCTGGACCACCATGTCAATCATCCCGCCCCTCAGTGAAAGCTGTCCTCCCCTGAAATAGCCACCCGCGGTTGTGTAGAAAGTCGTTACAAAGGGCATCTCTTTTATTAACTCCTCAATTATAATGGCCGCTTCATTGGTAGGGTCAGGAGGAGTTCCCAGTGGCAGGACAAACCGCATGTCAATTCGTCCATCATCAACAGGCGGCAAGAACTCGGTGCCGCTGTTCCTGATAAGTAAAAAGCTGCCAGCCAGGATTATAACAGAAAGGATAAGAGCCAGGTAACGATGCTTAATCAGCTCAGGTATCGTATTTCTGTAATATTCCGACAGTCCCTCCATGGTCCTGTTCAGGAGTCCGGCGCCTGGTTTGCCGTCATCTGGGTCTTTCTTGTCAAAAATTTGATTTACCGGACCATCTGGCTTCCGGGCCGGCTCCGTGTTCTCATTTTTCAAAAACCTTTTTTTGGAGGTACCGGCAAGTGATGCAAGAGAAGGCACCAGGGTGAGGGCTGCCACCAGGGATGCAAGCATGGCAAAAGCAATGGTCAGGATAAGCTCCCTGAAAATAAGTGCAGCCATGCCGGTAACAAACAAAAAGGGAAGTACAGCGGCCATGTTGGTCATTGTTCCGGCCACTACAGCAGTATACACCTCAGCAGTGCCATGCCGGGCAGCATCCCTTGCGTTCATGCCCAGCTGCTCCTGGTGCCTTGAAATATTTTCAAGTATCACCAGCCCGTTATCTATCAGAAGCCCGACCCCCAGGGCAAGGCCGCCAAGGCTCATTACATTAAGGGTAAGTCCGCTTACGGCCATCAAAAGGAAGGTGGCAATTATGGCGACCGGCAAGGTAAGGCCTATAATGAGTGATTTCCGAATACTTCCCAAAAACAGGAAAATAATGATCATTGCCAGCACTCCCCCGGCAATTGCCGCCATGCTAACCGAGCGCAGAGAAGACCTGATAAAGAATGACTCATCCCTGATGACTTCAAATTCAATGCCGGCGGGTATATACCCTGTAGCAGAAAGTTCGGCAAGCACTCTTTCGAGACCATCAATAACTTCAACGGTATTGGCATCAGGCTGTTTCATTATGGAAACCTGAACGGCTTCCTCTCCATTTACCCTTGCAAAAAGCCTCTGCTCCCTGTGCGTGTCACTGACAGCCGCAACATCAGAAAGCCTGATATGCCTGTCTGACCCCGGCAGCCTCAGGATGGTGCTGGCTACCTGGGAGGCGTTCCTGTAGCGGCTCTCTGTCCGCCCGAGCACATCATACTCACCCGATGTTATATTCCCTGAAGCAATATCGACATTTCTCTCTGAGAGCGCCAGGGCCAGATCATCAAGTCCCAGTCCGTATGAATTCATCCGTACCGGATCTGCAACAACATCAATTTCCCTTTCCCTTCCCCCGACAGCCTCAATTGTCCCTGTACCCCGAACTGTAAGTAATTGAGGCACCAGGCGCTGGTCGATCCAGTTTCTTAAGGCAATGGAAGAAAGGGTGGTGGAACGGAATGCCAGCTCATAAACAGGATTCTGTGAGGGATCCATTTTCATGAGTCTTGGAGGTTCTATGCCTGGCGGCAATTGTGTCCTGGCCCTTTCAAGCTGGCGGGCGGCATCCTGGAGTGCCATATCTGTATTGGTTCCCACCTCAAAATACATCTCTATATACGACCGGCCCTCGGATGCACGGCCATGCAGCTCTGTAAGGTTTTCCGTGGCCGAGAGATTTCGTTCCAGGACCCTTGTCACCTGCTCCTCGATAACCTCAGGAATCACTCCCGGATAATTGACGACAACCCTGATGTGCGGGTAATCCACCTCCGGCAGAAGGCTAACCGGCAGGCGGCCGGAAAAAATTATGCCAAGTACGATTACCACGGCTGTCAGCGCCATTGTGGCAACCGGTCTCCTGATGGCAACGGAACTGAGTGTAAAATCCCTGAAATCGTCTGAGTTAGTGTTTGTCATAGATTAACCTGATTCTTCTCCCTTTCGCCGAACCCGAACCTTCTGAAAGTGCCGGTGATATTTACCTCCATTCCCTCATCAAGTGCATCGAGATTACCGGTCACCACTCTCTCCCCCTGAACCAGTCCCCCGGCAATCTCAATCCAGCCGTCCCTTTCAACTCCCCGTTCAACAATCCGTTTTTCAAGCTGCCCGTTTTCCTTAACTACAAAGGCCAGTGTTTCTCCGTTTCTCACGGTCAGGGATTCTGATGGAACAGCCGGCACGTCGGTTCTTTGATCAGTTACGAAATAAACCCTTGCCAGGTATCCCGGGCGAATGGTATGCCCGGCCGCCTGCTGGTCTATCTCAACCTCGACCGTGAACAATCTCGTGATCCTGTCGGCCGACGGAAATACCCTTCTTATCCTGCCCCTGAACAACTTGTCTCCAAAAACATCGAACTTCATTTCCATCTCCTGCCCCTGATTCAGGAAGGCGACATCAAGCTCTGATACTCCGGGCCTTACCACAAGAAGTTCATGATCTTCAATAGTATATACCCTTTGATTTACTGAAACCGTAGTGCCTAACTCAACCAGCTTGTCGGAAATAACGGCGCTGAAGGGTGCATAGATATCTCCCAGTTCTGCCTCAGTCCTCCAGTACTGAAGTTCACTGTCAGCTTTCTCAAGCTGGCGTTGAGCCATTTCATATTCGGCAGTGCTCACAACATTGTTTTCATAGAGCTGACTGGTACGGTTATAATTTCTTTTTGCATCCTCAAGAGCTGATTCAGCATTTCTTAGCTGTGCAAGCTGACTGCGGGTGTCTACCCGGGCAAGCAATTGTCCTTTTTTCACCCTGTCACCCTCCTCAAAAAGCAGTTCCATTATTTCTCCGCCGGTACGTGCGTTGATATATACACGCTTATATGCAGTAACGGGAGCTGTTACTATGCGTGCTGACGATAGGTCGCGCTCCTGTACCACGGAAACTGCAACATCGCGGGGGCGGGAGGTGCCGGTTGAAGGTTCGCCCTTAGTGCTGCAGGAGCCGGACAAAAGAAAAAACACAACAGGAGTGAAAATTATTTTAGCTTTCAGAAAACTTTTGCAGGCCATTTTCAAAATTTGGATTGTTTGTCAGCTACCATGTTTCCTTGTTTAACAATATAAAGCAGGTCATGTTTAAAAATTTATTATAAATTATATAATTT
>SLJO01000138.1 GCA_007135095.1 Bacteroidales bacterium | reverse complement strand
TTTCAATCCGGTTCTCTGGCAGAACGGGCGGCAGGAGGCTTTTACAGGTTATTGCTCTGATATCTTTGCCCGGCAAGCCATTGATTTCATTGAACAAAACAGTACGGCCCCCTTTTTCTGCTTCCTCTCATTTAATGCACCCCATACACCTTTGCAGGTACCCGATGAATATTTTCAGAAATATAAGGACATTGATCCCTCATCAGGATTTGATGATTCTGAAATCCCCCAAATGAGTGAAAGAAATAAGGAGGATGCCCGGAAAATATATGCAATGGTCGAAAATATTGATGATAATGTCGGCAGACTGCTTGATAAACTTGATGAGTTGCAAATTACAGATAATACCATTGTCATCTTCATGTCAGATAACGGCCCTCAGCAGCCCAGGTATAATGCAGGAATGCGGGGACTAAAAAGCACCGTTTACCGTGGGGGGATCAGGGTCCCCTTCTACTTCAGGTACCCTGCGCTGGGAGGGAATAAAGATATTGAAGGTGCCGCAGCACATATTGATATTATGCCAACCCTTGCCGATATCTCCAATGCAGTGTTGCCGGATGACAGGGTAATTGACGGCAAAAGCCTTTTGCCACTGATCAGGGGTGAGCAGGCTGACTGGGGCGACAGGTCCCTGTTTTTCTACTGGACAAGGCGGTACCCTGAGCTTTATAATAATATATCATTGCAAAAAGGCGGATACAAGCTCGTGGGGCACGCCGATTATAATGCTCCGGTTGAGGATTTCGAATTGTTCAATATTGAAAATGACCCCTTCGAACAGCACAATATCGTAAACGGGAAAAAAGATATTGCCGAATCTCTTAAGGCTGAACTTGATCAGATTTATACTGAGCTCATAAATTCTGATAACCTGGTTAACCCGCCCCGTATTATTGTGGGAAGCGAACATGAGAATCCCGTGATCCTGAACAGAAACGATGCTGAAGGACAGCGCGGGATATGGGCGCAGGAAGAAATATATGGCAAATGGAGAGTAACTGTTAAAGAGGGTTATTATAATATCCGGTTTAATTTTATTAACCCGGTAGAAGGGAACGGACGAATGATTCTTGAGCAGAATACAATTATTAACCAGATGAGAAATGAAAGGGGCCCAACAGATGTAATCGAGATGAAAAACATTTACCTCGCCGGAATGGATTGCTATCTTATACCTTTCTATTCAGTGGGTTCGAAAAACATTCTTCCCCTTTACATTGAAATGGAAAAGCTGGACCTGTAATGGCTGCACCGGCGTATGGAATGTACCTCCCGCTACAATAGGGATCACGTTTGTGAGTTATCTAATATGCTTTACAACATCGGCTGTTTATACGGTTTTTTGGTTTTTAAGTGATCCAAATAATTATTTTTGCAGTAAATCAGCGCGTTTTATATTAATCAAAAAATATGTGCCGTTTAATATTACAATCTGACATATAAATTACCAGCAAGTATGGATAAATACAGAGTAAGAGAAATACCCAGAAGAAAATTTCTGGAAATGAGCATTAAGGGCGGCCTGATCCTTGCGGCTACCCCTGCCCTGATCAGTCACCTCCAATCCTGCAGCTCGCCTGCCATTGCAGGCCCGGGTATGGATATGGACAAATCTGTCCTTGACAAGGTAATTGCAAGGGCACTTTCCCAGGGCGGGGAATTTGCCGACGTATACCTTGAAAACAGGGTTTCAAGGCAGATAATCATGGAGGAATCGCTTTTCAGAAGCGGACTCTATGGGATTGCCCAGGGTGCAGGTGTAAGGGTTGTTTCGGGAGACAAAACGGGATTTGCCTATACAGATGAAATAACCGAGGAAAACCTGATGAGAGCCGCTGGGGTGGCTTCATATGTGGCGCGGAACTCTCCTGTGACAGCCCCGGTAAACATAGCAGGTGCAGAGCGTGAATCATATATTACCGTGCGGCAGCCGCTAAACGGGATTGCCGATACCAGGCGCATTGAGATTATGGAAAGGGCCAACCAGGCAGCACTGGATTATGATCCCCGCATAAAAATGGCAAAGATTGATTATTACGACCAGGTACGCGGAAGAGTTATTGCCAACAGCGAGGGATTATACCTTCGTGATGAACTCCCGCTGTTATTCTTCATTGTAGAAACCATGAGCGATGACGGCACCAATCGCCACATGTCGCGCGAACGGGTCAGTCAGCATGCCGGTTTTGAAATGTTCGAAAAATATACCCCCGAATATGTTGCCGAAAGAGCTGCAAGGGAATCAATAGCTATGCTGGAAGCTAAAGATGCACCTGCGGGAATTATGGATGTGGTGATGGAAAACGGCTGGGGTGGTGTACTTATTCATGAGGCGGTTGGACACCCCCTTGAAGCCGACAATATTGCGAAGGGCATTGGCGCGTTCACCGGAAAAATGGGCCAGAAAGTGGCAACAGATAATTTTACAATGGTAGATGACGGCACTATTCCGGATTTACGGGGCACAACCAATTATGATGATGAAGGAACTCCCGGCCAGCGCAATGTGCTCATTGAAAAAGGAGTGCTCAGGGGTTATATGACCGATATACTTTCCTCAAACCAGCTTGATATGACCCGCACGGGCAACGGAAGGCGTGAAAACTTCCGCCATATACCCATTCCCAGGATGACCAATACATTTATAGAGAATGGGAAAGATAAACCTGCTGATATACTGGCCTCAACAAAAAAAGGACTTTACGTCCAGAGCCTAAGCGGAGGAAGTGTAAACCCTGTGACTGGGGTCTTCAACTTCACCTGCCGGGAAGCCTATATTATAGAAAACGGTAAAAAGACAATTCCTGTCAGGGGCGCCACACTTATCGGGTCATGCATGGGGGTAATATCCAGCATAGATGCCGTGGGTGATGACCTGGATTTCGGTTCGGGAATTTGCGGAAAAGCAGGACAATCGGCGGAAGTGACCGTCGGTCAGCCAACGCTCAGGATAAGGGGAATCAATGTAGGCGGAAGCCGGGCTTAATGTTGAACAAAATACAATTATAGATGAATCCCCATGTCACTGAGTGACACAAAAAGACATAAATAAAACAAGGGGATCCATCGGACTCGAAGGGCTGAACATAAATTACCTTTATTATATAATTAACTGATTATCAACTTTATTAACCTGTTTTATTCAGATGAATCACCCATGTTCCGGTGTAACACAAAATGCAATGAATGTCACATCCAGTTTGTAATCATAAATGTTAAGTTTATTGCATGTGAGATCGACCGCAGGTCAATAAATCATG
>SLJO01000071.1 GCA_007135095.1 Bacteroidales bacterium | reverse complement strand
TTGATTTTTTCTGTTTTATTGAATAACGCTCTCTTAAAGTTATTTATGGTGTCTAATATATCATCAACTTTTTTCTCATCTGAAAAAAGCCTGTTCCTTTTGTTCATAGAAAAAACCCGTACAGTTCTTACGATTTTCTTAATTTCCCTGTTTGACAAGCATTCCATTTTAGGTTGTATTAGATTATTACTTCTGATTTTGGAAAAAAGGCAGTGATTCCGTCAGCCATGGTCCGGCCTGACCTTGTTATAATCCCAGCCTTGTTCCCTGCACAAGGTCTCAACGTGGGAATCCCATGTAGGCTCATTCTTAGGGGCATGACCAAAACAATCTATTGCCAGGTACCTGATTTTCATTCCTCGGTTTGCCTTTATGGTATGCCACGTTGAAACCGGGATTCTGACCAGGTCCCCGGGCTTAATATCCGATTCAACCGGATTGTTTTCTCCCGTTTGCAATATTCCCCGACCTTCCATTATATAAAATATTTGCTCAGTATCGTCATGTTTATGCAGCGGAGGGGCTTTGCCGGGTTCAATAATAACAAAAAAAGCTTCTGAAAATGCTGCATCGGACCTGTCCATTACCAGCTCATTTATATGGGTTGGGAAAACATATCGCTGCAACTGCCGGGTGCTGAAAACAAATTTCATAAGGGACATCTTTTAAATTTTAATGCTGCTGTATGTTGCTGACAAAGAGGCAACAGAGTTCGCAACGCCGTTTTTTATGACTGCTAATATAGCAAAAACAAGCAGACAAACGATAAATTTCTGCCGGGCTGTAACTGAACTGGTGATGCTTTTGGGGTGCAGTGTTATTAGCAATAATTAATATCTTTGCGGCATGGCACTGAGGAACAAAAATAAGCTGAAGAAAGAACTTGGATTACTGGATATTATTGCTATCAGTACAGGGTCAATGATCAGTGCCGGCTTTTTCCTTTTACCCGGTATTGCTGCTCAGCAAGCCGGTCCTTCGGTATTCCTTGCTTACTTTTTTGCGGCTTTCCTGATTATGCCGGCCATGTTCAGCATGGCAGAATTATCAACCGCCACTCCCAAAGCCGGTGGTGGGTATTTTTTCATAGACAGGGCGCTGGGTCCTTTATTCGGGACAATTGGCGGGGTTGGCAATTATCTTGCTGTTGTGCTGAAAACAGCCTTTGCGCTGGTGGGTATTGGTGCGTATGCTGCACTTTTTATTGATATACCCATCAAGCTAACCGCCATTATTTTTGGTCTTGTTTTTATGATAACGAATATTCTGGGCGTAAGAAAGGCTTCAGGCATACAAAAAATATTTGTTTTCATGCTTCTCATAATCCTTGTTTTCTTTCTGGCAGAAGGCGTAAGGGAAATTTTTTTTTCGACCTCCAGGGCCCAATACCTCAGGAATTTCTCGCCTTTCCTGCCACAGGGTTTTGAGGGGCTGATGGCCACCACCGGTTTGGTGTTTGTTTCGTACCTGGGCCTTACACAGATAGCCAGTATGGCAGAAGAAATAAAGAACCCCGAACGCAACATTCCCCTGGGCCTGATCCTGTCACTTGTAATAACAACCTTCATTTATGTGCTTGGTGTGTTTGTTATGGTAGGTGTAATACCTCCAACTGAACTGGTGGATGATCTCGCCCCGGCCTCAAGTGCTGCATCACGGGTATTTACTTTACTCTCACCCAGAATTGGCACCCTGTTAATCGTTGTCGCTGCTGCAAGCGCATTTGCATCAACCGGAAATGCCGGTTTGATGACTGCCTCCCGTTTCCCGCTTGCCATGGCCAGGGACAGGTTGTTTCCCGAAGTATTCAGCAGGCTGGGCAGATTTAATACCCCCGTGGTTTCGGTTGTGGTTACAACGGCGCTACTAATGCTGATAATACTTTGTGTCAGCGAGAGTAATATTGCACGGTTAGCCAGCAGCTTTTTGCTTTTGATCTTCATTATGATAAACGCATCGGTTATCGTTATGCGGAAAAGTAAAATTGAGGCTTACGATCCGGGTTACAGTTCACCGCTCTACCCGTGGATGCAGATTATTGGCATCATAAGTTCATTTTTTCTTATAATATACCTGGGATGGGGGCCGGGGTTGTTTACAATGGCCGTAACCGGACTGGCTGCCACCTGGTACTGGTATTATGCACGCAGCCATACCAGGCGGGAGGGTGCTATATATCACTGGTACGCATTGCTGGGACAACGGGAGCATAAGCCTCTTGAAAGTGAATTGCTGAACATTCTGAAAGAGAAAGGACTGCGGGAGGGGGATCCTTTCGGTGAAATGATCGTAAGGGCTTCAATTACAGATCTGAACAATAGGCGGATCTCGTTTAATTCGCTGATATCGGATATTGCTAAAACATTTACACATGAAATAAAAGGTGTGGATCAGGAAAAACTAATAAGGGAGTTTCTTGATGTTACCGCTATCGATCCGGCAATGGTCATTCCACGGGTTTCAATTTTGTATGGTACAGTCGCCAATATCAAGGAACCCGTCCTGCATATTGTTCTCTCCGGAAGAGGTGTCAGAAAACCTGTTGTTAAAGGAGAAATCACTGCTGAAGATAATATCAGGGTGTTCTTTTTTATGCTCAACCGGGCCGACGAACCGAAACAGCAACTAAGGCTGCTTTCAAGGTTGATGGATATCGTGGAACGGGATGGGTTTGTTGATATTATTTCGTCCATTTCCAATCCGCGTGAAATAAAAGAATACCTGTTGCACAATGACAGGTACGTAACCCTGCATCTCAGGGAAGGTACAAAACAGGATGAATTTATAGACAAGTCACTCAGGGAGATTAAACTGCCCACCGATGTCCTGGTGGCGATGGTCCAGAGAAAAAACCAGATATTCACACCAAGGGGGGATACAGTTCTGCGCGAGGACGATATCATTACCATTATTGGAGAACCAAGGGGAATAAAAACACTTTTTGATACCTACATTCATTCAGAATCTCCTGAAGAGTAAAATCACCGGAAATATCCGGCACTGACAATATCTGCATTACCCAAATCATTTCCTGGCAGCTTAAGAAGCTGCCAGGAATTTTTAACAGGTTTGCCGTTAAGGACATATTTATTAAATTTGTTATAGAATATCCAATAACTTTAAAATCCCCGACTATGAAACTGATACTTTTCTGGATTTTTATTGTCACAGGTATTGCCGGCTGTGCTCCGCCTGCTGAATATGAGATGTTGTTGCGGGTGGAGGCCGGAAACCATTACCACATAAACTCACCTGTATTTGTGGAACTGGAAAACCGGGAATTCGATGAAAATGCTTTGCTGTGTTTGCATTACGGAGGCATTACTGTGCCGGCCCAGGTTGAAAACCTCGATGGCGACCGGCAGAGGATCTGGTGGATTGTCAACCTGGAGCCCGGGGAATCTGCCGACTACGGGCTTACTGTTGGTGAGATCTGTTATACCGGCGAGTATGCCTGGGAGCAGTCAGGGGAACAGTCCACCCGCCTTGTCTATGATGGTGACCATGTGATACAGTATGAGCATCCTGTTTTTGACCCCGGTGACATTGAAGGAACAAAAAAGCCTTTCCATCATGTTTTTGAACCCTCGGGTGATGATTTCATTACCAAGGGGCCCGGGGGCCTGTATTCCCATCACCGGGGTATTTTTTACGGGTATAATCATGTCTACATAAATGAGGAGCGGGTTGACATTTGGCATGCAAATGAGGGTGAAAGAAGCGAGCATTCTGAAATTATCAGGGAGTTTACAGGCCCTGTAATGGGGGGGCATGAAGTGAGAATCCTGTGGAAAGACCGTGCCGGTGAGCCCTTTATTGAAGAAAGAAGGATTATCCGCGCGTTCAGGCAGGCTTCCGGGGAATCACTCATTGATTTCTATTCTGTTCTCCAGGCAACCGATGGCCCCGTAAGGCTGGAAGGAGACAGGCAGCATGCAGGAGTGCAGTTCCGTGCAGCACAATTTGTCGCCGACAACAGTGAGCACACCAGGTTTATCCGCCCTGCAGCCTGGTCTCATATCGATCCCACCGAGGAAATAGAAGGGGAACATATGTATGATCTGCCATGGAATGCCATGCATTTCAGGATCAATGACAGGCAGTTTACGGTATCTTATATGAGTCACCCTTCCAATCCCGGCAATGCCGAGATGTCAGAGCGTTTGTATGGTCGATTCGGCGAATTTTTCCCATATTACCTTGATGAGGGAAACCCCCTGCAGGTTAATTACCGCTTCTGGGTATCAGAAGGAGAGCCGCCTTCGGTTGAACAAATTGATATGCGTTATCAGGGTTATGCCCATCCTTATGGCCTGCCAACCGAGCTCAACGGCATTTTCGGTCCGGTGCGGCATTCCTGGTAATTTCAATATGCCGCAGGTTTTATAAGTGCGATCCAGTGGCCATTGCCGGGGGTTTCAATTGTTACCAGATCCCTGTCAAGTATTTCAGGAGTCAGCCAGCGTGAGCTTAACAAATTCAGCCATTCAATCTGCGGCTCCGATATAAAATCTGTCAGGTCAATTTCCACTGATCCCTTTTCGGGGAAATAAACTGCATATTCTCTTTGGGGTATTGCCCTGCAAAATGCTTCTCCCGGCTCCCTTGAAGTGAGAAGGTCGTTTCGGGGGGCGCCGTTGAAGAAGTCCATTCTCCCGCTCAGCTCCCTTACACTTTTAATTACCGCCTGTGCCGTTTCATTGAGGCCCTGTCCTGATGTTGGCCGGTGAAACCGCGCCGAGGCACATCCCATCAGGACATTCTTTACGAAGTTTTCAACCGCATCGCGGGTTGTTTTGTGCTGTCCCCCGTCATTGCCATATATCTTGACGTTATTGGCAGGCCTTAAATTACCCATCTGTTTCAGTCTTTCTATTGTGGCCAGACCGTTATTCCAGTGGGCATCGGCCGACTGGTGGTTGTTCTGTGATATATCCACGAAAGTGAAAATGCCGGGATTATCGAAGGTTTCTGCATGAAAAGGATGGCTCAGATCCCAGGGGTCCCACATTTGAGTGGTATGAACCTTTTTTCCTGCCATCCTGCCGCGTTTTTGTATATGCTGTGCCCAGTATTTACCCCAGTCGGAGGTTACCGAAGTTTCATTATCCATGCAGTATAGAACGTGGTCATACTCAAGGGAAACAGAGAGAATCTTGTCGACGAACTGCTGCTGGAACCATAAAACCTGTGCAAGGGCCATCTGGGAAGGGACGGAGCGGAAGAAATTATTTTCGGTAAATATTGGATGAGAGTCAACGACTTCCGGAAGCTTTGACCGTCTTGGCTCATAGTTGACATTGTTTTTGGGATTAAACGGATTGATATCCCAGTTCTCCCTGTAATAGTCAAAAGTGGCCCAGATCTCAATCTGCACGATAATATCCCTTTTCGCGGTTTCATGCAGGAAGGTTGAGAATCTTTGCCAGTATTCATCATTCCAGCGGTTCAGATCATACAGCCCGTTCTCAAGTTTTTGGAAAGCCCATACATTACCACTGTCCCTGCTTGACATGGTGTTCCTTACATAATTCCCTCCGGCAGAGACAAGTATGTCGAGATGCTCTTCAAGGCCGGGTATCTGGAAAAGATTATCCTGGACTGAACCCCCAAGAAGGAGAATATCTTCACCCTTGTAAGACCAGTATGAGATATTATTTTTGCTGATGTCAATTGCTTCATGGCTGTTTTCCCGGTGGTCCGTTATATGGGATAAGGAGAGGAGAAAGGCTGCGAGCGGGATTAACATCATTATCGCCGGCCAGGATAACGGCAGTGCTGATTTTTGCATAGGAAATATATTTTAATTAATGGCGCATGCCACAGATTAACATTAAGGAATTGTCCTGTTGGGTTTGGTTTCACCGGCGAATAAATGGGATAAACCCCAAACCGGAATGTGGTGTATCACATGAGCTTCTTAGTAATGAAAAACCTGGCCCCCTGCTATTACCTCCTGTTTCTCATCGTCAAAGGTAACGAACTGTCCGGTTCGCAATGCAGCGGTAACCATAATGTTTGCCACCGAGTGGTCATATCCGGATTTTACAGGGGCATTCGGTTCTTTCCGGTTCCTTACGCATTCCATCCAGTTTCTCATATGGTTTACCGTCATATCGTCCGTTCCCGTATTGGCTGAAGTAACAACTGACTGGGAAGGCAGGTCCATCTCCCTGAGCTGGTTGGGTGCCATGTTCATAGCCCTTGCATGATTTTCGGTTAGTCCGCCCTGGGGGGTAATCTTATTGGTGTCAAGGTTCAGCATACCGCCGTTGGAATAGTATAGTTCCTTAACTCCTCCTGCCGAGTTGGTGAAACGGGATGAATAGACAACCTGGAACCCCCTGGAGAGGTCATCCTTGGGGCCGTAATCAAATACTGCTGTCATGGTATCAAAGTTTTCCCTGCCGTCTTTCCACAGGTATATGCCTCCGTTGGCAGCAACGCTCCTTGGGTGGTCATAACCGCTGAACCAGTGAACGGTGTCAATCTGGTGAGCCATCCATTGTCCGGGTATCCCTGAAGAATAGGGCCAGAACAGACGGTATTCAAGATATTTCCTCGCATCCCAGGGTTCATAGGGCCTGTTCATAAGGAAACGGTTCCAGTCGGTATCCTGCTCCCTTATCTCGGAACAAAGTGCCGGCCTTCTCCACCTGCCCGGCTGGTTAACATTCCAGGTCATCTCCACCATCACAATATCACCAAACTGACCTGATCTTATAAATTCATTGGCTGCATGATAATTTGCCGCACTTCGTCTCTGGGAACCAATTGTTACTATCTTACCGCTTCTTTCGATAGCCTCACGCGCCTTACGGTTGTCCTCCATAGTCTCGGCAAACGGTTTTTCAACGTAAACATCCTTTCCGGCTTCAACTGCTTCAATGGTATGCAGCGCATGCTGAAAATCGGCTGTTCCAATCACTACTGCATCAACATTGCTTCGCTCGTAAAGTTCTTCATTGTTCCGGTACAGGTCAACACTGATATCCCTTCCGGCAAGAAAGGCTTTGGCTTCATCGCGCCTTCTGTTCCAGATATCGGAAACGGCAGTAATGGCAAAATTCAGGTCGGCCGACTGGCTTTGGAGGGCTCCGATGAGGGAGGCTCTTGTACGATCTGAAAAACCTACGATTCCAACATTCACACGGTCATTGGAACCGATAATATTTCCATAGGATTTTGCGCTGAATCCCAGCCCTCCCATGGTGATTCCGGTGGTACCGATTGCGACTTTCTTAACGAATTCTCTTCTTGAATTTGGCATGGTATGATTTTAAATTTATAGTAAAAAACTCCCTGTGGGAGATTTTGTGATATCTCTGTAAATATATTCAATTTATCGCTGTCCGGGACAGGCAGGGATAATATTATTACCCGAATCTTTTTATCGCTTCTTCCATAATGGCGGCAGTTGCGGTGGCCCCGCACCGTGAACAGCCTGCCTCCCTGACAGCCAGCAACTGGTCAAGGGTGCGGATGCCACCGGCGGCTTTAACCTTTACCTGCTGACCGCTGTGTTTTCGCATCAGCTCCAGGTCTGCAATGGTAGCTCCGTTATAATAGTACCTGCCATCGCGGTCTTTCACAAAACCATAACCGGAGGAGGTCTTCACATAATCGGCGCCGGCCCGGGTGCATATTTCACACAACCGGATCTTGTCTTCGACCCGGGTGATATAGTCAGTCTCAAAGATCACCTTTATAATTGCATCGTTTTTGTGGCAGGCTCCTGCAACAGAGTCGATTTCATGTTTAATATAGTCCCAGTCGCCCGACAGGGCCTTTCCTATATTTATCACCATGTCAATTTCAACCGCACCATCACTGCAGGCAACCACTGTTTCAAACACCTTCACCTCAATGGTTGAATTACCGGCAGGGAAACCTATGACACAACCAACAGACACATCTGTTCCCTTGAGCAGTTCTGCTGCTCTTTGCACCATATAGGGTTTTACACACACCGAGGCAACATCATATCTTGAAGCCACCCTGCATTCCGATTCAAGATCTTTGTCCCTAACCGTGGGATGCAGGATGGAATGATCGATCATTTTAGCAAGGTCTGTAACCATATTAAAGTGGATTGAGGAGTAATGAATAAAGATATCACAAATATTCATAATTTCCTGCCGGCCGATAAGTTTTGATGAAAAACCTGTATGATCAGGTTTTTTTGCTTATTTTAACTGCTGGAATCAGTATTTACCGGCAGAGGGACTTGTTCCGTTTCTGACCGGGCAACTATCGGTTAAAACCGGCACGGTAATCCCGATAACCTGGTTCTCCCACGGGAATATCTGTATTTACCATTAAAAATTTTAAATAACCAGATTTAATGAAGATAAATAAAATTGAATTGTACCGCACCCATATCCGGCTTAAGGAACCTTTTGTTATTTCATTGGGATCAATCACCCATGCCGACAATATTTTTATCAGAATCACCACGAATGAAGGCGTTACAGGTTTTGGCGAATGCAGTCCGTCGCTTACAATCAATGGTGAAAGCGTTGAAAGCTGTTTTGCAGCAGGCAGGTATCTGGGCAGGGCATTGATTGAAAAAGATCCCCTGGATATTGAACGGTGCTCGCTGCTTATGGATTCAATCATTTATGGCAACACCAGTGTTAAGAGCTCCTTTGATATTGCACTGCACGATATAGCCTCAAAAAATGCCGGGATTCCCCTGTATGCTTTCCTTGGCGGCACCAATAACAGGAAGATTTACACTGATTATACCGTATCGCTCGATGAGGCGGGCAGGATGGCAGTAAATGCAATGAAAATAAAGGAACAGGGATTCCCTTTTATCAAGATCAAACTTGGAGACAACAGGGAGAATGATGTGAAGCGGATCAGGCAGATAAGGACAGCAGTGGGAAATGCTATACCATTAAGGCTTGATGCAAACCAGGGGTGGGACAAGGCCACTGCCATAAGTGTTCTTAATGACCTGTCTGACTGCAATATAGAATTTTGCGAAGAACCGATACCGCGCTGGGATTTCATGTCCCTGCCTGAAATCAGGAAGGCAAGTCCCATACTCGTCATGGCCGATGAGTCCTGCTTTGACCATCATGATGCCGGGCGGCTTATCTCACTCGGTGCATGTGATTACATTAATATCAAACTCGGTAAATCATCAGGCTTGTATAAGGCAGGGAAGATTGCGGCACTTGCCGGAAGTGCGGGTATAAAAATGATGGTGGGCGGTTTTATTGAGACTCGTTTAGGCTGTACCGCGTCAGCCCACTTCTTTCTTTCAAATGACCATATCAGGTTTTGTGATTTCGACTCACCGCTGCTGATGGAGGAAGATCCCGTGCAGGGAGGGATCATATACGGGGATGGCGGATTGGTCAGTATTCCTGAAGTTCCGGGAGTTGGTGCCATGATCAGGCAGGATCACCTGGACAGTCTCCCCCTTGAAGTGATAGAATAAATACCAATCATGGGAATCAACAAAAAAATATCCGGTTTTTGAAGTAGGGTAATCTTACCATCTGACGGTCTTTAATGTGAAGGGACTATAAATTACAGTCGCTGAACATTAATTAAACAAATATTATTAACCGTGAGAACAGGACCCCAACCGGTTTTAGTCTTGATTTTTCTGATTATTTACCTGCCGCTTTTTGCAGGGGATGAAGCAGGCCATGAGAAATTCTTCGGGAATAATAATCCCCGGGTTCAGTGTGATCAAAAGGCAATAGGGTTAACAGATGAAATTTCCGCTTATTTCACGGTAAGAGGAACCGTAAGGGATATAACCACCGGTAAACCGGTTGCATTTGCCAGTGTCTCGTTAGAGGGCAGCTACATTGGCATTGTCAGCAACCTTGATGGCGAATTCACCCTGAAGGTGCCTGCAGGCGTGAAAGGGCGTAACAGGGTTATCAGCATATCCCATATTGGTTACAAACGTGCAGATTACAGTATCGATGAGATACCGGTCGGGGGAAGGGAGTATGTGATAGAACCCCAATCCCTTCAACTTGAGGAAGTAATGATAAAACCCGCCGATGCAAGGTCGATTGTTGCCGGGGCCCTGAACAGGGTAGGGGAGAATTATCCTGAAACTCCTTACAGGCTTACGGGCTTTTACCGTGAAACCATAAGGCAGAGAAAGGATTACGTGTCCATATCTGAAGCCGTGGTAGACATTTACCAGGCCCCCTATAATTCGGTTCATGAGAATGACGGTTTCAGAATTATTCAGGGCAGGAAAAGTGGCAATGTGAAAAAAGCCGACACCCTTCTGGTTAAACTGCAGGGAGGCCCTCATGTATCAATGCTGCTGGATATTATTAAGAACCCGCACCTTTTGATATCAAAGGAATCAATTAATTATTACACGTATGATCTCACCGACCTTGTTACTACAGACGAGGGGTCCAGTTATGTGATCGCTTTCAGACCCAGGGTTAAATTAAGCTACCCGCTGTTTTACGGGAAACTTCATATATCGGCCGACCGGCTCGCCATCACAATGGCGGAGTTTAGTCTTGACCTTTCTGATAAATCACAGGCAGCACAAAACTTTATTTTGCGCAAGCCAGCCAGATTGAGGTTCAATCCTGTAAATACAAAATACATGGTGCAATATAAAGAGGTGGACGGAAGGTACTATGTGGATTATCTGCGATATGAACTGGAGTTCCTGGCGGACTGGCGAAGAAGGTTTTTCCGGACCGGGTATACCATTATGTCGGAAATGGCCATAACCAGCCGTACCGACCAAAATCTTCAGAAGTTTTCTTCCAAAGAGGCATTTCGTCCTGCCGCTATTCTTTCTGATCAGGTAAATGTGTTCTTTGACAATGAATTCTGGGGTGAATACAATATTATTGAGCCCGACCAGTCAATCCATGCAGCCATAAGGAAGTTGAACAGGATGGCGGTCGACTGGTAAATGGCAAGTATTATTTGTATTTTTACTGTTCAGATGATTTTGAATATGGCATTTAAGGGTATCAATATCAGGACAAAAACCGGGAATGACGACATTGCTGTTTTCGAGATGCTTTTCAGGAAGTATTACAGTGATCTTGTGAATTATTCTGCCCGCTTTACCGGTGATATTGATGCCTCTGAAGAAATTGTTCAGGACTTTTTTTATAATTACTGGAAAAACAGAAAAACAATAAATATCAGGCTTTCGGTAAAGGCATATTTTTACAGGTCAGTAAAAAACAACACGCTCAATTACCTTGATGCTCTTAATGTCAGGAGGAAATATGCAGACAGGGTTCTTAATATGTCAAAAGGCCAGTCCGGATATGAAGATAATGAAATGGAATTTTCCGAATTGAATGAACTGGTTAAGAATACTCTCGATGAACTACCGGAGCGCTGCAGGATTATTTTCAGAATGAGTCGTTTCGATGGGTTAAAGTATGAGGAAATAGCAAAAGAGTTATCGGTTTCGGTTAAAACAGTTGAGGCAAACATAGGGAAAGCGCTGAAGCTATTAAGGATACGGCTTGATAAATACACAAGGTCAGGCGTTCAGTAATGATTTACTATTCAGCAAAATTAAATAATAGCATGTAAAATGGATCGATTGGAAACATACCAAAAAGTTGATACGGAAAGGGCCTGGAAGCAAGTCCGCCAGCGCCTGCTGGATGACGGACTGATACCTGCCGGATCAGGGCATACCAGGAATATAGCAAAGCCCTCACTGTCCCGACGGATTGCATATGCCGCATCTGTTTTGCTGATAATTGCAGCAGCGGGTGCAGGATATCTTTTGTTTGACCCCTGGCCCCGGGGACTGCTTACCCTGGAGACAGGTTCGGAAAACAATACTTTGGTACAGACTTTTAATGACGGAAGCATTGTATACCTTGCAGGTAATTCAGTACTTGAGTACCCCGAAACCTTCAGGGGCGGGCAACGCAGGGTGTCCCTGTCGGGAGAGGCATTCTTTGATGTTCGTCCCAAAGATGACGAGCCTTTTGTTATTGAAACAAAGATGGCCATTATTGAAGTGATGGGAACGGCTTTTAACCTCAAGTCTACTGATGAAGATTTTGAGCTGATTGTGGAGGAGGGCCTTGTAAGGGTCACTCTCAGGGAACATCCTGAACAGTCGGAATTTGTGGGTGAATGGGAAATGCTGACCGGTCTTGCCAACAGGATTGAGAAATCTCATGTCATTGACCGCACATACCTTTCCTGGAGAATCAACAGAATGCAGTTCAGGGATGAAAGGCTGGATAATATTGCCTCTGTGATAAGCAGGAATTACAATGTCAGAATAGATTTCGACAATGCACTTATAGGGGAACACCGGTTAACGGTCACTTTTCATAATAATGAAATAAAAACCATCGCTGAGGTAATTGCATTTTCATTTGACCTTGAGTATGAAATTTTACATGGCTCCAGTATAATTTTCAGGGAAAAAAGATAATTAACTGCCGGGATATTTAGTTTTACATATACCGTCACCATAAAAAAATAGTTCTGCCGGGTATATAATGGTAAAAGCAATGTTGCATTATTTTGACTTAAATAAAATCAGGATGCCGGAGTGTCTTAATTTATCAGTTATTTCATTCTGGCG
>SLJO01000086.1 GCA_007135095.1 Bacteroidales bacterium | reverse complement strand
TACACCGGAACATGGGTGATTCATACGAACAAACTATTGTTATCAAATTTATATTCAAATATTTACTAAGGCATGTAATTCATATTCGGTATTTCACTCGTATGGATCCCCCTGGTTTGTTTATGGCTTTTTGTGTTACTCAGTGACATGGGGATTCATATTGATTTTTATTTCTTATTTTTATGGTTTCAGCATTACAAATGTATAAAAATAAACCAAAGAGCCGTTATGACTCCTTCTGCAGGACGACGGTATGATCCATTTCAGAGTAGTTAATGTTAATATTTACTTATGAAGCCCTTTATGTATATATTTGTTCTTGCGGTGCTGATGCTATCCTGCAGCGAACATGATAAAAGTTCAAACCTGATGAATGACGCCAGAAAGTATATGGATACAGGCCAGTTCAGCCGGCTGTTTGAGCTGGCTGCATCAGCCGGGAGCCACAGGTTTACGGATGCCGCTTCCAGGAGAGAGCTGGATAGCATGGCTGACTATGCCAGGCGGTTCATGATAGATTTTCCCCACTCGCAGGCTGACATCATTGAACTGCTCAGGGCAGATAATGTTGAAGCTGATGAACGCAGTTTAAGGGAATGGGAGGAGAGGGGTGAGCTTGAATACATGGATATTGACCTGGAGCGCAGATATTTCAGGTGGGCACACAGAAATCTCTACAGGATAAACGATTCTTTAAGAGCCATAAAGCAGATAGACAAACAAAGGGATGAATCACTTTTCCGCTTCTGCATCAGTGAGATAAAAAGCATACTTCAGGCATCAGCTGTTCACGGATATGGCAACCCTGTCAATCCCCGCACATTCAGGATCAGCTACACAATAACCGTCAATGCAGATGTCGTGCCGCCGGGAGAGATAATCAGATGCTGGATGCCCTTTTCCCGTGAAGATTCACCCAGGCAGGACATGGTCAGGGTGATCTCCACCGATCCCTGTGAACATGTTGTTTCATCAGATACAGGCAGCCACAGGAGTATTTTTTTTGAAAAACCCGCAGTTTCCGGCAAACCCACGGTTTTCAGCATCGGGTTTGAATTCAGGTCATGGGGGCAGTATTTCGAGCCTTCCGCCCTTGCTGCCACTGGAAATAATGATCTTCCGCATCATGTCAGTGAGTTTCTGGGCGAAAGGGTTCCGCATATCAGCTTCAGCGATGACATAAGGGAGCTGACAGAGTCACTGGTAACACCCGGAATGGTCCCCTATGAAAAAGTCAGGGCCTTTTACCGTTGGATCAATGATAATATCATATGGACATCAGCTGTGGAGTACGGTCTGATGGCCGATATACCGGCTTACGTCCTGAAAAATGGCAGGGGTGACTGCGGCATGCAGACACTTTTATTCCTTTCCATGTGCCGGTATGCCGGCATCCCCGCACGATGGGAAAGCGGATGGATGCTTCACCGCGACCGTGTAAACCTTCACGACTGGTCGGAGGTGTACCTGGAGCCTGCCGGCTGGGTGCCCGTCGATGTTTCATTCAGGCTTCAGCCTTCTGACGACCGCCGGGTATCGGAATTTTACATAACCGGAATGGACAGTTACAGGCTTATTGTTAATAATGATTACGGCAGGAGGTTTGATCCCCCAAAAAAATATCCCAGGAGTGAACCACTTGATTTCCAAAGGGGCGAGCTGGAGTGGGATGGCGGCAATATCTATTTTGATCAATGGACATACCGAATGCAGGTTGAGTATTATTAAAAAAAATGCAGCCGGTATTTTTGTACCGGCTGCATTTTTAAGGGAATTGATTGTAAGGTGTCCTTAATCAATCCAGTTCTTTTATCTTCATATTCCAGAACCAAACTTTACTTCCATGGTCCTGAAGCGCAATATGTCCTTCACGGTAACGGCCATAGCCTGGAAAGTCAGCCCATTTTCCTGAAGCTACCAGCTCTTCCCATTCATCTGACCACAGCTCGTACTCGACTACTTTTACACCGTTCAGCCAGTGTTCTACATGGCCGTTGTCCACCACAATCCTGGTAGTATTCGGATACGTGGCAGGCCTGAATGCTGCAGCGTCAGTAGGTGCATGCATGCCGTAGTTGGCTCCGGTCATGTGCCAGGGTTCAAGCTGGAATGACGCGTCGATAGCATCGGGTCCCAGGGCAATCTGTCCCATAAAACCCAGGTCATCCAGCAACTGGTATTCAGGGCCGGTTTCGTATACGGCATTGTAACCATTTTCACCCACCAGGTATAGAATCCCTGAGTTTCCTCCGTTATCGATTCTCCACTCTGTCTCGAAAATGAAATTCCTGAATTTTCTTTTTGTAACGATATCACCACCGATATCTCCTCCGGTACCTGCAGCTACAAGTTCACCATTATGCACGTACCAGCCTTCATCAATGGTAAGGTCTTGTTTCTGAAAGCCCCTCCATCCGCTGGTTGTTTTTCCGTCAAACAGCAGTTCCCATCCATCGGCAATTTCTGCTTCAGTAAGGACGTTCCGCTGAGGGATTCCGGTTTCTCTTTGCGCGCCCTGTCCGCATCCTGACAAAAGTGCCAGGGCAAGGACCAGGGTTATACCTGAAATAATTGAAAAGGTTTTTTGCATTTTAATTAATTTAATTGGGTTTAAAGTTGGCTTTAATATTTGTTAACTTGCTGATTGGATTAATTATTGTGTCCTTCAGATAAACGGTATATTGCTGATTCATAAATTTTGCCGGACAAATATAATTTATTTTTTAAAATTTCATAGACCGCCTGCCATTATTTGAACACCGGAATAAATAAAGTTTATTTTCATCGAAGCAGGTATTTTACAATGGGACTGAAAAATTATGTTTCGGCAATACCGGCAATCCTCATTTACACATTAATAAAAAAAAATGTAATTTAGCGGCCGTTGCGGTTTTATCATAAAATATAAATTTTATTGCAGTTCAGGCATGTTTCCTGTCCGGCAAAAAAATAAAATTACTAATCCAGATGCAGGATAAAATTTTGATTCTTGATTTCGGTTCTCAGTACACTCAATTGATAGCCAGAAAAATACGTGAGTTACATGTGTATTGTGAGATTTATCCCTATAACAACTACCCGTGGCCTGACTCTTCGGTGAAAGGTATTGTGCTATCAGGCAGTCCCTCTTCAGTGAGGGATTCCGGTGCACCTGTTGCCACACTTGACCCTGTTATTGGGAAGCTGCCTGTACTTGGAATTTGCTACGGTGCCCAGTTTATTGCATTCAGGGATGGTGGGGAAGTGGCCGCCTCCACAACGAGGGAATATGGCAGGGCCAAACTGGATTCCATAGACCCTAATTCTGATTTGTTATCCGGGGTCAGTGAAGGTTCCCAGGTATGGATGTCACATGGTGACACCATCCTGCAGCTCCCTGATAATTACAAGGTGATAGGAAGAACAGCTGATGTTGCCATAGCTGCCTTTCAGGTGGAGGGGGAAAAGACATTCGGTATCCAGTTTCACCCCGAGGTTTACCATACTACCGAAGGCAAACTTATATTGAAGAATTTCGTTGATGATATTTGCGGATGCAGCCTCAACTGGACCCCGGCATCGTTTGTTGAGGAAACCATTGGCATTTTGAAATCGGAACTGCAGGATGACAAGGTCATAATGGGTTTGTCCGGTGGCGTTGATTCATCGGTTACCGCCACGCTGCTCCAAAAGGCTATAGGTAAAAATCTTAACTGTATTTTTGTTGATAACGGATTGCTCAGGAAAGATGAGTTCTCAAAGGTTCTGGAGTCCTATAAGCATATGGGACTTAATGTAAGGGGTGTTGACGCCAGGGAAAAGTTCCTGGAATCGCTGCGTAATATTTCCGATCCCGAGCAGAAAAGGAAAATTATCGGACGATGCTTCATTGAAGTGTTTGAACAGGTGGCCCTTGAGCTTAAGGATGTAAAATGGCTTGCCCAGGGAACAATATACCCTGATGTTATAGAATCGGTTTCTGTTAACGGCCCCTCTGTAACCATCAAATCCCATCATAATGTGGGGGGGTTGCCAGAAATAATGAATCTGAAGGTAATTGAACCTTTAAAACTGCTGTTCAAGGATGAGGTGCGGCGTGTCGGCACCACACTGGGTATCAGCAAGGCTTTGCTGAAACGTCACCCATTTCCGGGTCCCGGACTGGGGATCAGGGTAATCGGGGAAATAACACCTGAAAGGGTGGCTGTTTTGCAGGAGGTTGACAACATATTTATCAACGGATTGCTTGACAGCGGATTGTATGACAAGGTTTGGCAGGCTGCGGCAATGTTGCTTCCTGTACAGTCTGTGGGTGTTATGGGGGATGAAAGGACCTACGAAAGTGTTGTAGTGCTTAGGGCTGTCACATCTACCGACGGCATGACGGCCGATTGGGTGCATTTGCCTTACAATTTCCTGAGCAGCATATCAAACGAGATTATAAACAAGGTTAAAGGGGTGAACAGGGTAGTTTATGATATAAGTTCCAAGCCCCCTGCAACAATTGAATGGGAGTAGATGCCCGTGATCAATGCATGGCCGGATAATCATAACAATTGTTAAAAGGAAGGCTGTTCTCAACAATTAATTGCATTTTTCCGTTAATTAATCGGCAGTGAACGGAGAAAATTCTCAACAAATAACCCGTTTCAATGTTAATTAGTAAGCAAAAAGCGTGTTTATTAAATCCCATGATAATGAAACATATAAAACCTGTATTTTTTTCACTGATCCTGATATTTCTGTTTCACTGCGGAAACGCCCAGGTATTCAATGAACAGATATATAAGTTCAGCAAGGCGCTGGGATCCATTGCAAGTTTCTATGTTGACCCTGTCGATGAGGATCAGCTGGTTGAGTATGCCATTGTTGAAATGCTGAAGGAACTCGACCCTCATTCTGTCTATATAAACAAAGACGATGTAAAAGCGATGAATGAGCCTCTGCAGGGGAATTTTGAGGGTATTGGGGTGCAGTTCAACCTTCTTAATGATACCATTTACATAATATCCCCTATTTCCGGCGGACCCTCTGAAAGGGTGGGCATACAGGCCGGCGACAGGATAGTGCGGATAGATGCCGAGGATGTTGCGGGCGTCGGCATTACAAATAATGAAGTGCGCAAGAAGCTTATGGGGGAGAAGGATACAAAGGTAACCGTAACTATAAAGAGGCGCAATGAAGAGTCACTTCTCGATTTTACAATCACCCGTGATAAAATTCCTATATATAGCCTTGATGCTGCCTATATGGTAGATGATGAAACGGGCTATATCCGGCTTAACAGGTTCGCCTTTACCACCGTAAAGGAGTTTGAGGAAGCAGTTGAGAAGCTCAAAAAGGATAATATGAAAAATCTTATTCTTGACCTGCGTGATAACGGCGGTGGATATCTCCAGGAATCAATCACATTGTCCGATCATTTCCTTGATCAGAATAAACTGATTGTCTATACCGAGGGAAATAATATTTCAAAAATGGACTATACCTCGACAAGGAGTGGTGATTTTAAGGATGGCCGTCTGGTGATATTGCTCAACGAGCATTCGGCATCAGCAAGTGAAATTGTCGCAGGAGCTGTTCAGGACTGGGACAGGGGAGTAATAGTTGGCAGGAGATCTTTTGGAAAGGGCCTGGTCCAGCGACCGGTGAACCTGCCTGACGGTTCAATGATAAGGCTGACCGTTGCAAGGTATTACACTCCTACCGGGAGGCTGATACAAAAACCCTATGATCATGGTACAGCTGAATATGCAATGGATGCTTCCAGAAGGTATTTAAACGGCGAATATTTCTATCGCGACAGCATCCAGTTAAACGATTCACTCAAGTATCATACCCTGGTGAATAAAAGGACCGTATACGGCGGAGGCGGCATTATGCCTGATGTTTTTGTGCCTTATGATACCACATACATCACCGATTATTACCAAAGGCTTATCCGAAGAGGAGTTTTTAATACATTTGTATTGAAATACCTGGATATTAACCGGGAAAAGCTTGAGTCAGAATATCCCTCTTTCCTTAAATACAGGGATGAGTTCTTTGTCGATGATTCAGTATTGTCTGAATTTACCGGCCATGGAACGGAACTGGGAATAGCCCTGAATGATAAAGAATTTGAAATTTCCGCAAATTTGATTGCAAATCAGATAAAAGCACTTATTGCAAGGGATCTGTGGAACATGAGTGAATATTTTGAAATCCTTAATGCCAGTGATGATGCATTTTTAAAAGCCATGGAAATTATCACCGAGCACCGGTCCTACCAGGCTCTCATCCAGCAGAATTGACAGCAGGCGTATTCCGGAAGACTTATTATGGAAGTTTACAGGGTTGTTATAACGGGACCGGAATCCACCGGCAAGACTTCGCTTACCATGATGCTTGCCTCATATTTCAAAACGGTTTGGGTCCCTGAATACTCCCGCGAATATATTACCCGCTTGGGGAGGAAATATGATTACCATGACGTGGAACACATAGCCCGGGAACAGGTAAGAAGAGAGAAAGAATACATGCCCGGGGCAAAGGATTTCCTTTTTTTTGATACTCACCTGATCATTATCAAAGTCTGGTTCAAGGTGCTGTACAACCGTTATCCTGCATGGATAGACGAAGCCATAAGCACGTCCCGCACTGATTTTTTCCTTCTGTGCAACACTGATATCCCCTGGGTCCCTGATCCGGTAAGGGAGAACGGGGGTGAAATGCGTGAAAAACTGCTCCTGATGTATCAGAATGAGATCATTTCCCTGGGGATTCCCTGGAAACTGATTTCCGGGAAAAACAAACAGAGAATCCGATCCGCAATCAGCATTCTGGAAGATCATTTTAATATATAATATTTTGAAATTCAATAAATTATTTTCACAAAGCCCGGGAATGGTAGCTAAAACCCTGAAAGGGCTGGAGGATTTGCTGGCCGGAGAATTAGAAACCCTGGGCGCATATAATATCAGGAAAGGCACCAGGGTCGTCTATTTTGACGGTGACAAGGAAGTGCTGTACAGGGCTAATTTTCAATCACGGACTGCCCTGCGGATTTTAAAGCCTTTTCATGAGTTCCGTGCCAGGGATGAAAAGGAACTCTACAAGGGCGCCTGCAGTGTAGATTGGTCATCTGTTTTGTCAGACAACCAGACCTTCGCGATAGATGGTGTGCTCAATTCCCCATACTTCAACCATTCCGGTTACATAGCACTGCGTGTAAAGGATGCCATTGCCGATCAGTTTCGTGCAAAAACCGGAAAAAGGCCAAACGTGAATACTGATGATCCGGATATAAGGATTAACCTGCATATTTCCGGCGACAAATGCATGCTTCTTCTTGACTCTTCAGGGGAGTCGCTCCATAAACGGGGGTATCGTGAAGCCACTCACCAGGCACCGCTCAATGAGGTTCTTGCCGCCGCAATAATAATGCTTTCCGGCTGGGACCGCAGGTCTGTATTTATTGACCCTATGTGTGGTTCGGGCACTATCCCCATTGAAGCAGCCATGATGGCACATAATATTCCCCCCGGGATATACAGGAAACAATTTGCATTTGAAAAGTGGCCCGATTTTGATGATGCGCTTTTCGGGAAAATTTATAACCAGGAACATCCCGAACCAAAAGAAAAGCCTGTTATAATCGGGTCGGATATGTCGGCAAATGCTGTGGGCATAGCAAGGAATAATGCAAGAAATGCTTTTCTTTCCAAAAGGATCGATTTCAGGGTGTCCTCCTTTGAGAGCCTGACGCCTCCTGAAGGTCCCGGTGTACTGGTGACAAATCCGCCCTATGGAGAAAGGATAAAACCGGAGAACATAAAGGCTTTCCATACTATTATGGGAGATGTTCTGAAAAATAATTATCCCGGATATACTGCATGGATATTAAGCAGCAATCTCGAGGCGCTCAAATTTACCGGCCTCAGACCGGAAAAGAAAACAGTCCTTTTTAACGGGCCTCTTGAATGCAGGCTGGCCAAATTCTCTATTTATAAGGGCAGCAGAAAACATACACGATAAATCCTTTACTGGGGGATAAATTCCATCCATAATATGATATTTTTGGCGGCATTGGCTTTTTGCCCCGCCTCTTTTATCCTGTGTTCCAAAAGAATATTGTTTATTAAGAATAATTGTATATTTTTAGATGTTGTATTTTTTGTGTTTAGTATTTTAGTTTTATTATATTTGTCCGGCACTAAGCCGGATTCAGCGGTGTTCACAATGCATAAGCCTTTATGAGCTTTAATTTACAGGAAAGTTACAAACAAATGAATGAGGGCGATGTGCTTCTTGCGTATAAGGGGAGCATTACCACTGAACTGATTACAAATGTACTGGAAGTAATAGAATCCAAACTGGAAGATATAAGGACCGCATCTGCGGTGAAAAAAAAGGTTTATAATGTTCTTGTCGAAAGCCTTCAGAACCTTTTCCATCACATAGACGAGCTTCCCGAAGAAATTAAAGATGAATTTGATGCCAGGTTCGGCGTACTTGTTATTGCCAAAGAATCAGGCTTTTACAGAATATCCACGGGAAACTTTATCCGTGCCGTGAAAGTCCAGCAGCTAAAGGAAAAAATAGATAAAATAAACACACTATCCAGGGAAGAACTTAAGGATATGTACAAGTTCGTGCTAAATCACCAGAAATTGTCACCCAAGGGTGGCGGTGGTCTCGGCCTGATAGATATAGCCAAAAAAACAGGGAATAAGATGGAGTATATGTTCCATGAATTTAACGGGGAGTACTATTTCTTCAACCTGAGTGTCTTTGTAACCTTAAGTGAAAATTAGGCAAATTATTAACTAAAACAAGAATGGAATCCATAATCAAAGAAGGCACACCGAAAACACCCTCAATCAGGTTTGATGCAGAACTGGGAATTGTTGAGATGAAAGGAAGGTCAATTCCTGAAAATTCAACCGAATTCTTTAAACCACTTGTTGATTGGCTTGACGAATATGCCTCCTGTCCTGCAAAAAAAACACTTGTAAATATTCATCTTGAGTATTTTAACACCAGCTCTTCAAAATGCATACTGGATATATTTAAAAAACTGGAGGTAATTCACAAGGCGAAAAATGATGTGGTAGTATATTGGTATTATGAGGAGGACGATGAAGATATGCTGGAAGCCGGGGAGGATTATGAATCAATTATACGTATTCCCTTTGAGCTGATAGAGGTTGACGACTGATAAGCCCCCCTTTTTATCAAACCCTTCTTGTATATTCTGAAAATACAAAACTATCCAAAGAGTACCAGTCGCCAGCCATTTGATTATTAAGTTTACCCGCAGGATTTTGTAAATGCTGCCAAAAACCGGTTTCCCGGAAAGCGTAGAAATGTGGCTTTGATCTTCCTCATGTTACTTCGTAACACAAAAATACTGTACATACAAAATTACTGCTTACATAAACTATCTGAAATGAGAACATTAACTTTTCTTTTGGTATTGACAGCTTTTTCTGCAAATGCTCAGGATCTGCCGGTCATATGGGAAGAACTCATAGCAAGCGACTGGGCAGGCGATGAGTCGGGAATTGACCAGAGGAGGCTGGAACTGCCAGACCTTTATACAAGTATTACCTGGTATTCAAGATACCCGAACCATTATGCAGGTGATGGTACAGTTGCCTCGGCAGAACTTGGCGAGCTTATTACCAATAATCATATAGAGACGATTGTAAATAACCTGAAAGTCATAAAAAATGATGAGAAAACCCTGGAACTGCAAAATGAATTTTTTGACAGGGTAAGGGAGGTTCCGGGTAACTGATTTCATGAACGGATTTTAGCCTTTTGCCCCGGAGCCAGCCTGATAATGGCCCCGTGATTTGGCGGCATGTAATGGAATGCGAAACCATATAACCAGATGGATCTGCACGGTCGGTGCCGGGCAGATCAGTGCTTAATTTAAATCTGTTTATTAAGGGATGTGATTGCCTGTTTTTATTACCTGACTTTTTGAAAACAATATCCTATAAGAAGATATGGCGGATTGCATGGCCCATCATAGTGGGAGGCATTGCCCAGAATGTCATTAATGTTACTGATACTGCCTTCCTCGGACGGCTTGGAGAAATTGAACTGGGGGCATCGGCGCTGGGAGGGGTATTTTATCTTGCCATAATTATGCTGGGTTATGGCCTGGGCATAGGCACACAAATTATAGTAGCCCGGCTTGAAGGTGAGGACAAATCAGGACGCATTGGCAGGGTAATGGAGCATTCTTTTATTGCCCTGCTAATTACGGCAGTCCTCATGTTTTTCATAATAAAAATTTTTTCCGGCGGGCTATTCAGCAGCATCATTAAATCGGAAAATGTTTTCCATGCAAGTGTTGAGTTTATCAGTTACAGGTCATGGGGGATTGTCTTTGCATATATCAATATAGGATTTGGTGCATTTTACATCGGTACCTCCAGGACCAGGATAATAACATGGTCGACACTGGTTATGGCTGCCGTAAATGTATTTCTGGACTATGCACTGATCTTCGGTAATTTAGGGTTTCCTGAAATGGGCCTGAAAGGTGCCGCAATTGCTTCAGTTGCTGCGGAAATACTTGTATCCGTTTATTTCTGTTTTTACACCTTCTTTTACACTGATATTAAAAAGTACAGGATTTTTGAATTTCACGCATTTGATTTGCCCGTGGCAAAGCGGGTTTTTTTTATCTCAGGACCTGTAATGCTCCAGAATTTTCTTTCGCTGTTCGCATGGTTCGGATTTTTCGCTCTTGTTGAGAACCTTGGAGAGAGGGAGCTGGCAATTTCGAATATTGTCAGAAGTGTTTATGTTATCCTTATGATCCCGATCTGGGGTTTTGCTGCGGCCTCCAATACGCTGGTGAGCTTTCTCATAGGCAGGAGGCACGGCCATGAAGTTTTGCCGGTTGTGTACAAGACATCCGCCCTGTGTTTTTTGCTGGTTCTGGCATTTGTTATTCCGGCGATGCTTTTCCCGGTTGAAATCCTCATGATCTACACTACTGATGCCGGACTGATAGCGCAGTCGCTCCCGGTTCTGCGGGTTGTTTCAGGGTCAGTTATCTGCTTTGCTTTCGCAATGGTTTTTTATAACGCAGTTTCAGGGACTGGAAAAACAGGAATAGCCCTGATCATGGAGCTATTCGTGGTGGGGTTCTATTTTCTGGCTGCATACCTGATGGTTATTGTATTCAGGTTGCCTGTCGCGGTGGTATGGACGGTCGAATTTCTTTATGCCGGCTGCCTGTTGATACTCTCCTGGTTGTATCTTAAGTTTGGCAACTGGCAGGAGAAATGAATAACCTGTCTGTCAAATTGGCATATCATTTCCTTTATTTAAACAAAAACGGCACCGGAAACTGGTTATAATTTTTTGGCAGCCCTTTTGATCAGTTTGTTTAAAAATCAATGATTCAAATACCAGAAACATGAACCTTAATAATTTTACAATAAAATCACAGGAGGCAATACAGCAGGCTTTCTCAATTGCCTCAGGTAAAGGGCATCAGGCAGTGGAGACCGGGCACATTATGAAGTCATTGCTTAATACCGATGAGCATATAACAGGTTTCATCCTTAAAAAGCTGAATGTCAACCTTAACAATTTCGGAAGAGTCCTTGATAGCATTATTGAATCCTACCCCAGGGTTTCGGGTGGCGACCAGTATCTGTCATCATCAGCATCAGGGGCTCTGCAAAAAGCAATTGACCAGTCTAAAAAAGAGGGAGATGATTATGTTTCGCTTGAGCACCTGATGACCGGTTTATTTCTTGCCGGCGATCAGGTGTCACAAATGATGAAGGACAACGGGGTGACTGCCGGTGATCTTAAAAAAGCAATAGCCGAGCTAAGGAAAGGTTCAAAGGTCACCAGCCAGTCGGCCGAAGACACCCTTGATGCCCTGAACCGTTTTGCCCTGAACCTTAATGAAATGGCCCGCGCAGGAAAGCTTGACCCGGTTATCGGCCGCGATGATGAAATTCGCCGCCTGCTTCAGATTCTTTCAAGAAGAACCAAGAACAACCCTATACTGATCGGTGAGCCGGGAGTGGGAAAGACTGCCATTGCCGAGGGACTTGCGCACAGGATAGTCAGCGGAGATGTGCCCGACAACCTGAAAACCAAACAGGTATTCTCGCTGGATATGGGCGCACTGATAGCGGGTGCCAAATACAAGGGAGAGTTCGAAGAACGCCTGAAGGCTGTTGTAAAAGAAGTGGTTAATTCCCAGGGGGAAATAGTGATGTTCATAGACGAGATACACACGCTTGTGGGGGCAGGCAAGAGCGAAGGTGCAATGGATGCCGCAAATATACTTAAACCGGCCCTTGCGCGGGGAGAACTGAAAGCCATCGGGGCTACTACCCTGAATGAATATCAGAAATACTTTGAAAAGGATAAAGCCCTGGAGCGAAGGTTCCAGATTGTCATGGTCGATGAACCGGATGTAATGAGCGCTGTGTCGATACTCAGGGGCCTCAAGGAGAGGTATGAAACACATCATAAGGTAAGGATAAAGGATGATGCTATCATTGCAGCCGTTGAACTATCACACAGGTATATAACAGAACGGCATCTGCCTGACAAGGCGATAGACCTGATCGATGAGGCGGCCTCCAGGCTGAGGCTTGAAATGAATTCCGTTCCCGAAAGCATTGATGAGATAGAGAGAAAGATAAAGCAGCTGGAAATTGAAAGAGAGGCAATTAAAAGAGAAGGGATCAAGGATAAGGAAACCGAACTTTCATCAGAACTGGCAAACCTGAATGAGGAGAACAGAAAGCTAAGGGCCAGGTGGGAAAATGAACGCGCTGTAATAAGCAAAATCCAGGAACATAAGGAGTCCATAGAGAATATGAAGATTGAGGCTGAGCAGGCAGAGAGGCAGGGCGATTACGGAAAGGTAGCCGAACTCAGGTACGGACGGATAAAGGAAGCGGAATTACAGATCGATAAACTTCAGCAGGAATTGCATAAAACCAAGGGAGAAGAAGCAATGATCAGGGAGGAAATTGATTCCGAAGATATTGCGGAGATCGTTTCCCGCTGGACCGGCATCCCTGTGAGCCGGATGCTCCAGAGCGAAAGGGAAAAACTGCTCTCCCTTGAAAAAGAGCTCCATAAACGTGTTATCGGGCAGGATGAAGCGCTGGAGGCGGTTTCTGATGCAGTAAGAAGGAGCAGGGCCGGATTGCAGGATGCCAAACGCCCCATAGGGTCATTTATCTTTCTCGGCACCACGGGTGTTGGCAAAACAGAACTTGCACGGGCACTGGCTGAATTTCTCTTTGATGATGAAAACCTGATGACAAGGATAGATATGTCCGAATACCAGGAAAGACATTCCATAGCCCGCCTGATAGGAGCACCTCCCGGGTATGTAGGTTATGAAGAGGGGGGTCAGCTTTCCGAGGCTGTAAGAAGAAAACCGTATTCGGTTATTCTGCTTGATGAAATAGAAAAGGCCCATCCGGATGTGTTCAATATTCTTCTGCAGGTGCTTGATGACGGACGGCTGACCGATAACAAGGGCAGGCTGGTTAATTTCAAGAACACCATTATTATTATGACCTCCAATGTGGGATCGCATATTATTCAGGAGAACTATGAGAAGCTCAACAGCATTAGCCGCGAAGAAATGTTTGAGAGGTCACGCAGGCAGGTAATGGAATTGCTCAGGCAGACCATAAGACCGGAGTTTTTAAACCGTATTGATGATATCATTATGTTTAAACCGCTATCGGAAGATGAGGTGAAACAAATTGTAGGGCTTCAGTTTGAACAGGTAAGAAAAATGCTGGCATCTAACCAGGTTCATGCGGAAATATCAGTCGCGGCAATTGACCTGCTTACCAAACTCGGATTTGACCCCCAATATGGCGCAAGACCCGTTAAGCGGGTTATGCAGAGATACATTATGAATGAGTTGTCACGCCAGATACTTGCCGGAAAAATTGACAAGGAGAAAGTGCTAAAGATAGACGCAAAAGACGGTAAGCTGGTTTTTAGCAATTAAAAGCTATTCCTGCACTCTTCTGTTGTGTTGCACAAATGAAAAACATTATGCAGCTGGAGCAGCTTGAACAAAGACATGACTTCGGGTTTTATACAGCATATTCGCAGGGTCCCTGAATTGTTTTTTGCTTTCTTCATTACAGACAGAAGTACCCCGAATCCGGAGCTGTCAATAAATTCTATATTACCCAGGTCAAGGATAAGCTTTGTGCCTGAAGTATCAAAATGTTTTCCAATTTCGGTCTTGACCTCCTCGGAATTTACCGCGTTAAGTTTATTGCTCTGATCAAATGAGCAAATAATCACATCATCGGAAAGTTCAGATTTAACCATGGCTATAGTTTAAAGGGTTTCGGCATACAACTCCAATTCTTCGATTGCAGCAAGAAATTGATTTTCAATACTGCGTAAAAATGAAATATATAACTGAGTGTCTTTTTTTTCCTGTGCAAGCAACTCAAGGTTTTTAAGTTCATCCGCCAGCTGCTTCATTCCCATTATAGATGCCGATGCCCTTGCCTTGTGGGAAAGCTTTCCCAGCGCCTCCCACTTTCGATTTTCATAAAATTCATTCATTAGTTTTATATATCCCGGCACCTCCGACCTGAATATCTGTATCATCTCAAGTATCAATTCCTTATCGTCGCCTGAAATATCGTTAAGATACTTAAGATCAATATGTTTGGGGCCCATTGCTTTTGTGTTAATTGTGTATTTGACCGGCTTGGCCTGGTTTACCGATATAAATGTAATGAAATTTTACAAACAAATGTATTTGTTTAATGCTGCACTGACTATCTGTTAGTTATTATACCTTACCGGCCAGTTCCACTTCCGGGCCAATTAAATTTCAGAACATACGGAATTGATCATTTATAAATATGACTGTGATGAAAGCATCCAAAATAGTTACTTTTGTGAAAAGGTAATTACAATTTTAATTAATTTCACAAGATAATTAACGGGGCCTGCCAGAAGTTAAACGTTTCATGTAATTTCCATAAACCAGCAGGTATTCAGGCAGCTCTGTGTCCAAATAATAAGTACAAATCTGTCTGTTATGAAGAATACTGCCTTTACTGATTTTCACATGAAACTGGGCGCAAGAATGCAGCCCTTTGCCGGATTTAACATGCCTGTGGAATACAGCGGTATAAATGATGAGCATATAACTGTGCGTGAAAAAGCCGGGGTATTCGATGTTTCACATATGGGCGAATTCCGGGTAAAGGGGCCCGGTGCTGCCGGGTTCCTGCAGTATATCACCACCAATGACATTACGCGTCTTACCGACGGGATGGTCCAATACTCCTGTTTTCCCAACGGCAAGGGGGGCATAATTGATGATCTGCTTGTTTACAGATTTAGCCAGGAAAACTTTATGCTCGTTGTAAATGCTGCAAATATTGAAAAAGACTGGAACTGGTGTGCCGGTCATGCCGGGGAGCACGGACTTGCGGTTGGCACAGACCTGTATAATGCCTCCGATGAGATTTCCCTGCTTGCCGTACAGGGTCCTCATGCCCTCAGGGTAATGCAAAAACTAATCGATGAACCCGTTGAGGATATGAAATTCCATACCTTCAGGGAACTCAGTATCGCCGGAATAAAGAAAGCTGTATTCTCGACAACAGGATATACCGGCGCCGGCGGATGCGAGATATATGTGGCCAATGAAGACGGTCCCGCACTGTGGAATGCTATTTTTGAGGCAGGGAGGGAATTCGGAATAAAACCAGCCGGACTTGGAGCACGTGATACACTTCGTCTGGAAATGGGGTTCTGCCTTTACGGGAATGATATAGATGAAACCACATCACCCATCGAAGCCGGACTCGGATGGATAACCAAATTTACCGACAATAATGAATTTATTGATAAGGAGTTGCTTTTAAAGCAAAAAAAGGAGGGGACACACCGGAAGCTTGTCGGATTTATTCTGCGGGAGAGAGGCATACCCCGGCTGCATTATGAAATTGCTGATAACGATCATAATATAATAGGTAATGTGACATCGGGCACCATGTCGCCAATGATGAAAACAGGGATTGGCATGGGGTATGTAAAATCTGCTTTTGCCCGTGAGGGGACAGAGATAAATATTCTTATCAGGAATAAAAGCATCAGGGCGGAGGTTGTAAGACCCCCCTTGTATAAGGAAAAAAAGCACTAGCATCGTGCCGGGGTATTTTTACCGGGCTTTTTATGCAATTGAAACACTAAAATATCAGTTCCCATAGAAATATAACTCGCTGATTGTTTAAAATGAAAAAGATAGAAGTATGTTACTCGCCGGCACTTTATCCCTATTACCGGAATGATGAGGCAATAGTGGTTGTATCGGATATCCTGCGGGCTACCACTGCTATCTGTGCTGCATTTGAGAACGGGGTTAAGCGTATTATTCCGGTTGCCGGACTTGAAGAAGCCAGGGCCTGGAAAAAAAAGGGATTTCTTGTTGCAGCAGAAAGGGACGGGATTATTCTGGATTTTGCCGATTTTGGGAATTCTCCCTTTAACTTCAGTCCAGAACGGGTTAAAGGGGCTACCATAGTTTACAGTACCACGAACGGTACCCAGGCCATCGAAATGGCAGCCCAGGCCAGAGGGGTTGCGATAGGGGCTTTCGTTAATTTGTCTGCCCTGGCTGAATGGCTGATAGCTGAGGACTCTGATGTACTTGTGCTATGTGCCGGATGGAAAAACAGGTATAATCTTGAGGATAGTGTCTTTGCCGGAGCACTTGCAAGTGCATTGACCGGAAGTGGCCATTATAATACCAGCTGTGATTCGACCGTCGCCGCAATTGAATTATGGGAAATTGCACGCAAGGATCTTCTGGGTTACATGGAAAAAGCCGCACACCGGCACCGTTTAAAAAAACTCGGGCTGGATGACGTTATGCCTTACTGTAACACCATTGATAGTACGAGGGTAATACCACTGCTTAAAGATCGATTTCTTGTAGAGCACAGGGACTATTTTTCCAAAAACCATAAAATTATTTAAGCCTCAATTAAAACATTTATAAATTCCCGCTTTTTTTAAGAAATTATTTGCAATTTGCAGGCAAATTACCAGTACTAATAAAATATAATAAATCTGTCAATGAAGAAACATAATTTTAGCGCCGGCCCATCCGTATTGGCGCGCACAGTTATAGAGAAGACAGCCGAAGCGGTACTTGATTTCAATGGCACAGGCCTGTCGGTCCTTGAAGTATCCCACAGGGGAAAGGATTTTATCGCAGTTATGGATGAAACTGTTGAATTATTCAGGGAGGTTCTTAATGTGCCGGAAGGGTACGAAGTATTGTTTCTCCATGGAGGTGCAAGTTTAAATTTCTGCATGATCCCTTTCAACCTGCTCCAAAAAAAGGCTGCTTACCTGGAAACTGGCACATGGGCCAAAAAAGCAATTAAGGAAGCAAAATATTTTGGACAGGTTGATATAGTTGCCTCCTCAAAAGACAAAAATTTCAGTTACATTCCCAGGAACTTTGAGATACCTTCAGATGCCGATTATTTTCATATAACAACTAATAACACCATATTCGGCACGCAAATCCATGAGGATATTGAAAGTCCGGTTCCCCTGGTTGCAGATATGTCTTCAGACATATGCAGCCGTCCGATGGATGTTTCCAGATATGGTCTTATTTACGGGGGAGCCCAGAAAAACCTCGGTCCGGCAGGTGCTGGCTTTGTAGTTGTCAGGAAGGACATACTTGGCAAGGTTGAGCGGGACATTCCCTCTATGCTCGACTATAGAATCCATATTGAGAATTGCTCGATGTTCAATACCCCTCCCTGCCTGCCGGTATTCACAATAAGGGAGACATTGAAATGGATCAGGGATCTTGGCGGTCTGGAGAAGATGCAGGAAGTTAACGCCAGGAAAGCAGCCATGCTTTACGATGTAATTGACAACAGCAGAGTATTCCTTGGCACAGCAGAAAAAGAGTCACGCTCCCTGATGAATGTATGCTTTGTGATGCAGGATGAATTTGCAGACCTTGAAGCGGAATTTCTCACCTTTGCCCAGTCAAAAGGTATGATAGGCATAAAAGGACACCGGTCCGTCGGCGGCTTCAGGGCCTCTATCTATAACGCATTGCCGGTTGAAAGTGTGCAGGCCCTTATTGATGTAATGAGCGAATTTGAAGATAAAAAAAGAAAACTTATTATGCAAAATAACACCATTCACAAATGAGAAAAGTATTGATAGCAACAGATAAACCTTTTGCGAAACCTGCAATTGAAGGGATTGCTGAAGTAATAAACGATGCCGGATATGAAATGGTGCTGCTTGAGAATTATAAAACCACCGCCGAACTTCTGAACGCTGTAGCCGATGTTGATGCAATGATAGTAAGGAGCGATTTGGTGACACAGGAAGTATTATCTGCCGGTGAAAAACTGAAGATAGTTGTAAGGGCGGGTGCCGGCTATGATAATATTGACCTTGTATCGGCAAGCGAAAAAGGCGTTGCCGTTATGAACACCCCCGGGCAGAATTCCAATGCCGTGGCGGAACTGGCAATGGGTCTAATGGTTTACACCGCCCGTAATCAGTTCAACGGAACATCGGGGACTGAATTAAGGGGAAAAAGACTTGGTCTTCATGCCTGCGGGAATATCGGCCGACATATTGCCAGAATTGCCAGGGGTTTTCAAATGGAAGTTTATGGGTTTGATCCTTTCGTGGAGAAAAGTGCCATGGAGCATGAAGGGATAAAATGCGTTGATACGGCTGAGGAACTGTTCAGTATCTGCCGGTATATCTCCTTGAATATTCCGGCAAACAAAGACACCACCAAATCAATAAATTACAGGCTTCTTGAAAAGATGCCAAAACCTGCCACCCTGGTTAATACTGCCCGGAAGGAAATTATTGATGAAGACTCGCTTTTGAGAATGTTTGCCGACAGGCCTGATTTTAAATATTTAACTGATATAGCACCTGATTGCCGTGAGCAGATTGCTGAAAATTATCCCGGCCGTTATTTTTTTACTCCCAAAAAAATGGGCGCCCAGACTGCCGAAGCAAATATAAATGCAGGAATTGCTGCTGCCAGGCAGATAGTAGGATTCCTTGAAAAAGAGATCCGGACATTTCAGGTAAACCTCTGATTATTCATTCTAACAGGCAGGCTGATAAAACTTCCTGCCTGTTTTCTTTTATTAACCGTATTTAATATTCAAGAACAATGGCAATATTAAAACCATTCAGGGGTTTGCGCCCTCCTGCTGGAATTGCAAAAGATATGGCTTCCAGGCCCTATGACGTGCTTAATTCAGAAGAAGCCCGGGAAGAGGCCAAAGGGAATCCGTATTCTTTGCTGCATATAATAAAACCTGAAATTGATTGTCCGCCCGGTACCAGTGAATATGAACCGGTGGTTTATGATACCGCCAGGAAAAATATTGACAGATTCCGGGCTAATGGCTGGCTTATCCATGATGACACCGACTATCTTTACATTTATGCACAAACCATGGATGGAAGGCGGCAGTATGGTCTGGCAGGCTGCGCCGGGGTGGAGGATTATATGAACGACAGGATAAAAAAACATGAACTTACCCGGAAAGATAAAGAGACAGACAGGATGAAACATGTAAAGGTAACCAATGCCAATATGGAACCGGTATTTTTTACTTACCGTGCGGTACCTGAGATTGACAATATTGTTAAATTATACACTGAGAACAATGAACCGGAGTATGATTTTGTAGCAGACGACGGTATAGGCCACCATTTCTGGGTTATAAAGGATACCGTTCTGACAGGGGAGCTTGTCCGCCTGTTTGCGAGGGTGCCGTATACATATGTGGCAGACGGACATCACCGGACAGCTGCAGCTGCCCTTGTGGGTAATGAAAAGAAGGTTGCAAATCCTGACCATACGGGTGACGAGGAATACAATTTTTTTCTTGCCGTGCACTTCCCCGACAGGCAGCTTAATATTATTGATTACAACAGGGTTGTAAAAGATCTTAACGGACTGGATGAGACGGCTTTCATTAAAAAGCTGGAGGATATTTTTGTAATTGATGAAAAAGGGGCAGATATATATAAACCTGCATCGCTGCACAATTTCTCAATGTACCTTCAGGGTAAATGGTACTCGCTTACTGCCCGCAAAGGCACATATAATGACAATGATCCCATTGCCTGCCTGGACGTTACCATACTGTCAGAAATGGTACTGGACAATATTCTGGGTATCACCGATCTGAGGACCGACAAAAGAGTTGATTTTGTCGGTGGCATCAGGGGACTGGGTGAGCTAACAAAAAGGGTGGATAGCGGTGAGATGAAGGTTGCTTTCGCCCTCTACCCGGTAACTATGAAGCAGTTGATGGATATAGCCGATACAGGCAATATAATGCCGCCCAAAACCACATGGTTTGAGCCCAAGCTGCGAAGCGGACTTGTTATTCATCTTCTTGATTGACAGCTTGCCTTAAAAACTGATTTTATAAACAGAGAGGGAGAATATGGATATTGCCGGAAACTTACAGGATATACTGAAAAATATTCCCTCAGGAGTAAAAGTGGTTGCTGTTACCAAGACCCGAAACCCTTCTGAGATAATGCAGCTTTATTCAGCAGGACACAGGATAATGGGAGAGAATAAGGTGCAGGAACTGGCTGATAAGAAAGAAAAATTGCCCGGGGATATTCAATGGCATATGGTTGGGCATCTGCAGTCAAATAAGGTTAAGTATATAGCTCCCTTTATATCGTTTATTCATTCAGTCGATTCACCGAAGCTTATTAAAATAATAAGCAAGGAAGCAGTTAAGAATAACCGGGTAATTGATTGCCTCGTGCAGGTTCATATTGCCACTGAAGAGAGCAAGTTCGGTTTTTCCGTTGCAGAGGCCCTTGAATTTTTTAACGGATATTCGCCCGGCGATTTTGAGGGAGTGCGTATCAGGGGACTGATGGGAATGGCCACCCTGACCAGCGATAAGGAATTGATAAGGTCGGAGTTCAGAACGCTTTCTGATCTTTACAAAAAGATCAGGGACATTATCCCCGCCGCAGGTGAGAACTTCAATGAGTTGTCAATGGGAATGTCGGACGATTATAAGATAGCGGTTGAGGAAGGGAGCACGATTGTCAGAATAGGAAGTCTGATTTTTGGCCAGAGAACCTATCAATGAGCCGGGTCATTGATTTTTTAACGCGGATTCCGAATGTCTGTTTTATTTTTTTAGTGTTAACTAAACCAATATTTACACCATGCCTAATCTTGAGGTTAACTATCTAGGGTTGAAACTAAAGAACCCTGTCATTGTAAGCAGTTCAGGACTTACCGGTACGGCCGATAAAATCCGCTCCCTTGAGCAGTCCGGCGCTGCCGCCGTAGTACTAAAATCATTGTTTGAAGAACAGATAAATTACGATGCCGGCAGCTTGATTCTGGATCATGACTATCCTGAAGCCGAGGATTATATAAAAAACTATACCAAAAACCACTCTGTTGATAATTATCTGAGCCTGATAGAGCAGGCAAAAAACTCGGTTTCCATTCCTGTAATTGCCAGTATCAACTGTATATCGGCAAGTGACTGGGTAGGTTTTGCACGGCGGATTGAGGAAGCAGGCGCAGATGCCCTGGAGCTTAATGTGTTTTTTTTACCGGTCAATAAATATTCTTCTTCAACGGACTATGAAAATGTTTATATAGATATAGCCAGCAGGGTCACCCGGATTATCGGTATCCCTGTGGCGGTTAAGCTGGGAAATAATTTTACAAATGTGCTTGGGATAATTGACCGTCTTTATGCGCATGGTGTAAAGGGTGCAGTATTATTCAACCGTTTTTATGAACCGGATATTGATATCGAAAACATGAAGCTCACCTCTGCCGGTGTTTTTAGTTCGCCCTCCGACCTGCGCCATGTCCTGAGGTGGGTCGCCCTTGTTCATGATAAAATCGGCAGCATTGATATTTCGGCCTCTACGGGCATACATTCCTGGGAGGCTGTTGTCAAGCAGCTGCTGGCAGGGGCCAAAACCATTCAGGTCTGCTCGTTACTGTACAAGAACGGGATAAAGGAGGTTGCAGGCCTTGTTGGCGGACTGGAGGAATGGATGAAAAGGAAAGGATTCGGCGGCATTGAAGAATTCAGGGGCAAGATGAGTTACCGTAAAATTCCCGATCCTTCAGCATGGGAGCGTTCGCAGTTCATGAAGTACTTTTCAAATATACATTAAATTTTTTCAGCTTAAATTTCACACAGATAAGATGAAAAAATTTGATGTTAAAGCGAAGCGGTTCCTCCTGTAAGTCAAAATTTTGTATTTTATGAACAAAATTTTGGATTTTTGTTTTTTTCAGGAGAAATATACATTAAGTTTCAATATAAGCCGGCCCGTTAAACAGGCCGGCTTTTGTTGGATGGTCGAATGACGGTCATCGACTCAGTCAATGCTCTTCATGAATTTCAGCAATTCATTGTCGGTCGACAAGATAATGGTGGTCTCACTGTCAATCGATTTCTCAAGGCTTTCCATGGAACGCAGGAATGCATACAGGTCCCTGCTTCCGTTATTCCTGTTGTATGCCCCTGCATATATATTTGTAGCGCTTGCATCTGCCCGCCCCATGATGCCCTCGGCTTCCCTGAATGCCTCTGACTGGATCTGGGCCAGGTCACGCTCCTTCTCTCCTGCAATCCTTCTGGCTTCACCTTCGCCCTCTGACCTGAACTGCTCGGCTATCCTGTTTCTTTCGCTTATCATCCTGTCAAAAACTCTCTCTCTTACCTCCTGAACATAGTTCATCCTTTTGAACCTGAAATCCAGAACCCTTATGCCAAGGTCGGCGGTCCTTTCATTTGCCCTTTGAAGGATAAGTTCTTCAATCCTTTCTCTTCCCACGGAGATCTCCTCGAGGGTTTCAATATCCTCCAGGTACTCATCATAAACCACAGGTTCACGATTGGTGGAACGTACCAGGTCAATCAGTTCATGGCTGGCTATTGCATTCCGGGTTTCCCCGTCCAGAATATCGTCAAGCCTCGACTGACCGGATCTTTCATCCCTGAGCCTGATAAAAAACTGCAGGGGATCGGTTATCTCCCAGCGGGCGTATGTATCGACAAACATGAATCTTTTGTCCTGGGTGGGTACCTGGTTCGGGTCGCCGTCCCATTTCAGGTATCTTTTGTCAAATAACTGAATTTTATGAATAAAGGGAGTTTTAAAGTTTAATCCGGGTTCTGTCCGGGCTCCTCCCACCGGCCTGCCGAACTGGGTGACAATGGCCTGCTGTGTTTCGTCAAGGATAAAAATACTCTGTGATGCGGCTATCAGTATCACTATGGATACAACTGCCAGTATAATATATTTTGTCTTCATTCGTATGAATTATGGTTAGCAATTAGTTTAAATTACTGTGATGTTTCTTGCCGGAGTTGTTGCTGAATACCGGCATTATGGTTAAGATTTAACAGTGGCAATATGTTAGTGCCATTTTCATCCATGATAATCTTGTTGCCGGTCTTTTGCATTATCCTTTCCATGGTTTCAAGGTAAATCCGCTTTTTGGTAACCTCGGGTGCCTTGATAAATTCTTCATATAAGGCTGTAAAACGGTCTGCCTCACCGGTTCCCCTGTTAACCCTGTTCATGGCATATCCTTCTGCCAGCTGAATGGTTTCCGCAGCTTCCCCTCTTGCCCTGGGGATTACGCGGTTATACTCTGATTCGGCACGATTAATAAGCGTTTCCCTTTCCTGCTGGGCTTCGTTGACAGCGTTGAAGGAAGCTTTGACCGATTCGGGCGGATTAACGTCCTGCAGCACCACCTGGTCGATCCGGATCCCGTTCTCATACTCATCACACATTTTTTGCAGGAGAACCTCCACTGTACTGGCCACTTCCTGCCGGCCGACAGTGAGCACCTCGTTTACGGTGCGGTCGCCCACAATTTTGCGCATTGCCGCCTCTGACATGTCGTGCAGCGCATCTTCAGCATCCCTTACGCGGAAAAGGTACTTGTACGAATCTACTATACGGTACTGGATAACCCATTCCACATCGGCAATGTTCAGATCGCCGGTAAGCATAAGCGATTCATCGCTGTACCCGGCTTTAACATACTGTGTCCTTGTTCCCGATTCGACTGTCCTGAACCCGAATTCCTGCTTCAGCTGACGCTGAACAGGTATTTTATACATTTTTTCTATTCCTATGGGAAGTATAAAATTCAGTCCCGGATCTACGGTACGGTTATACCTGCCCATAAGTAAAACAACCCCTTCTTCTTCGGGGCCAACGGTTTTGGCAGATGTTGCTGCTACAATGACCAGTACCAGTAAAAGTAAAACCTTCCCGATATTTTTCCTGATCTTATGTATCAGTTCCTGCATTTGTTCATCTTGAGTTTTCATCTAAATTAAATTTAGTTAGCATTCAGTTGTTTAATATTTATATCTCATCCGGTTCCTCAGGAGCGTAAAAGCAATATCTGATAAAAATGACCGGAAGTGTTTTTGTTTCTTCATAAGAAAGCATGACAGGGGTCAGTCGCTCTGATATGCAATATTACGGGGGATCTTTAAGGAATTGTGCAGATACTATGTTCAGTGTGGATGGTTGCTTTTATTTTCTAAATTAAAACTATCTGTTGGCATAATGCCTGATTATATGTATCGAATGTACCTTATTAACGCTTGTTGTAACTTAAGATTGCCGGCCGGCAGTCAAATTTTCAATAAAAAATCAAACAGTCAATTATTTATACTTAATCGCAGTGTATTAAAGGTTTCCGGGTTTGATGCTTTTATAAGGCAGATACATGATTTACTTTTTGTCATGATTTCATTTTTCATACTTTTTACCAGTCTTAGGCAAAAGAACAAAAAAAATATTAATTTTTACTACCAGCAACTCATTTTATGCTGTAATGCTCATCCCGGCCGGCGCTGTTTATAATGAAGCTGATGAGTTTCCCGGTAAATGTGCCGTGATGCGAACCCGGCGGGAGAATGGTGTGGGCCTTCATTGTTTGCTTACCTGGTATTGCGGACGAGCTTATTTTCAAGGTGCCTGCCGGTATAGGATTTACTGCACCCGGCAAGGCCTTCCGGGGTGCCTTCAAATACCAGGTATCCACCGTCATCACCTCCTTCCGGTCCGAGATCTATAACCCAGTCGGCTGTTTTGATTATCTCCTGGTTATGTTCGATAACCAGAACGGTGTTGCCTCTGTCCATCAGGGCACGGAATGCTTTTAAAAGCTTTTTAATATCATGGAAATGAAGGCCGGTTGTAGGCTCGTCAAAGATGAAAAGAACAGCATGATGATTTTTTTCCCTGCCAAGGAAGGAGGCCAGTTTAACCCTCTGGCTTTCCCCTCCGCTGAGGGTGCTGGATGACTGTCCGAGTTTTACGTAATCAAGGCCTACTTCATCCAGGGTCATAAGCTTTTCAATGATCTTCCTCTCCAGGGTGTTGTCCTGTTTGCCGAAAAAATCAACAGCCTCTCCTACAGTCAACTCCAGTATATCATGAATATTCTTATCCCTGTACCTGACTTCAAGAATGTCTTCTCTGAAGCGCTTGCCCTGGCAATTTTCACAAATAAGGTTAACATCGGCCATAAATTGCATTTCAACCTTAATGGTACCTTCACCCTGGCATTCTTCGCACCTTCCTCCATCAATGTTAAAGGAAAAATGCCCGGGCCCGAAACTATTCAGTTTTGCTGCAGGCTGAGCTGCAAAGAGCTTGCGGATTTCATCATATGCCTTGATATAGGTTACCGGATTGGACCGCGATGACCGGCCTATAGGATTCTGATCTATCATTTCAACGCCTGCAAGCCTTTTCAGGTCTCCACCAAGCAACCCAAATCTGCCGGTTTTAATGCCTGTATTATTGTAATACTTGCTAAGGGCAGGGTACAGGATATTTTTTACAAGGGAAGATTTGCCTGATCCGCTTACCCCGGTTACAACCGTAAGTACATTAAGAGGGAATTTTACATTTATTCCTTTGAGGTTATTTTCTGATGCGCCGGTAATTTCTATATAATTGTTCCATTTATTCCGGGTTGCAGGAACGGTGATGGCTTCTTTTCCGGTAAGATACCTTGCTGTGAGGCTTTTTTCATGTTTCGTCAGTCCCTTATGATCTCCCTGGTACACGACTTTGCCGCCCAGGCGCCCGGCCAGGGGGCCTATATCTATGATCTGGTCCGACGCCCTTATAATATCCTCATCGTGTTCCACCACAACAACTGTATTACCGGCTTCTTTCAGCTGACCCAGCACTTTTATCAAAAGATGGGTGTCGCGCGGATGAAGTCCAATGCTGGGTTCATCGAGTATATAAAGAGAACCGACAAGGTTGCTGCCCAGCGTGCTGGCAAGCCTTATCCGTTGTGACTCTCCGCCCGAAAGTGAAGAGGAAAGGCGGTTCAGTGTGAGATAGCCCAGGCCCACATCCTTCAGGAACTCTAAACGGCTCCTTATTTCACTAATAATCCGGCTGGCAATTTCCTGTTCGTGTTTTTCAAGCCTGATGCTTCCGAAGAAGCCCGAAAGTCCGGTTATATGCATACCCGCCAGTTCCTGGATGGATCTGCCGTCCACTTTCACCCATGACGATTCCTTCCTGAGCCTGGTGCCATTGCATTCATAGCATGTGGTCCTGCCCCTGTACCTGGATAACATCACCCGGTACTGGATCTTATAGCTTTTCTTTTCAATGTATCTGAAAAACTCATGCAGCCCCCTGAAATAACTGTTTCCTTTCCACAGCAGGTCTCTCATTTCACCAGTCAGCTCATAAAAAGGCTTATGTACGGGGAATCTGAATGCAGGGGCGTTAAAAACCAGCTTTTCTTTCCATCTTTTCATTTTCTCTCCCCGCCAGCATGCAATGGCATCATTATAAACCGATAAGCTCTTGTCGGGAACAACCAGGTCCTCATCTATGCCGATGATTTTACCGTAACCCTCGCAAAGGGGGCAGGCTCCAAGGGGGTTATTGAAGCTGAACATATGTACTGAAGGCTCATCAAAAGTAATCCCATCCAGTTCAAAAAGGCCTGAAAATGCTTTTTCCCATGTTTTGCCATTTTCCTCCATTTTAAGGATACAGTGTCCGTTTCCCTCGTAGAAGGCATTTTCCACCGAATCGGCTATCCTTGCCCTTGTATCGCCGTCCCAGGCAACTCTCAGCCTGTCTATGACTATAGCAAGATCACCTGTATCTTCTAATTTCCCGGGGTCTGACAGCAGGTCCTGGATTTTTACAGTCCTGTTGTTTGAGTAAAACCTTGTTATCCCTTGTTGAAGTCTGATATTAAGACTTTTCTCCAGTAATTCCCGGGGAGGTTTGGGTATCGGGGCCAGAATGAGTACGGTCGGGTTTTCTTTTAGCGACAAAATGAAGTTCACAACATCGCTTACGTTGTGCCTGGTCACCTCATTTCCCGATACCGGGGAGACGGTCCTGCCGATACGGGCGAACAGTAATTTCATGTAATCGTATATCTCCGTTGTGGTGCCAACAGTTGACCTGGGATTATGAGTATTGACTTTTTGCTCAATTGCTATTGCCGGGGGTATGCCTTTGATAAAATCCACTTCGGGCTTATTGATCTTCCCGAGAAACTGACGTGCATAGGAAGAAAGGCTCTCAACATAGCGCCTTTGCCCTTCAGCATACAAAGTGTCGAAGGCAAGGGATGATTTTCCCGAACCTGATAAGCCGGTTATTACCACAAACTGGTCACGCGGAATGCTTACATCTATGTTCTTCAGATTATGAACTCTTGCTCCTTTTATGACGATTTCCTTATTGTTGCCCTGCATGGTTTTATGGCATAATTATTGTTTTAATAAAGTTGAAGTTTTATTGAAAAGTTATTAAATCTTAATTCAGCCAGGGTAATTAACTGATTTGGCCTATTCTGGCGCAAGGTAGCAGTTTTCTTTTGGTTTATTAAATTTTTTACAATACGAATTTTTTTACTTTCTTTGTAACATAAATATTTTATCATTATTGTATAAACTAAAAAGAGACTGCTATTGGAAAACTTATACTCGTAGACAAATAAAAAAGGAGGTAGATGTGGAAGCAAAGAGGATGAGTGATCAGGATCTCATACAGCAGTATCTAGAGGGTAACAATATAGCTGTTGAAAAACTTATAAACCGTCACAGGACAAAAGTTTATACCTATATTGTACTGGTAGTCAAAAACCAGCAGCTTGCTGAAGATATTTTTCAGGATACTTTTATTAAAGTCATCCGCTCGCTGGTTGATGGCAAATACAAGGATAACGGCCGTTTTGTATCCTGGGTAATAAGGATAGCACACAATCTTATAATCGATCATTTCAGAAAGGAAAAACAGATAAATACCCTGTCAAATGATGATTATGAGGCTGATATTTTTAATTCCAAAAAGTTTTCTGATCAGAATATCGAAGATTTGATGATCAAGGATCAGATAACAAATGATGTAAGGCAACTGATAGATGAGTTGCCCGAAGAGCAGAAACAAGTTATTTTATTGAGGCATTACGGCGGACTTAGTTTCAAGGAGATAGCAGAGCAAACAGATGTAAGCATCAATACCGCGCTTGGCAGAATGCGTTATGCTCTGATAAATCTCAGGAAACTTCTTGCAAGAAAAAACATCAGCCTGACATTAAGCTAAGATTTTACGGCTTTTATCAAAAAACAGGTTTTTGAAACGAAAGTTGGCAGAGTTTGTAATACTAAAATCTTCCAACTTTCGTTTTTGCATTAAAGCCTGTTAAAAGTTGTTAAAATGCCTATGAAAAAAGTTTACTATTTTCTTTATACCTCCGATGATCTTGCTAAAGATTATCCGGAGCTGAACGACCTGAATTCCTATGCTTCCGGTCGAAACGGGGCCTTCAGTGATGTGTACGCATTTCTCGACAGACAGTGCTTTGATGTAAGAAAGTCTGTTGTTCAAAATCTCATTGAGTACGCTGTAAAACAGTCCAGGTCAGGATACTGATTCCCCGATCACAGGCTGTTCAAAAGGTTAACGGTATGACAGGCGACAAGGCCAGCCGTTTCAGTGCGCAACCGGCCCGCTCCCAGGCTTACGGGACTGCAGCTGTGCTTTGCTGCCATAAGCATCTCCTCTTCCTGAAAATCTCCTTCCGGACCTATCAGTATTAAAACCCCGGACCCTTTTTTGTACATTCTGCCCAGATGCTGATCGCGCGGATGAGCATCTCCCGTTGCAATAAAACGGTTTCCGTTAAATGGCCGTTCCAGGAGTTCTTCAAAGCCTGAAAATGAAGTCAACTCAGGCAGCCATGCCTTAAGTGATTGTTTCATTGCCGAAATCATAACCTTTTTTAATCTTTCACTTTTTATTATCCTGCGTTCAGAATTATTGCACAAGAGTGGTATAATCCTGTCTACACCTATTTCTGTTGCTTTTTCCAGGAACCATTCAAAGCGCTCGATATTTTTGGTGGGCGAAATCGCAATTTCAAGTGAAAAATCTCTTTCCGGAGGAATTATCGTTGTTTCTGTTATTTCTGTAACACAGGCTTTTTTGTCCGGATTTATTATCTTAGCCTTGCAAAGTTTGCCCTTGCCGTCTGTAAGGTAAATAATATCATCTTTTCCCAGTCTCAGCACCCTGACGCAATGCGCCGATTCGCTCCTGTCCAGGGTGAAAAAGTTTTGGTCAATGAGGGGATAGTAAAATAAATGCATTGATAAAAGGTATATTGTGAAATATAAATTATATAGCTCATTTTCAGTGGATCAAAATTAGTACTTTTTATGACTACAAAAATAGGGTGTTTGTCCGATACCCATGGATTTTTTGATGAACGACTGACAGATTTTCTTAGTTCCTGCGATGAAATCTGGCATGCCGGCGATATAGGCACCCTGGAGGTTGCCGGTAAACTTGCATCTCTCAGGCCCCTGAAGGCAGTATATGGGAATATAGACAGTTATGAGATAAGGAAAGTGTATCCGGCCCATCAAAGGTTTCTTTGCGAGGGGGTTGATGTATGGATGACCCATATTGGAGGATATCCCGGAAAGTATGATGTTTCAGTGCGAAAAAGTCTGATTGAATCACCACCGAAACTTTTTATTTGCGGCCATTCCCACATACTTAAAGTCATGAATGACCAGAAGCTGGGCCTGCTCCATATAAACCCCGGCGCAGCTGGCAAGTCCGGTATCCACAGGGTGCAGACAGCCCTTCGGTTTGTAATTGACAGGGAACGCATATTTGACATGGAGATAATTGAACTCCGGCGAAATCCCGTTATCCGGACACCATAATCCCGCTTTTATTCAAAAACTTCCGGGGTACCGCACATAAATCCCCGGGTTACCGCTCTCCCCCGGTCATTTGCTCAGGTTCATCCTGTTCACCTTCTGCCTCAACCCGGGTCACATGATCGTCCTTATTTTCCATATGCCTGTGGTAGGTTCTGAAAAACTGCTCAAGTTTGGTATTTGAGGCCAGCATATAGACATATCTCTCTTCCCGTGAAGGGCCTCTGTCCCTCCTGTGCCTAAGGGCCATGTCGTCAATTATATTAACAAATGCCCGGTTGGATGAATATGCCTGCATTAATCCCCGGGTATAGCCGAAATAATACCAGTTATTATTTTCCAGCTCAACATAGAAATCCAGATAATCACCCGACCTGCGCTTGGTTATCTCAAGGTACCCGGTAAACATTTTATTTACAGCCACTCCGTTTATGTTAGCTATCCCTATTTTACCCTGAGAAACATAAGAACGGCTTTGCTTGTCCCAGCGGAGACTAACATGTGAGAGAACGATTGTTTTCTGCAACTCTTCAGGAAGCCTTGCCTGCCTGCCCTCCCTTGATGGCGATGACCTGAATTGCTCTGCCCTTTCCTGTCCGAGCAACTCGTTAAGTCCCCTGTCAAAATAATAATTCCCTGAGTCCATTGGCTGACCCGGCAGGCTGTCGGCCTCACGGGCAATCAGCGCCAGGGCATCTTCCGAAAACGGGAAATCCAGGGTCACTATACCCTCGATATTGGTCTGGTTCTCGTTTATATTATTATGTACCGTGCCAACAGCATTAAGCTTGAGTTGGCCGAATGCCACACCAAGCTCCAGCTCCCCCTCTCCCCGGAGAAGACACTCCTTCGGGTTAAGGCTGACTTGATTGCCCGGCAGTGAAGGATCCCTGAACTTATCAATTGAAGCGATCCTGTATTCACCCGAAGCCTTGTCAAATTTCATATATCCCTCCGCCCTGACAATTAGCTGGTCGGCATAATTCTTCCTCTCTGAGAAAAAAGCGGGATATACATGTACTGAATCAGTTGCTACAAGGACCCCGGAATAAAGCCTCAGGCGATCACCGGAAACCGGCTGGGCAGGCACGGGGATCATTATGTCCATTGGATCCAGAACATGTTCAAAAGCCAGCCAGTGATCATCCAGGCCGTCACAATTATGAGTTGCCCTCACTGAGCCTTTGAAGTTCAGGTGTGGCCGGGAGGCGATCATTTCTGCCTCTCCCTTAAAGGTAAAATCAGGGCTCAGCTTGAAGTTATCCTCTTCTTCAATGCTTCCCGAGGCAACAGTTTCGGAGTCTTCATTGACTGATATTTTGCTGAAATGGATTGTCAGAATTTCATTCATCTCATCCAGGTAATCATAATCGCCTGACCCCGTGTATTTATTTCTTGCCGTTATATTCAGTTCAGCATTGTGGATCTCGTGGAAGGATCCGGTTCCGGCAACCACCCGGGCATCTTTAAGTGGAAAAATTTCTGCATTTGCACCTATATGTATTGTTTCATCAGCAGGGAATATAGTGGCATCAGCAATTTCAAGATGTTTAACTTCGCTTGCCTGCAATAAATGGTTTCTGGAATCCAATACGACAAAAGGTGAAACAAACCTCAGGGAATCCTGTCCATTCCTTTTGGAAATATATTCGGCACCGGTCAGACCGCTGGCGGGATGGATTCTGGAAGAAGTAAGCTCAAATGCCTGTTTGTCTATTTCCCATGTAAAACCATCCACATCAGCCATAAACTCATTCACCGGCAATGTAACCATGCCACTGCCCCGGCTGATGGAGAATTCTCCTCTGCGCATTTCAAGATCAATGAACGAGTCCAGTCCGCCGGCATGCAGTGTAACAGCTGTCTTGTCAGGGTTGCGGAGGACAAAGCTGCTGTTGCCGGCATTTAAGGATTCGGCCCTGAAAAAATAGTCTTCTGATGAAACTACAGCATTTTCGAGATTGAATGTTCCGGAACCACTCATACCCGAGGGGGTGATATTCAGCGATCCATTCAGTTCGGCCTGATCATTGAACATGCTGAATGCCCTGTCTTTCTGTAACACAACCATCAGGTCTTCACCAGGCAGCCACTGTACAGGATTATTTTGTGAACTTACAGCAGGAAACTGAATTCCAGTTATCTGCTTTTGCACAAAGAAATCATTTGTTGTTGTATTCATTGAATCAGGCAGGAACAGGAAATCTTCCGAATAAAGTACCGAGGTCAGGTAATCAATCTTACCGCTGCCCCTTAATCCGGCATTGCTTAGATGAAGGTCGTGGTAAAATGCTCCTTTGCCATTGTAAACCGGCAGTCCCGTTTCCGGGGTGGTATGGTTTATGCCAAGCGAGAAATCATCCTGGATGGTAAGCATGTCTTCAATATCAGGAAATATTCCTGCAGAGGCAAGGCTTCCTTTGAATCGCAGTTCCTCATTACTGAATGAGTTAAGGCTGTCAAGCGTAAAAGGGTATAGCTTAAAATAAAAATCCTCCTGTCGATACACACCCTTATGTATGTGAGGTTGATCGTAAAAAACATAAGAGTTTCCCGTGCTGCTGAATTTAGGATAATCAGGGTGGCTTACCCTGCCTGATTTATTAAAAGGTTTGTCAACCGAAAGTTCACCGCTAACACTCCTGATAAGGTTTCTTACATTTACCAGTCTTGCCTGACCCAGCAGGTTTGTTTCATCCAGGGGAACGCGCATGCTTAATGAGTCAACATTCTGGAGGGTTATGATGAACCTGTCGTAATCAAATGCAAAATTGGTGCCGAAGAAGCTGAGATTTCCGGCGTTGATGGTGCCATCGAACATGAAATTCCTGTTTCTTCGCATAATTATCGAATCGTTTTCAGGGAAAAGATTAACATTCTGCGTATTGCTGATATGAACGCGTGGTATACCGTTAATCTTCAGTTCATGGCTGTTAAGATTGAGTATGGCGTTTGCCTGTGGTGCACTGGTAGTGGATGAGAAATCTATTATATCGTAATCGATACGCCTTATATTTGCCAGCAGGTAATCGTAAAGTTTCTGCCTTGTCCTGACCAGGTCGGTATCGGTGTCGTAAAAAATAAATCCCCCGAGCGTCAGTTCCAGCAGTTGATGTCTTACTCTTGGAAGAGGCATCCTCAGGTACTTTGCATAATCCTCTGCCGGGAATGCACCCGAATCATGTGCACCTGCAAAGGTTCTCAGCTGAAGAAGGGGGTGATTCATATCCATGCCCTGAAGTCGCTGGTAATGCTGGCGGTCAAAAAAATTCAGCGATTTGAAGTTAGCGCTGCCGATGGAGCTTGCCCTTGGCATTGTGAATATCAGTTCCGGCTCATCGATCTTCCAGAGAAGCTGCGCAAAACTCATATCAATCTTGTGGAAATGATTATCCCATGGACTCTGGGAAATGACCTTGTCATTTTGATTCAGTGACAGTTCCCTGGAATTGTCTATGTAATTCAGGTGCAGGTCAGGGTGAAACAACGAGTCATTTTCAAGATAGAAAACTATGCTTGTATTTAACGAACTGACACCCTGGGGACTGAATACAAAATGCCTGGATTCAGCCTTCAGGCTTATTTCGCCATCACGGTGAAAAACAAGCCTGGCATTTTCTTCTTCTCCTCCTGAACCTATGAGCCTGGCACCATTCATGCTCAGGCCTCCCTCGTAATCAATACCGGGGTATATTTCCCTTATTTTAAATTCCTGCCTGTAGGATGAAAACCTGGGATAGGAGGCATTTCGTGAACTGGTTGAAGTCATAACCCTGTCTGTCAGTTTGCCCGGGATAGGCAGCTGAAAGTAGCGGTTGAAATTGAATGCTGCTGAATCAGCACTATATTCCGATCTTTTGAGATCAATAGTGTAACCGGCAGGTACCGCATAAGCTTCCCGGGCATCAAGCCCTGCCCGTTCCCAGGTAACCCTGCCCCCCCGGCCTTTCCATGTAAGGGACAGGGGACACAGGGTGCCGGAAGTTCTGAATACAGTAAGTGTGTCAATATGGTTATATCCTCTCAGATCAGTTTCAGGAAATACTATCCGGAGGGAATCATCAAAAACAAGGGAGAAATTTGGTTCGGAAACCTCCCAGTTAACGGCAACTGACCTGTACAGCATATTTTGAGAAACCAGTCCGCCCATCAGCAGCATCAATTCATTGATATTTCCCATGGGCAGGCTGCCCTTCTCCAGGAGGCAGGTGAATGCCTTCTGCCAGACGGCATAATGACGCCGGCCCGGATCATGCTCGCTGAAGGAATTAAGCATATCAAGATAATTTAGCATGTGGGGGAGGGGTCGTGCATTCCTTGCCCGGAGCAGATTGGCGGTGTGTATAATCGCCTGCATTTCGGTTGTATTAAACATAGCCGAGTCCCACTGGCCGATAAATTCTTCAAGCTTTAAGGATTGGTCGCCGGTAAGGTTCGGCCCCATAAAACCGGTGATTTCACCTGCAAACAACGATGGATCGGGTGTAAACTCCCTTGCAGCCTGGGAAAAGGAATTCTGACAGGAAAGGACAATGAGCAACAGGAGTATATAGGGTAGTTTCTTTTGCATGCTCAGCTATTTATTCCGGTTTGACAAAAACAAGCATCAGCCATTCCCGCCTCCGGTTTATTTCTTTCAGACCGAAACCCTGCTCCCGGGCGCTCTTTAATATTTCATTATAATCGGGGTCAATAATACCGCTTATTACCAGGGTGCCGCCGGCCTTCAGTGAACTGAAATACACAGCCATATGATTAAGGAGAACGGTACGGGTTATGTTTGCCGTGATTATCCCCGGGGTTTTGTTTTTTAGTATTTCGCTGCCCCCGTGACAGATTTTAATATTATCCACCCTGTTTAGCGAAATATTTTCACGTGCATTGGCAACGGCCTCAGGATCATTATCTGCCATTACCACCTTATCGGCACCTGCCTTACGGGCAATAATTCCCAAAATGCCTGTTCCGCAGCCCATGTCAAAAAGGAAGGTTCCTTTTAGTTCAACTGTCAAAATGTAACCGGCGATCATTTCTGTGGTAGGATGGTGGCCTGTTCCAAATGCCATTTTCGGCTCAATTATTACTTCCAGCGGGATATTTTTCTGAGGAGGATGGAACGGAGCCCTTACCAGGCATTTGCCGGCTATAACTACCGGTGAAAAGTTTTTTTCCCATTCCTGATTCCAGTTTTTTGTTTCCAGGGGCCTGTATTGGTACTTCAGTTCATCCAGTCCTTCCAGCAACTGCGGCGAAAAATTGTCTGAGTCGATATAGGCAGTCAGCACCTGCTCATCTTCCCAAAAGCCTTCGAAACCAAGCCTGAACAACCGGGCCGTCAGGATTTCAGTGGCTTCTGCTCCCAGGCTGGAAACAAAACATTTCAACTCTATGTATGTTGTTTTTGTTTTTATGGCGGCACACTTATTTATTTTGCCTTACAATACCGGAATGGCTGGCCGGGCATAAATTTATTATTATTTGCCGGCAGATGCAAAAAAAAGCCCCCGGCTGATCCGGAGGCGTACGATTTTTTCTGATGGCATAACTCCGGAATTATGTGGAGTTATACGCTGAATATCGGAAAATGTTATCAAAATGAACGGGCAATTGCCAGAAAGTCATCTGCCTTAAGGGAAGCACCACCAATAAGTCCGCCATCAACATCGCTGTTTGCAAATAATTCCCTGGCGTTCGATGGGTTACAACTGCCCCCGTAAAGGATACTGGTATTACCGGCCGTTTCTTCCCCATACATTTCCTTTATCTGTGTCCTGATGTACAGATGCATATCCTGTGCCTGGTCGGGGGTTGCTGTTTTGCCAGTGCCTATAGCCCATACCGGCTCATAGGCAATTATTATCCTTTTAAAATCGGCTTCCGGAATATCAGACAGTCCAAGTTCAATCTGCTTTTTGACCACTTCAGTATGAATTCCTTTTTCACGTTCATGCAGGTTTTCACCACAGCAGAAAATGGGTGACAACTGGCTGGCAAGGGCCAGTTTGATTTTCTTGTTTAGTTCGGGGTCAGTTTCCTTGAAATACAGCCTTCTTTCGGAATGGCCGATAATAACGTAATTTGCGCCTGAAGAGGCCACCATAGCAGCCGATACTTCACCTGTAAAGGCACCTGACTCTTCTGATGCGCAATTTTGTGCTGCAAGCCCGATATTATCAGGCAAAATATTTTTTAATCCGGCCAGGTGAGTGAATGGTGGGGCCAGTATCAGCATAACATTTTCGGGCAATCCCTTTTCTGCGTTTTTTTTAACACTTTCTGCCAGATCCAGTCCATCCTGAATCACCGTGTTCATTTTCCAGTTCCCGGCTACAATTTTTCTTCTCATGATCTTTTTTTTATCTGTTAATTTATGAATCGGATCGTAAATGACTGCTAATTTAATGTTTTTTTTCCACTTTTTGTGATCTGGCAAAGGGGTTCCCGGTAACCGGCCTGAAGGCCCTTAGCAATGCCAGGATAAGCATAAGTGCGAGAATAAATCCGAGAGTAACCAGGCTGTTCCTTGAATCCTGCTGTAAACCAACTGACCAGGAGAGGAGGTTGTCGCTGAGCTCATCGGCATGGGGAATATTCCTGTAATGCCACTTGCCCAGGATGGTGCCTTCCCTGATAAGCAATAATCCGGGATTGCTCCTGATAATTGTTTTGAGGGTGATTTCATCGGTATGGTAGAATTCATACATCGCACCCGTTCTTTCAGTAAAATCATCGATCTGTGGTTCAGGGCTGGCGGTAAGGCATATAAATCCGACTCCCTGTGCTGATGACCAGCTGGCTAGCCGGTTTATACCGGTTATGTTTTTTTTCGAGCTTTTTTCAAGATCATAGGATATCAGAATAAAGGTATATCCTGTATTTTCGAGAATATCATGGGTATAATCGATTTCCTCTCTAACAGATTCAATTTGGAAATTGGTTATGGGAGGTTCATACCCCCTGCTTATAAGAGTGCTTTCAGTGCTTACCCATTCCCATGATGAATCGGGTATTTCATCAACGGAAAATGCCTTTACCTCTCCCTCTTTTTCATAATACAGTGTGATTTCATACTCATCAGAAGGGGCATCCGGCGGAACACTCATTTTTTCAACTATATCGGCACCTGTATGGAATGGCCGGTAGTCAATCAGCGGTAAATTCCTGTAGGAATAGAACGATATTGCAAGTATGATAATCAGAAAACCTGCCACGGTTCCCAACTCAATGGTTTTTCCGGCAAAGAATGGCTTGAATTTTTTGCGCTGGATGAAAAGATTTATAACAAGACCCATTAAAACAACATTTTTCCAGAATGTTTCCCAGTTGGTCAGAATAATCGCGTCGCCAAAGCAGCCACAGTCTGCTACCGGGTCGGTGAGTGCTATAAAAAAGGTCAGTATAGTGAAAAACCCCATAAACAGAAGAACGGCCCACGTGGCGATGGCCATGGAGACACCTGCGAGCAGCATTACCCCTATAAGCATTTCAGCTGACGATAAAAGCACCGACAGTGCCAGGGCAAAAGGCTCCAGAAATTCAATATTGAACGCCACAAAATAATCTGCAAACTTGTAGGTGGATCCCAGCGGATCAATACCTTTGACAAATCCGGAATAAACAAAGACGATCCCTGCCAGGAATCTGGAAAAATTCAAAAAAACACCAGGCATTCTTATATCGGACATAACAGTTCTGATAAATTTTTTGCTCATCAACATATAACGTGCCAATCTGCCATTAACTATTTCTTATTCAAACTAAAAAAGTTCTCATCCTCGAGCAGGGTGATCAGCCTGCTGAAAATTGCTTCGGGTTTAAGCATTCCCCGCTTTTCGTCATGGCAGGAAACCAGCCTGAGGCTGCCCTCTTTTTCTGCCTCTTCAATGTATATCTGCCTTACTTTTTGCTGGAAATCCAGATCGGCCTCATGAATGTCAGTGCTGCCCCTGAGGTATTCCCGTTCATTACCGGTGCGATGTCCGCTTAGCTTTTCCCTGGTAAATTCAAAGGGCACATCGAGATATATATTCAGGTTGGGCCTGGGGATCCGGTAATGGGTATATTCAAGGTGAAATATCCATTCCCTTAGTTTTTGCCTTTCTTCAACGGTCTTGAGTTTTGCACACTGAAATGCTATATTGGAAATGACATACCTGTCCGTCAGGAGCATATAACCTTCAGAGAGCCATTTTTCCAGGCTGGATTTGGCATCCTCCCTGTCGGCTGCGTAAATAAGTGAGGCCAGATAAGGATTGACTTCACCAATCTTCCCGAGTTCTCCGCGCAGGAACATCGCAATAAGTTCGCCAAATATGCCGTGACCGGTACGGGGGAAATGCAGGTATTTGTATTTTATGTTTTTTTCATCAAGATATCCGCGGAGTAACCTGTTCTGTGTGGATTTACCTGAACCATCGAGGCCCTCCAAAACGAGAAATGCCATTGTTAAGTAATTGATTTGAGTTTATGGTGTTTATTGTGCCTCTATGTTGCTGACCACGGTTTACTGCAAAAGTGTAAAAAAAATCTGAAACGTCCATGAATAAAATCATAATGACCGGTACAAGGGCAGGAATCATTCAACGCGCGCGGGTACCGGCACTAATTATTACGTGATGGCGATAAATTGACCAGCTGACTGCATCAAATACCGGCCCCGGTTGAAAAAATTTCTGAAATATTAAGTAGGTTTGCTTTATAACTTATTTCTCCCGGCCATGGATTTTTTTAATAAAAAAAAGAGCCTGTGTATACGTGGAATCCTTTATGATCTCTCCAGGCCATTGATAATGGGAATTCTTAATGCTACCCCCGACTCCTTTTTTGACGGTGGCAGGTATCCAGATGCAGGCAAGGTAGCTGCAAGGATTAATCAAATGAGGCTTGAGGGCGCAGATATTATTGATGTCGGTGGTGTTTCAACCAGGCCGGGGGCAGGCGATGTGCCGGAAAGGGAGGAGATCAGCCGCCTGGCATGGGTTATGGAAGTGATCCGTGGCGAACATCCTGATCTGGTTGTTTCAATAGACACCTGCCGCCCGGAGGTTGCCCGAATAATGGCAGGCGAGTATGGTGCGGCGATAATAAATGATATTTCTTCCGGCAGTGCCGGTTACAGAATGCTCGAAACAATTGCCAGGCTCCAGGTTCCTTATGTTGCCATGCATATGCAGGGAACCCCTCAGACCATGCAGTTGGATCCGCAATACGATGATGTTGTAAATGATATTATCAGGTTCTTTGCCGAAAAAACCAGGATAATGCGAAGCATGGGCATTGCCGATATAATAATAGACCCCGGCTTCGGGTTCGGGAAGACAGTGGACCATAATTATACCCTTGCTGCCAGGCTGGAAGAATTCAGTATGCTGGAGATGCCCCTTCTGGCCGGATTTTCGAGAAAATCAATGATCTGCCGCCTTCTGAGGGTGAATCCTGAAAAGGCACTTACAGGGACAATTGCCCTTAATGCCATAGCCATCCTTAAGGGTGTTGATATTTTGCGGGTTCATGATGTCAGGGAGGCCAGGGAAACGGTACAGGTAGTACAGCACCTGAAAAAAATGCAGGCCCTGGCATAATGGAAATGTTCCTGAAATTCCGGTATCTCCGATAAAGGCTTGATTTTATTAAAAAATGGGGTATTTTGTAATTATCTTTACCTATTAACTTAAAATATTTCCGCTGCATGGTTAACCTGTTTATAAGCGTGAGAATACTGGATATTTTTGATGTTATCCTGACTGCACTGTTGTTTTATCAGATCTACCGTATTATTAAGGGCACAATTGCAATTAACATCTTTGCGGGGATATTTGCAGTTTACATACTATGGCTCCTGGTCAGGGCCCTTAACATGCAGCTGCTGGGATCCATTCTCGGACAGGTTATCGGCGTGGGTGTTATCGCCCTGATTATCGTTTTTCAGCAGGAAATCAGACGTTTTCTTCTCCTGATAGGAACCAGGTATGTTTCAAACCGCACATTCTCAATTGAGAAACTTTTTACCTCGGTAAGTGGCGGAAGACCGCTGATCCGCATAAATTCGCTTGTTAAGTCCTTTAAGAAACTTGCAGAAAAAAGGCTGGGTGCACTTATAGTTATTGCCCGCAAGTCTGAACTTGAAAGCTATGCCCAGACAGGCGACATTCTTGATGCTGTTACCTCCAGCCGTCTGCTGGAAAGCATTTTTTGCAGGGAGAGCCCCCTGCATGACGGTGCTGTTATCATAATCGGCGATAAGGTACATGCCGCGAGATGTGTACTGCCGGTTTCCGAAAGCATAAACCTTCCCCCGGAACTGGGAATGCGCCACCGGGCAGCTCTTGGAATGTCTGAGCAGACTGATGCGGTTGTTGTTGTTATTTCCGAGGAAACAGGAAGGATGTCAATCACCGACGGGGGTAAGATAAAACCCAATGTCAGCCTGCGCGAGCTTACAGAATATCTTGAGAAGGAGTTTATTCGCGATTCCTATGTAAGTGAGTTTACCTGATACTTTGATTATATCTGCCCGTGATGTTTCCTTCTGAACAGGAAATTGGCCTTGGACTCCTCCCGCCTCACCAGTCGCTCGATATTTTTCTGATGAGTGAAAAGAAGCAGTACAAAGACAATAAGGGAAAAAATGACAAGGGAGGAGGTGGTAGTATTGAACACCACTATTACCAGGATGGGGAAAGACAGTCCGGCTATCATGGAGCTAAGTGAAACGTATTTGGTAATGATAAGCGTTACCAGGAACACACCAATGCAAATCACGGTGGAAACGGGGTCAATTGCCAGAATTACCCCTATCAGGGTGGCTACACCTTTCCCTCCCCTGAAATTTGCAAAAACCGGGAATATATGTCCTATAATAACTGCGAGCCCAAGCAGCAGCTGAAAATTAATATATTCTCCTGTTGCAGGTATATAATAAAAGGTGAAATAAATGAGCTTGACTGCCAGAAAGCCCTTCAGGATATCCAGAAGCAGTACCGGAAGGCCGGCCTTGTAACCAAGTACCCGGATTGTATTTGTGCTGCCGGCATTTTTGCTGCCGTGCTCCCGTACATCAGTGTTGAAAAAAAATCTTCCAATCCACACTGCATTGGGAACAGACCCGAGCAAATAGGCGAACAATAATATGACTGCATTCCACAACCAGGGCATAATCTTTTACTTTTAAATTATTTATGCTTTAACAGATTGTTAAAGGTTTTGCAAAGTTCATTAAATACTTTCACTTTACCAAAACCTTCTGGTTCCAAATGGCAGTGTAATCATATGTAACGTATTGGTTTTATGTTATATTGTTTGGGTTATTAATTTTACCAGGTGAGTACCTGGAAAACTGCATCAGAAAAGCCGTTATCATTGTTGGATCGGCAGGTTCCGTATAGTTTTCTTATCGGCTCAGGGGCATTGTTAACAGCGAAGGGATAGTTGACAAAATTCAGCAGGTCTATGTCATTGTAGTCATTACCTATTCCGATGGTGCCTGCTTTGCTTATAGACAGTCTGTTACACAGCCATTCTATAGTATGGCCTTTTGAAACATTTGGAGGAAAGATCTCTATCCACATGGTTTCCCCGTCAAGTGGCGAGGTTGTACGCACAACCCTTAAGGATCCTAACCTGGTTTTTATGGTTTCCAGAACTGAGAGATTTTCCGGTACTATGGCAATAAGCTGGCTGGCAAGTTTGTAACCCGGAGAATCAAGGTCGAGGGGAACGGCAAAGTCTTTATAAAGTGCGCATCTCCTCTGGAAGTCGCTGTTGCCGCATTTGGCATCGAAATACATGAAACTATGATTGTCAGGTACCAGGTCATGGACCATGAAGCTGATTCCCGCGCCGGTCAGTATTTCTATTGCCATTGACACCTCTTCCTGTTTAAGGTGTTCTGCATATATAAGTTCCCCGGTCTGCCAGTCCATCGCCCCTGCACCGGTTGAAAAAACAAGGTAATCGACAGGGAGGCTGGCCGGCAAAACTTTTTTGACACTGAAAAGATTCCGCCCTGTGGCAATAACCCTGCAGATATTTTTTTCACCCAGCCAGTTGAGGGTATCTATACTCTGTTCAGTTATGTGCTGATTGTCGTTAAACAGGGTTCCGTCAAGGTCGGTCACTACCATTTGGACGTTTTGCATATACATCTTTATCAGGTTACTATACTGTAATAATCCCGCTGGCACAGCCGGGTTCCATATGGGAAATCAATTCTTCAAAGGTGTGAATGTGAAGCTGGTTACAGTTACGCGGATAATCCCTTCAGCTTCATCATCCGGGGGTAATCCCCCGAAAAGCCAGAGGTTCATACGTACCTGTTCATTTGCCGGAGTATGAACACGTTCACCTGTTACCCTCCATGAATCGATTCTTCTCCTTGGCAGGGGGGTGCTGCCGCTGTAGCTTTCGAATACGATCTCTCCGGGTGACCATGTTATTATGTGAAGCGTTTCCGAATCTGACCCACTCATGGCAAACCTGTGCGATTTGTCCATATCAATGTCTTTATGGATTGCATATTGGGAATTCCGGGTCCTGTCCACACCCCAGCTGGAGAATTCTATATCTATTTCGTTATGATGGGGTTTCAGGTCCCGGTCCCAGGTGAATAATCCAAATACCACATTATTATCTGTCAGGACGGGACTTGTTCCAAGCACAAACTCATACCTTCCGTAGCCAAATGACTTCTTGCTGACCACTTCTGCGCAATACCAGCGGTTACCATCAGTGTTAATGGCCAGATGCAACCTTCCCTGATCATCGATCCATACGTTATCCTGAGCATCGGAGAAAAAGTTGGGGCCCGGACCGGTGCGTGAAACGCTGCTTTTTACCAGCCAGTCGTATCCGGAAAACTGAATATGCCTGTCGTAATGGTCCAATTCTGCATGGGTCCGGCCTTTTTGCGGGTGGGGCAAGGCACCAGCAAAACAAAGAAATGCTATAATTGCCCTAATTTGCATCTGAACTGATATTTTGTATTGTTTCCTGCGTCAATTGGGTTGAGCCGCCAGTACCCTTCCCGGCTGTGATTCTAAACGGGTATGTGCAGCTTCTAATTGTCCGTTCACTAAAAATTACCTGTTGTAAAATCTGTTTATCGCCGATTTTATTTTACAGGTCTCAATGAGAAACCCGTCATGCCCGTACATGGATTCTATTCCTGTGAATGTAGCCCCGGGAATCCGTTCAGTAAGGTAAAGCTGTTCCCGGACCGGAAAAAGGTAATCGCTTAATATGCCAATCACAAGTGTTTTAGCCCTTATGGTGGCCAGGGCATCATCGATGCTGCCTCTTTTCCTGCCTGTATTGTGCGAATCAAGGGCATTAAGCAGTCTCATATATGAATACGCATTAAATCGTTTTACCAGCTTTTCGCCCTGGTAGACCTGATAGCTCATTGCCCTGAAGTTATCAGTTTTTTCATCCGTATCTTCAGATTGAGTTTCAAGATAGGCTGTGTAATTGCGATAGCTTATCAGGGCAATTGATCGTGCCGCTGCCATCCCCCTGTACCCGGCTTCGGGGTGATTTTCCTTCCAGCTCTGGTCGGCCTCAATTGCCATCCGCTGGGACTGGCTGAAGGCGATGCTCCAGGGCGAAGCTTTTGCATGATTGGCAAGGCATACAAGATTATCATGAAGTCCGGGATTCATGATTGCCCATTCCAGCGCCTGGTGGCCACCGGTAGATCCGCCGATCACCGTGTGGATCTTTTCTATTCCCAGATGTTTCCTCAAAATCTCATGTGCATTTACCATGTCACGTATTGTTATTTCGGGAAAGGTGTGAAACCAGGGTTTTCCGGTGCGCGGATTTATGCTCAGGGGGCCGCTGGAACCATAGCATGACCCTATTTTATTCGCGCATATTATGAAATAATCTTCAGGATTGTAGAAACAGTTTTTTCCAAACAAACCTTTCCACCAGTCAAAAACATCTGAGTTGGCTGTGAATGCATGACAGACCCATATGACATTATTTTTACCGGGACTATAGGTCCCGAATGTATGGTATGCTATCTCAAGCTCAGGGAGATATTCCCCGGATTCAAGTGCAAATGCTTCTTTGTGGTGGTAAATATTGAAATTTTCAGGAGACATTCATAAGTTATTTCAGTTCATTTTGCAGGGATTTGAAAATATCGTCATGGAATGATTTATTCCGGATTTAAAAATAGTGCAAAGATATTTAAAACAAAATGTACTTTTGCGTATGGTGATGGAAAAACTACTGTTTTATTCCCCTGAAGTAAGTCCCCGGCTGAGATATATTGCCTCTCACCTGATAGTTGAGTTGCTGGGATGGGACCTTGACTTTACCTGCAATTATGATGAGGCAATCTCTGCCTCCATCCCGCTTATTAATTATTCAGCCAGACCCGTTCCCGGCGCAGTGAATGTTTGCCCTGCCGGGCTCCTTGAGGAAAATAACATAACACCGCAGTCACCTGGCATCGAATTTCATGAAGGCATGCCTGTTTTATTCAGGTCATTCGCAACTGATGATGCAGGGTTCGACCTGTTTGCTGCTTCATTCTTTATGATCAGCAGGTACGAGGAGTATCTCCCCCACACCAAAGACATGCATGGCCGTTTTCCTTTCAGGGAAAGCCTTGCATCTGCTTATGGCGTTGCCATGGAACCACTTGTTGAACTATGGGCCGGTCAGCTCAGAAACAATATTAAATTGAAGTATCCGGGTGTTGTTTTCCCCGACAGGCAATTTACATTTCTTCCTACGATCGATATAGATATTCCCTGGGCATACAGGAACAGGGGTCTGTGGCGAACCTGCGGGGGAGTGGCCAGGGGTCTTCTAAGGGGCGAACTCAGGGAAACAGTCTTTCGTGCCAGGGTGCTGTTAAATCTTGAGGATGACCCTTATGATACATGGCCGTTGATAGATCAGATACATGAGCAGGCAGGCCTGTCTCCGCTTTTTTTCATCTCCGCAGGCACATATAGCAGCTTTGATAAATGTGTGCAGGGTAATAACCCTGAGTACCGCCAGCTTATCGGTAGAATTTCCGGTAAGTACCGCACCGGTGCCCATCCTTCCTATTATTCATATTTGGATGGCAGATTAATGAAAAAGGAGATCGGGCAACTTTCAGATATGACCCGCATGCCGGTCCTCCGCAGCCGGCAGCATTACCTTCGTCTTGAGATGCCCGTTTCCTACCGGCTTCTTGCTGAAAACGGGATCAGGGAGGATTATACAATGGGCTGGGCAGAATCACCCGGGTTCCGCGCCGGTACATGCACTCCTTTTTTGTTCTACGATCTGATGAGGGAATCAGTCACGCCCCTTAGGGTCATACCCTTTCAGATTATGGACGGCTCATTTCGTGATTATCTGGATCTTGATCAAGGGCAATCAGCCTCAATTGCCAGAAATATCGTGCAGAGAATAAAGGACGTAAAGGGTACCCTTGTTACATTGTGGCATAACCAGTCCTTTTCTGAAAAAGGCAGGTGGAAGGGCTGGCAGAATGTTTATACTGACATCATTAAATCAGCCGCCGGATGACAGACAAGATAACTTATCTTTCAAGCCTCCAGGTAGACAGGAAGAAATGGGATGCATGGGTGCAGGCCTCAGTTAACAGGCGTATCTTTGCCACATCCTGGCTCCTCGACACCTTCAGTCCGGGATGGGAGGCCCTGGTAATGAATGACGGAAGGGCATTCATGCCTGTTACCCGGGGAAGGAAATACGGGATAAATTACGTTTTTCAGCCACTGTTCGTTCAGCAACTGGGATTTTTTTTTCTCGATGATTCCTGTGTCTCTGCACTGCCTTTCTTTCTGGAGCGGTTGTCTTCAAATTTCAGTTTTATCGACATATCCATGAATGAAATGAATAATATCGTTTCTCCGCAATATGATGTCACCAGGATGAGTAATTTCCTCCTGGGGCTTGACAAACCTTACTCTTTTATTGAAAAGCATTACAACATCAACACAAGAAGAAATATCGTCAAAGCCGAAAGACTGGGCGTTTCCCTTACCCCTGACTATTCACCATCTGAAGCTGTCGGACTTTTTACCGCGAACAACGGGAGGAAATTCACCCATATCAGCCGGCTCAATTACTCCAGGCTGCAGGGTTCTATAGAAGCGGGACTGGATAAGGGTGTTATTCATATGAGGGCAGCCCGTGCAAAAAATGGTGAAGTTCTTGCGGCTGCCTGCTTTCTAAAAGATTTTGATCGTCATGTGTTTTATTTTTCCTCAAATACCGAAGAAGGCAGGTTGCAGGGAGCAATGTTTATGCTGATAGACAACTTCATACAGGAGCACTCGGAAACCGGTATGCTGCTCGATTTCAATGGCTCCATGAATCCGGGCATTGCCCGTTTTTACAGGGGCTTCGGAGCACGGCAGACTTTTTATCAGCGTCTGAAGATTAACACTCTGGCGTTCCCGGCAAGATATTTCAAGTAAAGCTTAGTCCATGGGACTGCTGAAATCTATTTCGGCAGTCTGGTCTACTTCGGTAGTTTTTCCCCGTTCACACTTTATCGTGCGGGCGGGGAATTTTTTGAGCAGGTTGTAGTTGTGGGTTGCCATCAGAACCGCTCTGCCGCTGTTGCTTATTTCCAGCAGAAGCTGGAGGATGTCTTCCGAAGTCTCCGGATCAAGGTTGCCAGTGGGTTCATCGGCAAGCATTATATCAGGGTTGTTGAGCAGCGCCCGTGCTATTACTACTCTTTGCTGTTCGCCCCCGGAAAGCTGGTGGGGCAGTTTGTACCCCTTGTAGTTAAGGTCAACCCTTTCCAGTACCTCAACTATCCTGTCGTTGATTTCCTTAGAATTTTTCCATCCGGTGGCACGCAGGACAAAGGCCAGGTTATCGAATATATTACGGTCGCTGAGTAGCTGAAAATCCTGAAATATAATGCCCAGCCTTCTTCTTAAATAGGGGATCTGCTTCCTTTTAATGGCTGCAAGGTCGTACCCGGCAACCATGGCCTGGCCCGACCTTAAAGGCAGTTCAGCATTAAGTGTTTTGATAATGCTCGATTTTCCGCTTCCCACCTTTCCGATGATGTACACAAATTCTCCTTTACTGATGCTGAAGGTAACATCTGAAAGGATAAGGTTCTCGGCCTGGAAAATATTTACCTTGTTAATATCTATAATAAGGTCAAGTGACATATTGACAAAAGAAAAATAATTTTTTGATATCTCCGGAAAGAAAGATCAGAATGATCATCCGGTATTCTATGCTTCTGTATATCATCAGGTTTCTGAAGTCACGGATACCGGGTTCCCCACCGGCTGCTAAAATAGCATTTTTTTTTGGGAGAAATAACAGAATAAACTTTAAAAATATCAGTTATTGTTATTAAAATTGGCTTTTGAAACGGATGTAAACTAATTTATATTTATTTTTGGACCGGAAGATTTTTATGAACTGCCGAAACCATGATCAACCCCGGTAAATCCTGGATGCATCATTAAATTGGTAAAGCACCGGAGCATTAAATCGCAGGGCACGGACGGGTGAGAATAGTTACCTGATTAATTAATCAAATATATTTAATACGCATGAATCGGATTTCCGGATACTATTTGTTGTCAGCTCTTTTTTTAATGATCTCTTTTCAATCCTTAAGCGGACAAAAGTCTTTGATTTATGACAACGATGATGCATCCTTCAGGCGTGCCATGGATCTTTTTGAAAAGGGGAAATATGGGGCAGCACAAAAACACTTTCAAACTGCCATACGCGGATATGGTGAATCAGGCACGCTCCTGAAATCAAACGCCGAATATTATTCAGCCCTGTGTGCCATCGAACTTTTTAATGATGATGCCGAATACCTGATGGTCAAATTCGTAAGTGACCATCCCGAAAGTATTTATCAAAATGATGCCCACTTTAACCTGGGCCGTTATTTTTACAGGAAAAGAAATTACCGGAAGTCGTCCGACTGGCTGGCGGGAGTCCGGCATGAGCATCTGAAAAGCGACCTGAGAGACGAGTATTTCTTTATGCTCGGTTATAGCTATTTCATGAGAAACGAATTTGACAAAGCCTCACGAGCGTTTTTTGTAATAAAGGACCGGAACTCTTCCTATGCATCTCCTGCAACCTATTATTATTCCCATATAGCATATACCGACAGAAACATGGCCACCGCACTCCAGGGGTTTCTGAGTTTGCGGGATGATGAATCTTTTGCTCCACTGGTTCCTTATTACATTATTCAAATCTACTACCTGCAAAGGAGGTATGATGATGTGATAGCCAATGGTCCCGGATTGCTTGAGGTTGCCGTATCCAGACGGGTGCCGGAGATTTCCAGGCTAATCGGTGAATCATATTACCGGCGGCGCCAGTACAGCGAGGCCATCGGTTACCTTGAGAAGTACATCGACAATACTGGTAATATCTCACGGGAAGACAGGTACCAGCTTGGATACTGTTATTATCAGACCAACAGGTATGAAGAGGCCGCTGCAATGTTTGAGAGGGTTGGAGGAAGGGATGACAGTCTGGGTCAGAATACAAATTATCATCTCGCCGACTGCTATATTCACATGGACGACAAGCAAAAGGCAAGGATGGCTTTTTCTGCCGCAGCACGCATGGATTTTGACAAAACAATACAGGAGGATGCACTGTTTAACTATTCACTGCTGACCTTTGAAATAGCTTATTCTCCCTTTAACGAAGCGATAAACGGATTCAACAATTTTATTGAATTGTTTCCCGATTCCAGGAGAATTGATGAGGCTTACAACTACCTGGTGATGGCATATATGAATACCCGGAATTATCGCGAAGCTCTTTCATCGATTGAAAAAATCACCGTAAAGACCACTGATATCAGAAGGGCATACCAGCGGGTCGCTTATTTCAGGGGACTTGAACTATACAGCAACCTGCGTTTTGAAGATGCCATACGGGCATTTGATCTGTCGCTGACCAATGCACAGTTCAATCCTGCAATTGCAGCACAATCCTGGTACTGGAAAGCAGAAGCCCAGTTCAGACTTAACCGGTATACTGAAGCCATCAGTAACTACAACCGGTTCATGCTCTCCCCGGGTGCATTCGGTCTTGAGGAATATAATACATCGCATTATAATATGGGATATGCCCATTTCAGGAATAATGATCACCCGAATGCAATTTCCTGGTTCAGAAGATATCTGAATCTCACCAGGGAAGGCCGGACCAGGATGGTGGGTGATGCCCTGAACAGGATCGGCGATTCATATTTTATTATGAACCAGTACCAGAATTCAGTCGAATTCTATGACAGGTCCATCTCCAACGGGATGGCAAACCGTGATTATGCCCTTTTTCAGAAAGCCATAGCAATGGGGCTTATGAACAATGTGAACAACAAGATAAAGGTCCTTGACCAGTTACTTTCAGAACACCCCGCTTCGCCTTACCGGCTGGATGCTTTATTTGAGATGGGGAATGCTCATATGGCCGTCAATTCTCCCGGCAGGGCGGTTACATATTACACCATGCTTGCAGAAGAATATCCGGCAAGCAGCTTTGTAAGCTCTGCCCTGCTGCAACTTGGATTAATTGAATATAACAGGAACCGCAATGCGGAGGCAATCAACTATTACAAGAAAGTTGCAGAGACATTCCCCGGCACTCCCCAGTCACGCTCAGCCCTTGCGGGCCTCCGCAATATCTACCTGGATATGAACAATGTCGATGCTTACGTTGAATATTCCCGGACCCTTGGAGGCTTTGCCAGTGTGACAATATCAGAACAGGACTCACTGACATATATAGCTGCTGAAAATTCATATATGGCGGGCAACCACGCCCAGGCAGCTGAAGGCTTTGCACGGTATATTGAAAAGTTCAGAAACGGAAGCTTCATCCTTAATGCCCATTACTACAAGGCTGATTGTCACCGCAGGCTTGGTGAGTATGCAAAGGCCCTTGAGTCATATAACTTTGTAACCGGAATGTTCCGCAATACTTTCACCGAGCCGGCACTTGTCGGTTCTGCCTCAATTAATTTTGAAAAGGGAAATTATGAAGAAGCACTGAAGAATTACCAGGAGCTGGAGCGTGTGGCAGAAATGAGTTCCAACCTGTTTTCAGCAAGGCTGGGGCAGATGAGGACAAGCCGTATCCTGGGGATCCATGAAGGCACAATCGGTGCTTCCGCCAAGGTGCTCTCAACCGATAACCTTCCCGAAGAAATAAAACGGGAAGCTCACTTTAGCAAGGGAAAAGCCCACCAGTCGCTCAACCGGCTGGATGCGGCATTGAATGAATTCAGGGTTGTGGCCCAGGAAGTTATAAGCAGCGAGGGCGCAGAGTCAAAATACCGGATAGCCGAAATTTATTTCCTGCAGGGTAAAACCGACCAGTCTGAAGAAGAGGTGTATGACCTGGTGGCCATGAACACTCCTCATCAGCATTGGATGGCGAAATCATTTATTTTGCTTGCCGACATTTACCTTAAGCTTGGAGATGATTTCCAGGCCAGGCATACACTGCAAAGTATCGTCGATAACTATGATATCTCCGGCGATGGCATTCTCTCGGAGGCAAGAAAACGTCTGCAGGCAATCGATCTGCGTGAAGATACACAGCTGGTACCCGACAGTGATACACTGGAAATCAGGTTCAGAAGTCAATAAACCGGAAACATCAATAGAAGCATAATAATGAAGGAGTTAAAAAAAATATCGGGAAGAGGGCTGCTGATAATTCTGTCAGGGGCCCTGTTTTTGTTTTCTGTGCCGTTCATAAATGCACAGGAGGGTATTGACAAGGAGGTTGTGGTAGTAAGAACCTATGAACCCTCCGTGGCTGAAGCTGCCAAAATTAATTTATTGCCATCAATATCCGATACCGTCAGCGTAACACCCCTGTTCAGCTATTCCATACTTCCCATCCCGATATCCACAGATTTTGAAGTTGAGCCAATAACTGCCGCCCGCATGAGTGCCGAAACAGTCTCCAAATTATACGGAAGTCACATCAGGCTTGGTGTGGGCAGCTATGTCAGTCCCTTTGCAGAAATCAGCATTAATAATCTCAGGAGCAACAACTATTCCGGAGGAATATTTCTGAAGCATCATTCATCACAGGGAAGGCTCAAACTTGACAATAATGAAAAGGCCTTTTCTCAGTTTGCCGATAATGAGATGCTTTTTTACGGCAAGCGTATGGGACGCCGCAATGTACTTTCAGGAAGCGCCGGGTTGCAGTCCAACGCCTTCCACTTCTATGGGTATGATACTTCAATAGATGATGAAGCAGTACCCGCAAGAGACGACATCCGCCAGCAATTCATGGCGGGTAACGCCGGATTGCGCCTGAACTCGACTCATACCGACTCAAGCTATTTAAACTATGATCTGTCGCTTGATTATAATTATTTTCAGGACAGGCTGGATGTTTCAGAGCACGGACTGTCTTTCAGATCAGGCTTCAATAAATTTCTCAGGAGCCAGGTTATAGGAGCAAACTTTGATGTTGATTATTATAACAATACTCTCGCCCCGGATAACGCAAATACGGTCCTTAAGCTGAGTCCGTGGTTTAACAAGGCTGATGATGAGTGGGAGGTTTTTGCAGGCTTCCATAGTTTTTATGACCAGAGGGGAGAGGAATCAAAGTTATACCTGCATCCCAGGGCAAGCCTCCAGTTTAGTATAATACGAAATTATGTAATACCCTATATTGGAATAGACGGCGGACTGGAAGTGAATCATCACAGGAAGGTGGCATATGAGAATTTATTTATAGTTCCCGGGTTATCGGTAAGAAACACCGACCGGTCAATGGATTTATACACGGGGGTAAAGGGGAACTTTACCCGTGCTGTTTCCTTTAATTTCAAAGTCTCATATGCCGTTTATGAGGATATGTATTTCTTTGTTAATGACAATACCCGGATTATCGGCAACCAGTTTGATGTAGTGTATGATGATATAGAGCTGCTTACATATTCAGGGGAAATAGGAGCCGATTTTTCTGACCGTTTCAGTCTTTTTGCCAGGGCAAGCTTCTTCGATTATGGCTTGAAGCTGCAGGAATATGCCTGGCATAAACCTGAAATGGACCTGAATTTTTCGGCCAGATATAACCTTGGTGACAAGATTTTGCTGAATGCGGATGTGTTTTATATAGGCAAACGTTACGCTATGGCATTTAACGGCGAGGATGATGCAATCGAGCTTGACGGGATTGCCGATGTTAACCTGGGGATCGAATACAGGTATAACAGGATACTTTCCGGTTTCCTTCGTTTGAATAATCTTGCCAATGCCAGGTACTACAAATGGAACAATTATCCTGTTCAGGGATTCTCTGTTATGGCAGGCTTTACATATTCATTGTAACAACCTCCATGACAGTCGCATAACCTGTTAATTGATTATTGAAAAAATGAGCCTTCCGGACAGGACTTTATGAGTCCGGATGCTTTATTTTTGTTATATTTATCCTGTAAAAAAAAGAAGCCGGAATTTTGTTTCATAAAATACAAAATTTTGACTTACAGGAGGAACCGCTTCGCTTTAACATCAAATTTTTTCATCTTTTCTGTCTGAAATTTAAGCTGAAAAAATTTAATGTATATTTGTTAAATTTTAATTTATTTTTTTAACATATTTAGCATAATCTTAAATATATCAATGAATTCTCAGGAAATAAAGAAAAACGAATATCTGGCTGACAGCATTCAGGTGCTTGAAGGTCTTGAAGCAGTGCGGAAACGTCCGGCAATGTACATTGGCGATGTTAGTGTGAAAGGATTACACCACCTGGTGTATGAGGTGATCGACAATTCCATTGACGAGGCAATGGTAGGATATTGCAGTAATATCGACATGATAATCAATGAAGACGGCTCGGTAACCGTTGCCGATGACGGGAGAGGCATTCCTGTTGATTATCATGAGAAGGAGAAGAAATCTGCACTTGAGGTAGTTATGACCGTTCTTCATGCTGGCGGGAAATTTGACAAGGAATCCTATAAAGTTTCCGGCGGACTGCATGGTGTTGGAGTTTCATGCGTAAATGCCCTTTCTTCCAGGCTGACCGTTGAAGTTCACAGGGAGGGTAAGACATATTTCCAGGAATATTCAATAGGCAAACCTTTATCTGATGTAAGGGAAACCGGTATAACTGATAAAACCGGTACTATTGTAACATTCTATCCCGACAAGACCATTTTTTCAACCACAGAGTTTCACTATGACATTCTTTCAAGCCGGCTTCGTGAACTGGCATTTCTTAACAAGGGCATCCGGCTAAGCATAACCGACAAAAGGGATGTTGAAGAAAATGGAAATGGCGATGATGAAGGTAAGGGAGAAGTCCGCTACCGTAGCGAATCCTTTTTTTCACATGAAGGCCTGAAGGAGTTTGTGGAATTTCTGGATGTTACAAGGGACAGCATTATTGATAATGTAATATACATCGAAACCGAGAAAAACGAGGTGCCCGTTGAGATAGCTCTTCAATATAATACTTCCTTTTCGGAGAATGTACACTCCTATGTAAATAACATAAATACCATTGAAGGCGGGACCCATCTCTCAGGATTCAGGCGCGGGCTAACCCGGACTCTGAAGACATACGCTGAAAAATCAGGGATGCTCAGTAAACTCAAATTTGATATCAGCGGTGATGATTTTCGGGAGGGGCTTACAGCTATTATATCCATAAAGGTTCAGGAGCCGCAGTTTGAAGGACAGACAAAAACCAAGCTTGGAAATTCCGAAGTAATGGGTGCTGTTGATCAGGCGGTCAGCTCGGTGCTTACCAATTACCTGGAAGAAAATCCAAAGGATGCCAGGAGCATAGTCCAGAAAGTTGTGCTTGCCGCCACTGCCAGACATGCCGCCAGGAAAGCCAGGGAACTTGTGCAGCGTAAAAATGTTCTTTCCGGATCCGGTCTCCCCGGTAAACTTGCAGATTGCTCCGAGCGTGATCCTGCTGCTTCCGAAGTATTCCTGGTTGAGGGTGACTCGGCGGGTGGCACTGCCAAACAGGGCAGGGACAGGATGTTCCAGGCAATCCTCCCGCTCAGGGGAAAGATACTGAATGTAGAGAAGGCCATGCCGCATAAAATATTCGATAATGAAGAAATAAAAAATATTTTCACTGCCCTGGGTGTCAGTATTGGAACTGATGAAGATTCCAAAGAGCTGAACCTTGAGAAATTAAGATATTACAAGGTGGTGATCATGACCGATGCCGATGTGGACGGCAGTCATATATCCACCCTGATAATGACATTTTTCTTCAGGCATATGCTGCAACTTATTAAAAATGGTCACTTGTACATTGCCACTCCTCCACTTTATCTTTTAAAGAAAGGAAAACAGGAAAGATACTGCTGGTCAGAGGAGGAGCGACATGCTGCTGTACTGGAACTCGGACACGGGACCGAGAGCGGCATTCACACCCAGCGATATAAGGGGCTTGGGGAAATGAATGCGGAGCAGCTATGGGAAACAACCATGAACCCCGAGACCAGGAAGCTGAGACAGGTTACTATTGAAAACGGCACAGAAGCCGATCGTATTTTTGCCATGCTGATGGGGGATGAGGTACCCCCGCGAAGGGAGTTCATTGAGCAGCATGCCAAATATGCAAGGATCGATGTCTGATATTTTTCCGGATCACCGGTCTGTAGCTGTTTTAATATACCTGCCTGTTCCCCCGAATCAGTTGTGAAATTTTGCCGTCAGGGCCGGCCGGTGGATGACAATTCATATAACCGGACAGTATTGTGCAATGTATGCAGTATGATATTACGCAGTATGATTATCTTATATTGATCAAAAGTTAGTTCGGTTTTAGTATAAATTATAATTTTGCCATATGAACAAATTTTGGCTGATAATAATTGCTTTACATTTCTTTTTCTCTGGCAGCACAAAAGCATCATACCCTGACAATGATACCATACCCCATTATGCAGAGCTTTTAAGTCGCTATATAAGACATGCCTCTGTAACCGGCAATGAAAGGCCTGCAGGTCTGTTTTTTTCCACCGTGGCCAGGCAGAAGGGGTTTTATGTTGAAGTTCTGACCGATGAACCCGGCAGCTTCAATTTCACCGCCTCCCTGTATCCGCTTGAGAATAATAAGCCCAACATATTGCTTCTGAACCATATTGATGTTGTCCCTGCCAGTGGAGACCTGGAGCATGAATACACCTATCCCCCTTTTTCCGGTACCATTGCAGATGGAATGGTATGGGGCCGGGGTGCCATCGACAACAAAGGCATGGGAGTTATGCAGCTGCTCGGCATGGAATATTTTCTGGAACTGGCGGCGGGTACCGACCTGCCTTTCAATGTTACCCTCCTCTCGGTGTCAGGCGAAGAAACCGGCGGGTATACCGGGGCAAGCATTGTCGTTAATGAGTTTCTGGAACTCCTGAATCCCATCGCTGTTTACGGTGAAGGAGGATCCGGAATTCCCGGTATACTGAAAAGAGACCCGGAAAGAAAACTTTTTGGTATTTCGGTAGCATTCAAACGCAGCCTGTGGCTTGAGCTGAGACTGACAAATATTACTTCGGGGCATGGCGCCGTTCCCCCTCCACAGTATGCTGTAAAGGAAAAGGTACAGGCACTCAACAGGCTTCTTGACCGGCCTCAGAGAATCAGGTTCTCGGAAACCACCAGAACCATGTTCAGCGAGCTCGGAAAGGTTGAGGGTGGTATGCGCGGACTGGCACTGCGGAATATATGGCTTTTCAGGCCATTTGTGCTGCCTGCCATGAGACAGGAGGACATTGTCCTTTCACTGATAACCAACACAGCTACCATAACATCAATCAACAGCCCCGCAGGTGCTGCCAACCAGATACCCCAGGAAATAATTGCAAGGCTTGACTGCCGGCTGCTGCCTGAAACCAGGACGGAGGATTTTATTTCGCAGATCAAGAAAGTCCTTGATAATGATGATATCTATATCAGGATTTTACATGAAAGGGAAAAAACCCCTTCAACCCAGCCCGACGGATTTTATTATTACTTTAAAGAGGCACTTGAAACAGTATATCCCGGTGCAGGTGTCATACCCATCCTTGCACCGGCTTCCAATGATAATAACTATTTCAGGGCTCTGGGCATACCAACTTACGGGATACTGCCGGTCTTCATACCCGCGTATCTGCTTGAAACCATTCATAATGTTGACGAAAGAATTCCCGTTGATGCACTTGAAAAGGGAATAGCTGTTTACCGGGAGCTGATCAGTATAATTATACGATCAAAATACGATGGTATGATTAATCTTTGAAAATATCCTGTTAAATATATAATCATGGTTGACACCAGAAAACTGATTTAAATCAAATCCTATGAGTTTGCTAAGTTTTTCAGCGAGAACAGCCGCAGGGATATTCGGCAGAAGAATCAAAAAATAAAAAAAAAATGCGGTGGCTCTGCAGGAGAAAGAGTTCGGAAAACTACTGGTAAAAGCAAGGGATACTTCTTTCGGCCGCGAACATTCTTTTCATCAGGTTACCTCATATGAAGGTTTTAAAGCGAATGTGCCTGTAAGTGATTATGACGCTTTCCGGCACTACATCGGCCGCATAAGGCTCGGTGAGGAGAATGTTACCTGGCCCGGCCGGCCAATGTATTTTGCCAGGACCTCGGGAACAACTTCCGGCGGAAAGTACATACCCATCACCAGGGATTCTATGCCCAATCATATAAATTCCACCCGGCTGGCCCTTTTCAATTATATTAATTCTACCGGGAAGACCGGGTTTCTTGAGGGGAAATATATTTTCATATCCGGCAGTCCGGTGCTCGGTGAGGAGAACGGGATACCCTCAGGCCGCTTATCAGGTATAGTAAATCATCATGTTCCTGCTTACCTGCGGCGCAATCAGCTTCCTTCCTGGAAAACGAATTGTATGAGCGACTGGGAAAAGAAAATTGACACGATCATTGAAGAGACTATTGATAAAAATATGAGTCTGATAAGCGGTATCCCTCCATGGGTGGAAATGTATTTTGACCGCATACTTAAGCGCTCGGGTAAACCAAATATTTGTGAACTGTTTCCCGGTTTCAGCCTGTTTATATACGGAGGTGTGAACTTTCAGCCATATGAGCAGAAATTCAAAAAGTTACTGGGAGGAAGCGTAGACACGCTCGAGACCTTTCCCGCCTCCGAAGGCTTTATAGCGTTCCAGGATCAGTTTCCCGGCGATGGACTCCTTCTGATACCCGATTCGGGAATATTCTTCGAGTTTATTCCTGTTTCTGAATACCATAATGGAAACATGCAGCGGATTTCATTATCCGGCGTGCAGACAGGTGTGAACTATTTGCTGATCCTTAATTCAAATGCCGGCTTGTGGGGATATAATATAGGCGATACTGTCAGGTTCGTATCAAAAGATCCGTATCGTATTATAGTTACCGGCAGGATCAGTCAGTTTATCTCTGCCTTTGGCGAACATGTTATTGCCGGGGAAGTTGAAGCGGCAATGAATGAGGCGTGCAAAAAAACCGGGGCAAGGGTAAATGAATTCACAGTCGCCCCACTTGTTGATAATCCGGAGGGAAAGTCCTGCCACGAGTGGTTTATTGAATTTTCCGGGCATCCCTTTTCGCTTGACGATTTCAGCATTGAACTGGATAATCAGCTCTGTAAAAGAAATTCCTATTACAATGATCTGATAAGAGGAAAAATTATCCAGCCATTGTTGATAAGGGTAATGCCGGAAAACAGCTTTTCCCGCTATATGAGTTCCATAGGCAAGCTGGGTGGGCAAAATAAGGTGCCGCATCTCAATAATGACAGGTCCCTGGCAGAGGTGCTTCTTACTTATTTAAAAGAATAGGGGGATTGTTGAATATAGTTTGTCAGCTGTTTGTTCTTTTAAATATCCACAGTTCGATCTTTTCCTTGCTCCTTAACTCGTTTAACCAGTTTTTTGACTTTGCTTTTGCCTTCTCTGTAACACTCCTGGTAATTTTATCCTCCAGGATGAATTTATCATGGTTAACCGCTTTTTCAACAGGATTGTGATCCGTTATTCCGGCTTCGATCGCAAAGCTCGAGAATAATACAATCAGGATTGTGCCGGGAGCAAGCCTGGCTGCTGCTTCGCTGAAAAACTTTTCAAAAAAGCCTTCTTCATAATAGACGCCCATATCAGTTATGCTATTGCATTTACCGGGGATCCAGGGAGGATTGAACACTGCCAGATCCAGATCATCCCTGACGGAGCCAAAAAACGAAGCCTGTTCGATATTTATGCATTTGCTGAGCCTGAACCTCTCAATTTCCTTTGATGTGCTGTAAACTGCATTTGGATTGATATCGGTTGCATATACCCTTTTCATGCCATGCCTGGCCATTATAAAACTGAGTATTCCGCAACCAGTACCGATATCTGCAGCATTGGTGAACCTGCCTTTGTTTTTTTCGAGCCACTGGTCAAAAAGAATCAAATGTTCAGTCCTGGTCGGGAAATATACACCGTAATAAGGATGAAGCCTGTGTTCAAGAACCGGGTATTTGATCCCCTTTTCATACCACTGCCAGGCGCCATTCAATCCAAGCATGTCAGGCAGGGAAATCAGGAAATCAGGGTTGCCGGGATAAAAGATTTTCAACCATGGTATTTCGGGGGCCTTTTCAGGTTCAGGCTTGTGGTGGCTTATTTTCACAAAGATCTTACTTGTTTTTTTATTGATAATCTCCCTTGTTATCCGTGAGGTGATGTAATTGTATACCGGGTGCTTCGAGGTGATCCTTTTTTTCAGCCATGAATAAAATGCCATGGCTGTTGCATAGCTCCCCTGCACTTTAATGCCCGGACCGGAATCAAGCTTTTTCAGGACATGGCGATAATTCATCCCTCCCCTGAAAACAGGCAGGTCATTATCGTCAGGATAAATTTCCGGCTTTACATGGGTTTTTGCCGGAAAATCACCGGCCTGAATGGCCGGCCTAATGTTATTAGGAGAATATTTCATATGTTTATATCATCTTTAGTATTATCATATGAAGCCAGCCATTTAATATTATACTCATATGTGTTTGGTTTGCCCGGTGGCACGTTCATATTTTCATGCAGGGTTATCATCAGTGGGCACACTTGAAGGCCGCCCCGAGGCATATACTGGCAAAGAGTAAAGTTAATATCATGTGCTTAATTAAAAAGCCCGCTTACACCGGTTTGTGTTTTTTTATTAATTGTAATAATGAGAGAGTCCCAGGATAACAAGCGCAGTAAAAAAGATGAGACAAACAGTGACCGGCCTGATGTCTTTTTCAGGTCATTTATTGAGGGGGTGCAGCCGGGGAGAATGCTTCTTCCTGCCGGTGGCCCGGCAAGCAATGCTGTTTTCGCAGCAAGCCTGGGCTGGGATGTGAATGTTTTTGACTTCTGTCTTGATGCCAGGAAAAAAACTCTTGAAATGGCCGGCAGGGAAGGGGTGAAAGCGGTTAATTATACCGGATACATTGAATTTCATGAACTGGAAGAGGAAATGTATGACGTCATTGCATTGATACATGTTTATCTTGAATTGCATATCAGGTCTTTTGTAAACAAGAAACTAATCAGTTCCCTTAAACGCGGCGGATTTTTCCTGATCGAAGCCTTCGCCGGTGAACAGGCTGATTCCGGCTCTGACAAACCTGGCCCAATGTTATATGATATTGCCGGAATAAAGGAGGATTTTCAGGGCCTGGACATTGAAACACTTAACCAAACCGAAACCGGGGGTGATCAGGGGTCTTATAAAGGAAAAGGCAGACTGGTAAGGATGGTGGCACTCAAACCCTGAGGCGGCCTGCCCTTGCCGGAAACCGCATAAGCTATTCTCCGGTCAGATCACCGGTATCGAGGGTTCCATGGAACACCTTTTTCACCGGGCCTTTCAGCCATATGTCGCTGAAAGCCGACTCCCCTGTTTTCATGAAATTTACCTCCAGCAATCCCCCCCTGGTTTCTACCCTGATATTTTTCCTGCCTGACTCTTTGCCGGCCATTGTGCATAGAGCAGCTGCCACTGAACCGGTACCGCAGGCCAGTGTTTCGTTTTCTACGCCCCTTTCATATGTTCTGATACGGATGCCTTCACTCAGCAGTTCCACAAAATTGACATTTATTCCGTCTTCGTAATATTTTTTGCTGTACCTTATTTCCCGTCCTGCCTTCAGAACATCGAGATGTTCGATATTGCCGGCGAACACCACGTAATGGGGAGACCCCGTGTTTAAAACATATGCCGGACCATCCGTTTCAACGCCCGTTACATCCTGCAGCCTGAGACGGACCGTTCCTTCCGGATCGATCATAGCCTCGTGGGAACCGTCAATTCCCGAAAATACGGCTTTCCTGTCAATTATGCCAAGCTCTTTTGCAAAATGAACAATGCACCTGCCACCGTTTCCGCACATACTGCCTTCCCGGCCATCGGAGTTAAAGTAACGCATAAGGAAATCATACCCCGGCTTATTCTCCAGTAGCATCAGTCCGTCGGCCCCGATACCAAAATTCCTGTTGCACAGGATCCTCATAAGGGCCTGGTCCGAATATGGAATCGCCTGGGACCGGTTATCGGCAATAATAAAATCGTTGCCGTTACCGTGATATTTATAAAAAGAGAATTGCATTTTTAATGGATTTGTCAACTTTGCTTTAACTGATCTTCGGATTTTAAACTTATTTAACCAGACGGTATGGCACTATATCTGCGAAAGGCATTATTTTTGTAATAATGTTCAACAATTACGATAATGTTTTGTTTTTTTAACAAAAGTATAAAAATTCTGATCAAAGATACTTAATTCAATTTTACACTATAAAGCCAAAATGGCTTTGGAAGCAATTAAAATGAATCGCTATGAAAATTAAAGACATTCTGGTATATTTTGTGGTGGCAACCCTGGCCGGCCTTGTTGCCGTATTTGCCTATTCAAGACTGGCTCCTCCTGTTACTCAGGTAGTAACCACCAGTGAAAAACACCCTGCATGGTTTACCAGTCTTCCGGCTGATTACCAGCCGGATCAGCTGGATTTCACCTATGCAGCTGAAAAGACAATCCATGGTGTAGTCCATGTAACTACCCGAAGGGAGCGGCAGCGAAGCCGTGACCCCATTCAGGAGTTTTTCTTTGGTCCCCAGCAACGGGCTCCTGAACAGGTTGAGGGCATAGGATCCGGTGTGATACTGTCGGACGACGGGTATATAGTAACCAATAATCATGTTATAGAAGGTGCAACCCATATAGAAGTAACGTTGAATGACGGACGTTCCTTTGATGCTGAAATAATCGGAAGGGATCCGAACACCGATATTGCCTTGCTTAAAATAAACGCAGAGCAGCTTCATTATATTGAATTTGGCGACTCCGATGAGCTAAGGGTCGGAGAATGGGTTCTGGCTGTGGGTAATCCCATGAACCTGGTTTCTACGGTTACTGCCGGTATAGTCAGTGCCAAGGGAAGGGGGCTTGGTGTATTTGCACAGGATCTGGCCATTGAGTCATTCATACAAACCGATGCCGCCGTGAATCGCGGTAACAGCGGAGGCGCCCTGGTGAACCTCCGGGGAGAGCTTGTTGGTATACCCACCCTGATATTGTCACCAACCGGGGCAAGTGCAGGTAATGCATTTGCTGTACCTGTAAGTATAGTGCAAAAAGTTGTTGAAGATCTGATTGAATTCGGTGAAGTGCAAAGGGCATTACTTGGTGTCCTGGCCCGCCGTGTGGATTCGGAACTGGCACGTGAACAGGGTCTGGACCGGGTAGAAGGTGTCTATGTGGCTGAGGTAACAAAAGGAGGTGCCGCAGAGGCTGCAGGAATAAGGGAAGGTGATGTGATTCTGCGCGTAGATGATACTCAGATCAACAGCATGCCCGAACTGCAGGAGAAAATAGCAAGGTTCCGTCCAAAAGACAAGGTTGATGTCACAATCAAAAGGGATGGGAAACCCCGGAAAGTTACAGCCACACTTCGGAATGTTGAAGGCCAGATGGATGTGATCAGGCCCCAGGAGGCATTTCTCGGAGCAAGATTAAGTGAAGTTTCCGATGACTTAATGGCAGAACTCGGTATTGAGAACGGGGTGCAGGTAACAAGCCTATCTCCTGGTAAATTCAGGGCTAACGGCGTCAGGGAAAATTTTATAATAGTCTCCATCAATAATAACCCCGTTAAAAGACCATCCGATGTCAGAACTATTCTTGAAGATTATGAAGGCGGCGTTTATATTGAGGGAATCTATCCCGATGGAACGGTAGCGTATTATGCATTTGGTCTTCCTTAATCACCCTGACCAGGTTTAAACAGATCGTCCCCCGGAATTTTCCCGGGGGATTTTTTTTTGCTAAAGCTACAGGGATTGAATAGAAGAAGACCAGCTATTAATGAAAATCAAATCGCGGTTTGTAACAAATCGCTACGGGTTTACGTAATCACCTAGGTTATCCCCGGGTGGCAGTTCAAATATGGTTAAGCAACGATTAAGACTATCCTTACTTTGATTTTTTCAACTTATTAAATAAAAGATATCCTGCATATCCTTATAGAATATTGAATGCAAACAGGGACCTGCAATAGCAAGTCCTTTTTGTCGTTTATTAAGATGACTTTAATCCGGGTCTATCTGGTTGATAATAATATATAATTAACTTACATTTGCTATTATATTAAAAAACGATAATGAGACAGCTAAAGATCACAAAATCAATTACAAACAGGGAGAGTGCATCACTTGACAAGTACCTTCAGGAGATAGGCAGGGAGGAATTGATCACCATCGAGGAAGAAGTTGATCTTGCACAGAGAATCAGGACAGGAGACAAAGTTGCCCTTGAGAAACTTACAAGAGCCAACCTGCGGTTTGTTGTGTCTGTAGCTAAGCAGTATCAAAACCAAGGCCTTAGTCTTCCGGATCTCATAAATGAAGGCAATCTGGGGTTGATCAAGGCTGCCGAGAAATTTGATGAGACCCGGGGCTTTAAGTTCATCTCCTATGCAGTATGGTGGATCCGGCAATCCATTCTGCAGGCCCTTGCAGAACAATCCCGTATCGTTCGTTTACCGCTTAACCAGGTTGGTTCACTCAACAAGATCAATAAGGCCTTTTCAAAGTTTGAGCAGGAATTCGAACGCAGCCCTACACCAGAAGAGCTGGCAAACATACTGGAACTTCCCAAGGAAAAAGTGAGTGACACTCTTCGGGTTTCAGGAAGGCATATTTCGGTCGATGCTCCGTTTACAGACGGAGAGGAAAATTCCCTTCTGGATGTGCTGATAAATAACGATTCACCCAATGCAGACAAAACCCTGCTGAATGAATCTCTCGGGAAAGAAATCGAGCGATCGCTCTCAACCCTTACAGAACGTGAAAGGGATATTGTCAGGTATTTTTTCGGTATCGGTGTTCAGGACATGACTCTTGAGGAAATCGGCGACCGTTTTGGTCTTACACGTGAGAGAGTCCGGCAGATAAAGGAAAAAGCCATTCGCCGGTTAAGGCATGCTTCAAGAAGCAGCCTGCTCAAAAGTTACCTTGGATGATCGCTGCGAATGGTTAACTTGGCTCCCTATCCTTCCACTTCAACGGGCACCATTTTGAAAGGGATCTTCAGTATTGATGCATAGTCTCCTCCGGACTCGAGCATTTCAAAATCATCTTTTTCATAATACCAGTGGATCAGTATGGGATTTCCCCTGATATGATAAGATTCAAGGGTTTTAAAAATGCCGAAAAGATATCTTGAAGTACTGGTATTGAAATATTCCAGGTTGATGTGCAAGTCTGTGGTGCCCTGGTTATCTTCGGTGGTGTATTCTTCTATCCATTTTAATATCGGTTCATAAAATCTGATGGTATCTTCGGGAATGGAACGGCCTTCAAAACGTAGCTGTCTTTTATCAGGATCAAGATTTACATATGGTGTTTTTATTCCACTTTCGATAACCAGGTTTTCCATATTGTGCATTTAATTTTCAGGAAGTTCTTTCGCAAAGGCCGTGTCATGCAGCTTCCATGCATTTCTGGCTGGGTATGAACAATTAAATATACTAAACTACAAATTAATTTCTATAAAAAAAATTTTTAATGATAAAAGCAAATAAGCCGGTGCCGTCAGATCTTTTTATTCTTTATAAAGCTTTTCAAGTTCCTTCAGCTCATCCCTGTAGCGTGCTGCGGTCATAAAATCCAGGTCAGAGGCTGCCTTCACCATTGCTGACCTGGTATTTATCATGGCTTTTTTAAGAGCATCCTTTCCCATATATCTGATTACCGGATCCGCAGCAATGTTTATGCCTTCGGGATCGGTATATTTATTGCTTTTTTGCAACGTGGAACGATTTGTTCTGACAATCTGGGCCGGGGTTATATTATTTATCCTGTTATATGCAAGCTGCTTTTCCCTTCGCTTTGTTGTTTCATCTATACTCTGCTTCATTGATCGTGTAATGGTGTCTGCATACATTATTACCATGCCGTTAAGATTTCTTGCCGCCCTTCCGGCCGTCTGGGTCAGCGACCGTGCTGATCTCAGGAAACCCTCCTTGTCCGCATCCAGGATAACAACAAGGGATACTTCGGGAAGGTCAAGCCCCTCCCTCAGGAGATTGACACCGATAAGCACATCAAAGTCCCCTTCCCTGAGGCCTTCCATTATTTCCACCCGTTCAAGGGTGACGATATCCGAATGAATGTACCTGCACCTGATCTCCATGCGCGTAAGGTATTTACTGAGCTCTTCAGCCATACGTTTAGTGAGGGTGGTAACAAGGACCCTTTCATTTCTTGTCGTTCTCAACTGAATCTCACTTATTAGGTCATCTATCTGGTTATGGCTGGAGCGCACCTCTATTTTTGGCTCAGGGAGACCGGTAGGCCTGATCACCTGTTCAACAACTACACCTTCACATTTTTCCAGTTCATAATCCCCCGGTGTTGCGCTAACAAATATTTTTTGCCCTGTAAGCATTTCAAATTCTTCAAATTTCAGCGGACGGTTATCAATGGCTGCGGGGAGGCGGAAGCCGAAATCCACAAGAGTTCTTTTCCTTGAATAGTCGCCGCCGTACATAGCCCGCACCTGGGGAAGGGTAACATGGCTTTCGTCAATTACCGTAAGAAAATCTTCAGGAAAATAATCAAGCAGGCAAAAAGGCCTGGTTCCGGGAGATCTTCCGTCGAAATACCTTGAGTAGTTTTCAATTCCCGAGCAATACCCAAGCTCTTTTATCATTTCAAGATCATATTCTACTTTTTGCTGCAACCTGTGGGCCTCCTGCTTCATCCCCTGGTCATTGAAAAAATTGATCTGGCTGAAAAGATCGTCCTGAATTTCCCTGATAGCCTTTTGCATCCTGTCCTTTGTGGTTACAAATATGTTGGCGGGATAGATAACCGCCTGGTCCAGGTGACCTGTAACGCGGCCTGTTAAGGGGTCCAGGCTGCTGATCTCTTCAATTTCATCACCCCAGAAAATAATACGATATGCAATATCACCATAGGCAAGAAATACATCCACCGTATCTCCCCTGACACGGAAATTACCGCGGCGGAAATCAATTTCGCTTCTGGAATACAGGCTGTCTACCAGTTTCCTTAAAAACTGGTTGCGGTTTATCAGCTGGTTCTTTTCCAGCTTAATGGTATTGCTGTGAAAATCATCGGGGTTTCCTATTCCGTATATACAGGAAACTGATGAGACAACAATTACATCCCGCCTGCCTGAGAGGAGAGAAGAAGTTGTGCTAAGCCTGAGTTTTTCAATTTCTTCATTTATCGACAGGTCCTTCTCTATGTATGTATCGGTTACCGGAAGGTAGGCTTCAGGCTGGTAATAGTCGTAATATGAAACGAAATACTCAACAGCATTATTCGGAAAGAAATCCTTGAATTCACCGTAAAGTTGTGCCGCAAGTGTCTTATTGTGACTCAGTACAAGGGTCGGCCGCTGAACTTTTTCAATGACGTTTGCAATGGTAAAAGTTTTGCCCGAGCCCGTGACACCAAGCAGTGTCTGAAACTCGCTGCCGGATTTAAGGCTTTCTTCAAGTTGTTTTATTGCTTCAGGCTGATCCCCTGTAGGTATGTAGCCTGAAACTATTGAAAAATCCATATATTTCTGATGATTTAAAAGAACAGCAAAATTAAGTAATTTTAGTGGTTACCCGTGCAATGAGCATGCCGGAGAGTTCTTAAATTACCAAAGATTCGGTTATAAGTCATATTATTCATAAATTGCCCGGTGGACTTCTGTAAGGCAAAAGTATGACCATTACGTGAATATGTAATATATTGTATAATTAATGGAACTCATATGAACCGCTTTAAATTATGGTGCCGGGTTATTTCATTGTATACGATCCCGGTATTATCCCTGGCAAACTTTTCCTGCGGCGGAGGGGCGACAGAACAACAAAAACAAATTATGGAGACTGATAAAAGGCTTTTTGGCCACACCCCTGATGGTGAAGAGGTATTTATTTTCACTCTCAGCAACAAACAAGGAATTACCGCTGAGATTATAAATTATGGCGGCATAGTTACTTCGCTTACAGTGCCTGACCGGAACGGAGTTTTCGATGATATTGTACTTGGCTTTGATAATCTGGAGGATTATCTTGACGAGCACCCGTATTTTGGTGCAATCGTAGGAAGGTATGCCAACCGTATAGCCGATGCCAAATTTGAACTCGGGGGAAAGGTATACCAGCTTGCAGCGAATAATGGTCGTAATCATCTCCATGGAGGAACCAGGGGACTTGACAGGAGAGTCTGGGATTACCAGACCATTCTGCATGAAGGAGAACCATCACTTAAGCTCACATACCTGAGCCCCCACGGTGAGGAGGGCTATCCGGGAAATCTTTCGCTATCTGTCATCTATACCCTGACCAGCAATAATGAACTTATAATTACCTTCGGGGCAAATACCGACAAGTCCACGCCGCTAAATATTTCTCACCACGGGTATTTTAACCTGACAGGGGGAAAAGAATCTGTGCTTGACCACGAATTGTTAATAAACGCAAGCCGTTTCACCGAAGTGAACGATGACCTTATTCCAACCGGGGAATTGCCCGAAGTTCAGGGAACACCGATGAATTTCAGAAAAATGAAGCCGGTGGGAAGAGATATAGAAATGGTAAAGGGTGGTTATGATCATAATTATGTGCTGGATGACGGTGAAGGGTCGCTCCAGACAGCTGCTTTGCTGTATGAACCATCAAGTGGACGCCTTATGGAGGTGCTTACCACGCAACCCGGGGTGCAGTTATATACCGGTAACTTTCTTGACGGATCGCTGACCGGTAAAAACGGAACTGTGTATCAAAAACATTGGGGTTTGTGCCTGGAGACCCAGCATTATCCCGATTCACCCAACCAGCCCCATTTTCCTGTCACCATTCTTGAACCCGGCGATGAGTACCTGCATTCCGCAATTTATAAATTCTCTGTTAAATAGATTATGTTAAGCAAATGACATCCGGATGCTTTTTATAAATCATTTTAAGGTTAAATTTCTAACTCAAAAATTATGAAGATGAGATTACTGGTTTTTGTATTTATGCTCCTGTTTATTCCTGATTCTTTATATTCACAATCACTGAACAATTCCAGGTTCCTTGGTTACCGTGGCATATGGTTTACTTTAGGTCAGACTGAAAGGATGATTGCCGATGGTTACAGTGGCTTGTACGGTGATAAATATTCCGGCGGATTATCATTTGCCTGGAGCCATACGGTTGCTCCCATGGCTGTATATGCACCCGAGGTTGATAAGACTTTTTTTGTTTACGGGGGGACTACAGAACCCGACGCAACTTACCTGCTGGCAATGGCCTCCTATTATGATCATGCCAACCACCGGGTGCCCCGCCCAACTATTGTCAGGGATCAGATTGGTGTGGATGATCCTCATGATAATCCGAGCATTACCATTGATGATGAAGGTTATATATACGTGTTTGTTGCAGGTCGCGGAAGAAGACGACCGGGTCAGATATTCAGGGCAACGGAGCCTTATTCTGTTGATGAATTCGAGGAGATCATTTCGCGCGAACAGACTTACTCCCACATATGGCATGTGCCGGGCAAGGGGTTCATGCATCTTCTGACCCTGTATACCGCCGGACGAGAACTTTACTGGGAGACAAGCAGGAATGGCACGGACTGGACAAGTGAACCTGCCAATGACCTTCAGAAGCTCGCCGGATTCGGCGGTCACTACCAGGTAACCAGGTTAGATGAGGACCGGCAGCGAGTAGGTTCGGCATTCAATTATCATCCTGGCGGCAATGTGGATCTGCGGACAAATATATACTATGCCGAAACCGCTGATTTTGGAGAAACCTGGACAACCATTGACGGAAAGGAGCTTGCCCTGCCGCTTGACAACCGGGATAATCCTGCCATGGTCGTCGACTATGAAGCGATGGGCAGAAATGCTTACATCACGAAATTATTGTTCGACAAGGATGGCAATCCTGTAATACTGGTTGTCACCAGTGGCGGATATATGCCAGGCCCGGAGAACGATCCAAGGAGATGGGAGATTATTCACTGGACAGGAAAGGAGTGGGTAAAAAAAGAAGTCACAACTTCCGACCACAATTATGATATGGGCAGTCTGTATATAGACGGTGACAGATGGACAATTATCGGTCCTACATTGAAGGGCCCCCAATCTTATCATACTGGAGGTGAAATAGGACTATGGTTATCCACTGACAGCGGCGAAACGTGGAAATTGGAACGACCCGTTACCGGTAACAGTCCGATGAATCACAGTTATGTGCGACGGCCGCACAACCCGGTGGATCCTTTTTTCGCAATGTGGGCGGATGCTAATTCCATGGAATTTTCTATATCCCGTTTATTTTTCACGAACTCCACGGGTGAAAGTGTCTATATGCTGCCCTATACTATGAAGAGCGACTACGAAGAGCCTTTATTAATTGCGCCGTCTCCACCAGTACCATAGGAATTTTTGCATAATTTGTTCAGCAGAAAAAGCTGATATGGTTAGATAATCCGGAAGTGATGCCATACTAACCTGGGTTAACCACCGGGTAATTTATCCTGGCTAGTAAGCCTTCGCAAACAATACCCTTTGGGATGAGGGTTTTCCGGTAACAATACATTTACCGGGCACCTTTTCGCCATCAAGGGGAATGCAGCGGATTGTGGCCTTTGTTTCCTGGCTGATCCTCTCTTCAGTCTCCCTGGTCCCGTCCCAGTGCGCAAGCACAAAGCCTCCCCCTGATTCAATAATATCCTTGAACTCCTGATAGCTGTCAGCTGCTACGGTGTTCCGGGATCTGAAATCCTGTGCTTTCCTGAATATATTAACCTGAATTTCTTCGAGCAGCGCCTTTACGGTTTCTCCGATGCCATCCATCGGGTAAGACTTTTTCTCAAGGGTATCCCTTCTTGCTACTTCAACTGTCCGGTTATCGATATCCCTTGATCCGACAGCAAGTCTTACAGGAACTCCCTTGAGTTCATATTCGGCAAACTTCCAGCCTGGTTTATAAGTATCCCTGTCATCGTATTTTACCGATATACCGGATGCGATAAGGTCTTGCCGGATTATTTCAACCTCGCTGCTTATAACAGAAAGTTCCTCCGCCTTTTTGTATATGGGCACTATTACTACCTGAATGGGTGCCAGTCTGGGCGGAAGCACCAGTCCGCGGTCATCGGAATGAGCCATGATAAGTGCACCCATAAGCCTGGTGGAGACGCCCCAGGAAGAAGCCCATACATGTTCAAGCTTACCCTTATTGTCAAGAAATGTTACATCGAATGCTTTTGAAAAATTTTGTCCCAGAAAATGGGAGGTTCCTGATTGCAGGGCCTTCCCGTCCTGCATCAGGGCTTCGATAGAGTAGGTTTCCACGGCTCCTGCAAACCGTTCATTTTCAGTTTTTATTCCCTTTATAACCGGCATTGCCATCCAGTTTTCGGCAAACCCTGAATAAATGTCAAGTATTTTTAATGTTTCTTCAATCGCTTCATCTTTTGTTGCATGGGCAGTATGCCCTTCCTGCCATAAAAACTCGGCTGTTCTGAGAAAAAGCCTTGTGCGCATTTCCCAGCGCACAACATTGGCCCATTGATTAATAAGCAGCGGCAGATCCCGGTATGATTGTATCCAGTTCTTGTATGTGCTCCAGATAATTGTTTCTGATGTTGGCCTTATTATTAGTTCCTCCTCCAGCTTAGCCGTTTCATCCACTTCAATTCCGCCACCCGGGGAACTCTTAAGCCTGTAATGGGTTACTACTGCACATTCCTTGGCAAACCCCTCGACATGATCAGCTTCCCGGCTTAAAAATGATTTTGGGATAAACAGGGGGAAATAAGCATTTGAATGGCCGGTATCTTTGAACATTTTATCGAGAACCGCCTGCATCTTTTCCCAGATTGCATAACCATATGGTTTTATTACCATGCATCCGCGCACCGCCGAATTCTCTGCAAGATCAGCCTTTATAACTAGGTCATTATACCACTGTGAATAATTTTCTTTTCTGCTGGTTAAACCTTTAGCCATAATTATTTGGTATGGATTTTTTAAATCAGTTAATAAAAAAAGATTCGCAAATGTATGAATTTTCCCAACAATTTGCCGGAGGTTGTTCAGGAAAGCAAAAGTAACATAATTTTGGTTTTAATCAGGCGGGTTAATCCGGCTCAATTCCTCCATTTTTCCCGTCAATCCCGCGGTAATGTCCCCACTGCATATATTCAGCGTTTTTTGTGAACGGAGTATGTTCATCCGAAAGGATCAGTTTTTTCAGGCGGGCTTCCATCCCTTCGGATTAACATTTCTGCGGGATAAAACTTTTACCAGGATAGATAAATGGTATGGATTTTGTTATTAGTTTAGTGAATTTAGATCGGCGCAAATTAGTGAATTACACAAAACCAATCGGGAGGTTAATCATGAAAGCAAAAGTGAAAATAATTACGGTTCTGGCTCTGATCACCGGAGCATGTTCATCAGGAACATATTTATCAACGGGATACGATGATCTTTATTACACTCCCGGTGATGAAACTGTTGTTGCTATAGTGCAGGAGGAAGACCGACCTCAGCAAAGGCGGATCCAGCCTTCCAGTGAATATCAGAACGAAGAGAAACGCTATGCTTACCAGGAATATGGTGTTTCACCTTCCGATACCATATATTTTGAAGAGTATTATGTAGTAGGCCGTGATACCTTTGCATATGATCAGGGTTATTATGCAGAAAGCGAATATCAGGATGGTAAGACCGTAAATATTACCAACTATTATTATAACCCTAACGACTTCTACTGGTCAACAAGAATGAGGAGGTTTCACGTGGGTCATTACGGAGGGTACTACGATCCGTTTTATACCGATTATTACTGGAGAAGCATGAACCGTTATCATTTTGGTGTTTCATTCGGCTGGTACAGCCCGTTTTATTCGCCCTTCTATTCTCCATGGCGTTCATCCTTCTATTATGGTTATTCTCCGTTTTACTGGGGACATCACCATTTTCCCTATTACGGACATGGTTTCTATGCACGGACCGCATTTTATCCTCATACCTATTGGGGGCATTATGGTTATTACGGATATCACACTCCCGTGCGCGGCCGTCAGGTCACATACCATACCGGCCACAGACGCGGATCGGGAAGCTATATAGGCTCCGGCCCTATGGGTGGCTCATCAGAAAGGTCAGCTTTTGGTCGCCGGACAGCCACTTCAGCACCAGTTGCCAGGGGAGGCGGGAGCACCGGTATCAGGCCGGTTGATACGAGAACAACCGATACAAGGAGAGCTGGTACTGCTATAAGACCGGCAGGCACTACCACCCGTCCGGAAACCATAAGCACCAGGCCGGAAGGTATTGCAACCCGTCCGGCAGGTACAGCCACCCGTCCTGAAGGCACGACCACCAGGCCGGCAGGGACAACAACCCGCCCTGCAGGTACGACCACCAGGCCGGCAGGCACAACAACCCGTCCTGAAGGTACGACCACAAGGCCGGCAGGGACAACAACCCGCCCTGCAGGCACGACCACCAGGCCGGCAGGCACAACAACCCGCCCTGAAGGCACAACAACCCGTCCTGAAGGCACGACCACAAGGCCGGCAGGCACAACAACCCGCCCTGAAGGCACGACCACCAGGCCGGCAGGCACAACTACCCGCCCTGCAGGCACGACCACCAGGCCGGCAGGCACAACAACCCGCCCTGCAGGTACGACCACCAGGCCGGCAGGCACAACAACCCGCCCTGCAGGTACGACCACCAGGCCGGCAGGCACAACAACCCGCCCTGCAGGTACGACAGGCTCCGGCAGAAGGGATGAGGCAGGAACTGAGACACGCCAGACTTCAACTCCTACTTATACCAGGCCTGCTTCCGGCGACAGGATAACTTATAACCGCGGCAGCAGCAATTACCAGACAAGAAGTGTGAACCCGGAAAGCAGCGGTTCGACAAGTGGTTCCTCCAGTGGTTCAACATATACAAGGCCCACTAACAGTGCAACATATAACCGCCCGGACAACCGGTCAGGAAATTCAGGAACTACTTCAGTCCGCCGGACCACACCGACAACGAGGAGTACGCCTGCCGTCAGGTCAACACCATCGGGCCGCAGCACACCTTCTGTAACCAGATCACCTGCCCCGCGAAATTCCGGTTCTGCACCGGCAAGTTCCGGTGGTGCTTCGCGCACATCATCAGGATCAGGTGGCAGCAGTTCACGCACATCTCCCGGCAGCAGCGGAGGCAGAAGGTAATCTCACATAGTTAGAAGCCATGTAAATTTTACGGGTGCGGTTTCAGGTAATAGAGTTAAATATGTGATCTTAATAAAGATAAATCATTGACAAATGAGACGTACAATATCCATTATACTTATCAGTATCATCAGTCTGAGCTATGCTATTGCGCAAAACGAAGCCGACGCCCTGCGTTATTCCCAAAGGTTTTTTGGTTCTACGGCCCGCTCGGCCGGTATGGGTGGAGCATTTGCGTCCCTTGGCGGGGACTTTTCATCCCTCGGGTATAACCCGGCAGGCATCGGGGTTTTCAGGACAACCGAACTGACATTTACCCCGTCCTTTTCCATGGATGAGGCAAGAACAACTTTTTACGGTGACCGGCGGACTGAAAATGAACATAACTTCGGACTCAATAACATAGGTTTCGTGGCAAGTTTTAACAGGGATAAGGAAAATGGCTGGGTTGGCACCAACTTCGGACTCGGCTATCATCGCCACAATGATTTCAACCGCAGGCAGGTGATTGAAGGGAGGAACTGGGACAGTTCAATGGCCGATTACTTTGCATACCATCCCGCTACAGGAGCTGAAGGCTTTCATCCCGACGAGCTTGATCCTTTCTGGGAAAGGCTTGCGTATGATACTTACGTTATAGATAATGAAGAGGATAATCCTTTTTCTTATTTTCCTCTTGTACCGCTTGGTTCGGTGCAGCGGGAAATTATCAATACAAGCGGCCATACCGGCGAATGGCTGTTTTCCTTTGGTGCCAATTATGAGCATAAGTTTTACCTGGGGGCAACATTTGCAATTGAGTCGGTTGACTATACCAGGGCCTCAAATTACACTGAAACCAATGACCATGATCCTGAATACTATTTCGAGCAATTCAGGTTCAGACGGAATCTCCATACATCAGGAACAGGATATACTTTTAAAGCCGGATTTATATATAACCCGATCCAGATGATAAGACTCGGCGGATCATTCCATCTTCCCACCTTCTATAATCTGACAGATGAATGGGATCATTCGATGGAGTCGTGGTTTGCCTCTGATTTTCCAGTTGATGAATATAAAAGGCCTTTCAGTGCTGTGCCCACCACAGTCAATGGTAATCCCATCGGCCCCCGTGTCAGGGATTATTCCCTTAACACGCCGTTCCGGTTTATCGGCGGGATTGGACTTATGTTACCCGGACAGATGGGTGTTATCAGCGTTGATTATGAATATGTTGATTATACAACCATGAGGTTAAGGGAAACCGATGGCGGAGCCGATTTTATTGACCAGAATGAAACTATACAGACTGTTTACCGTCAAACCGAAAATCTAAAGGGCGGTGTCGAGCTTCGTCTGGGCCAGTTTATGCTCCGTGGCGGTTATGCACTTTACGGCAGTCCCTTCGCCTCCGGGCAGATAAATGAGGATGCAGGACTCACCGCCTGGTCCGGTGGATTTGGTTTCCGTGAGCGAAATTTTTATGTTGATCTGGGATTTGTCAGAACAATGCATGACAGGAATTATTTTCTGTATGACCAGGTTCCCGGTATGGAAATGGAACCTGCACTGGGAAGATTTACAAATGACAGGTTTATCGTTACTGCCGGGATCAGGTTTTGATCTTGAGACAATACAATGGATTATTTTTTCTGAAATTGATCCGGATCTGCCTTCACTGCGGGGTGATCCGGATTTTTCCTTTGTAATGCAGCCATTATTGCCTCTTCCGCACACCGGAGTCCAGCCATTTATCATACTGAGAACCTGCCGGAATCAGGATTTTAACTCAGCAGCCGCATTTTTCAAAAGTACGGCCGCATCAGGACCGGTATTAAATAACAGATCCAGTATGCTCAGGCCGGGTATAAAGCCCCATTTTTCCTGAAATACCTGTATATAATTCATGGATTCTGCTATTCTGGCTGTTTCCGGAATATTCCTTTTTGGATGTATACTTTCTCTAACATCAATAAAACCCGGCGGCGGTTGTTCCATGAAGCTGTTTGTATACTCCCAGGATACCCGTAAATTCATAACTTCCAGCATTTTTTCGAGTATTGCTGAATTAAGGTCTATGAGGTAATCAAATTTTAATTCAAAGAAAGGAATGATATCATCAATATAATACTCATAAAACGGTGCTGAGCGGTAGGCCGAATCAATTGATATACGGTGAAGCCTTTGCCATTTATAGCTGTAATCAGGTTTTATTTCATTAATCGAAGTTTTCCTGCCCCTGAATCTCTTCACCGGAATTACAAGTGATAGCGGGCCATTGGCTGTTAATATCCTGCACCTGTTCCTGTAAGTTTGCTTTTTGTAGTTCTCATGCCTTTCTATCAGTGCTTTTTCGGCGGCCGATGCAGACACGAAATATTCAGGTGGTGGGAAATAGGCAGTCGTGAGCAGGATACCGGCTGGCATAAATACAGGGTAATTTAAAATGTGTCTGCAGGACAAGTCAGGCAATAATCACAGTATCTTAATTGCCGCCATGGCAATATGGGCAAACAGGAAAATATATTTTATTCTATCTGCAGTCAAAAATAACTAAAATTTTTAACAAACTGTTTGGTGCAGAACTAAACAAAAACAGGGATCTGGCTATGTAACGGTCCGGGAGAAAAATCGGTTTTAACTAATTTTTTACAGTGAAGGATTACTTCCCGCACTGAAAGAGAAAAAAAGAATTTTATTATCTTGCAAAGAGACTTCCAGGAGGAACCGCTTCGCTTTAACATGAAATTTTTTCATCTTTTCTGTG